>NZ_JBFBBA010000055.1:0-41657 GCF_040682455.1 Streptomyces sp. NPDC051183
CCCGCCGCCGCTTCTGCTTTACCGGTTCCCTTTACTTGTTCCTTACGATGCTCCGCATGAAGGAAACCTCCAGGCAGACGCGGTGGGAGCGCCGTGCGTCACGCGTCGCCGCCGGCCGCGCCCGGGTCCGCCGCCGCGACGTCCAGCAGCCGGTACCGGTCGACGGCCTGCTTCAGCACCGAGCGGTCGACCTTGCCCTCCTTGGCCAGCTCGGTCAGCACCGAGAGGACCACCGACTGCGGGTCGATGTGGAAGAAGCGCCGCGCCGCACCACGCGTGTCCGCGAAGCCGAAGCCGTCCGCGCCCAGCGAGGTGTACGGGCCGGGCACCCACCGCGAGATCTGGTCCGGAACCGCCCGCATCCAGTCGGACACCGCCACGAACGGCCCCTGCGCACCCGACAGCTTGCGCGTCACGTACGGGACGCGCTGCTCCTCCTCCGGGTGGAGCAGGTTGTGCTCCTCGACCTCGACGGCCTCGCGGCGCAGCTCGTTCCAGGAGGTCGCCGACCAGACGTCCGCCTTGACGTTCCACTCCGCGGCCAGGATCCGCTGCGCCTCCAGCGCCCACGGCACCGCCACACCGGAGGCCATGATCTGCGCCCCGATGCTGCCGGCCGTACCCGCCGAGACCCGGTGGATGCCCTTGAGGATGCCGTCGACGTCGACGTCGGCCGGCTCGGCCGGGTGCTGGATCGGCTCGTTGTAGACCGTCAGGTAGTAGAAGACGTCCTCGGCCTCCGGCCCGTACATCCGCCGCAGACCGTCCCTGACGATGTGCGCGATCTCGTAGCCGTAGGCCGGGTCGTACGCCACGCAGCCCGGGTTGGTCGACGCCAGCAGCTGGGAGTGACCGTCGGCGTGCTGGAGGCCCTCACCCGTCAGGGTGGTCCGGCCGGCGGTCGCACCGAGGACGAAACCGCGCGCAAGCTGGTCGGCCATCTGCCAGAACTGGTCACCCGTGCGCTGGAAACCGAACATCGAGTAGAAGACGTAGACCGGGATCAGCGGCTCGCCGTGCGTCGCGTACGCCGAACCCGCGGCGATCAGCGAGGCCGTGCAGCCCGCCTCCGAGATGCCGTCGTGCAGCATCTGGCCGGTCGGCGACTCCTTGTACGCGAGCAGCAGGTCGCGGTCGACCGCCTCGTACTGCTGGCCCAGCGGGTTGTAGATCTTGGCGCTCGGGAAGAAGGCGTCCATGCCGAAGGTGCGGTACTCGTCGGGCGCGATCAGCACGAAGCGCTTGCCGATCTCCTTGTCCCGCATCAGGTCCTTCAGGATGCGGACGAAGGCCATGGTGGTGGCGATCGACTGCTGGCCCGAACCCTTCTTGGCGGCCGCGTACGTCTTCTCGTCCGGCAGCTGCAGCGGCTTCGCGCGCACCACGCGGGTCGGCACGTAGCCCCCCAGCGCGCTGCGGCGGTCGTGCATGTACTGGATCTCGGGGGAATTGCGGCCCGGGTGGTAGTACGGCGGCGCGCCGTCCTCCAGCTGGGAGTCCGGGATCGGGATGTGCAGGCGGTCGCGGAAGCGCTTGAGGTCGTCGACCGTCAGCTTCTTCATCTGGTGCGTCGCGTTGCGGCCCTCGAAGTTCGGGCCCAGCGTCCAGCCCTTGACGGTCTGCGCCAGGATCACCGTCGGCTGGCCCTTGTGGGCCTTGGCCGCCGCGTAGGCCGCGTAGACCTTCTTGTGGTCGTGACCGCCGCGGCCCAGGTGCTGGATCTGCCGGTCGGTCATGTTCTCGACCATCGCCCGCAGCCGCTGGTCCCCGCCGAAGAAGTGCTCGCGGATGTACGAGCCCGACTCGGTCGCGTACGTCTGGAACTGGCCGTCCGGGGTCGAGTTCAGCTTGTTGACCAGGATGCCGTCGCGGTCCTGCGCCAGCAGCGGGTCCCAGGAGCGGTCCCAGATCAGCTTGATGACGTTCCAGCCGGCGCCGCGGAACTGCGACTCCAGCTCCTGCATGATCTTGCCGTTGCCGCGCACCGGGCCGTCGAGGCGCTGGAGGTTGCAGTTGACGACGAAGGTCAGGTTGTCCAGGCCCTCGCGGGCGGCGATGGACAGCTGGCCGAGCGACTCCGGCTCGTCCATCTCGCCGTCGCCGAGATACGCCCAAACGTGGGACTTGGAGGTGTCCGCGATCCCGCGCGCCTGCATGTACCGGTTCATCCGGGCCTGGTAGATCGCGCCGAGCGGGCCGAGGCCCATCGAGACGGTCGGGAACTCCCAGAAGTCCGGCATCAGCCGCGGGTGCGGGTAGCTGGAAAGGCCGTACGGGGCCTTCGACTTCTCCTGCCGGAACGCGTCGAGCTGCTGCTCGGAGAGCCGGTCCAGGAGGTAGGCGCGCGCGTAGATGCCGGGCGAGGCGTGGCCCTGGAAGAAGATCTGGTCGCCGCCGTCACCCTCGTCCTTGCCCCGGAAGAAGTGGTTGAAGCCCACGTCGTAGAGGGAGGCGGAGGAGGCGAACGTGGCGATGTGGCCGCCGACGCCGATCCCGGGACGCTGGGCGCGCGAGACCATGACGGCCGCGTTCCACCGGGTGGCGTTGAGGACCTTGCGCTCGATCTCCTCGTTGCCGGGGAAGTAGGGCTCGTCCTTGGTGGCGATGGTGTTGACGTAGTCCGTGCTGCGCATCTCGGGCACGGCCACGCGCTTCTCGCGGGCCCGCTCGATCAGCCTCAGCATCAGGTAGCGGGCACGCTCACGGCCCCGCTCGTCGACGGCTGCGTCCAGGGAGTCGAGCCACTCCTGCGTCTCCTCCGGATCGAAGTCCGGGACCTGGCTCGGCAGGCCGCCAATGATGATCGGATTGCGATCGGATGCGGAAGCCACGCTGTTCCTTCGCTGTCGGGGGAGTCGTGCCTTGGGTCGCCGCCTCCCATGGTCTTACGCTCGACCGAAATCGTCACCTTTACCACTGGGTAATCCCTGGAGTCGGCAGCGAATCAGGGACGACTGGGTGACGAGACCGGCCAAACCGCAACCTTACGCCCATGAGGATCAGCGACTTCGTAAGGCCGTTCGTCCCTCAAACAGGTAGGAAAGTCCCGACCCGATGCCGAATGAGGTGGAATGGTGTGGGATGAATCACCCGAGGTACACATCGAGGTGCTGAAAGTTGCGGCGAGACGGCCGTAATCGTCACCGTTTCGACGGTCTCGGCGGCCGGGTACTTGCGCGATCCGCCGCGCCCGTGTGGACTACGTCCAATGCTGCGCGTACGCGCGCCGCCGAAAGACATTCACCGAACATGAGCAGGAGGCACCCCGTGAGCGCGACCGCGGACCACGCGGAGAACCTGGCCGCCCGGCTGGGTTTCCAGTCCGAACAGGTGGTCCAGGAGATCGGCTACGACGACGACGTCGATCAGGATTTCCGTGACGTCGTCGAGGAACTCGTCGGCGAGCTCGTCGACGAGGACTACGACGACGTCGCCGACGCCGTACTGCTGTGGTACCGGGAGGACGACGACGCCGATCTGGCGGACGCTCTGGTCGATGCCACCGAGCTGATCGAGGACGGCGCACTGATCCTGCTGCTGACCCCCAAGACCGGCCGCCCCGGCTACGTCGAGGCCAGCGACATCAAGGAGGCGGCCGAGACCGCCGGCCTCTCGCTGGCCAAGGGTCTTCCCGTCGGCAAGGAATGGGGCGCCACCAAGCTGGTGACGCCCAAGACCGCCGTAAAGAAGCGCTGAGCCGTACCCAGCCAAGCGGACACGCACCCCGTCGACCAGGTTGATCCCCGGTCGGCGGGGTGCGTGCGTTGCGGGTCCACAAAACGGACCCCGTGGCCATAGGGTGGCACCACCCGAACGGCCCAGTGCGGCCAAGCAGGAACGAAGGGAATGCGACACATGGCGATCGAGGTCGGCACCAAGGCCCCGGACTTCGAGCTCAAGGACAACCACGGCGCCACCGTGCGGCTCTCCGACTTCAGGGGGGAGAAGGCGGTCGTGCTGCTCTTCTACCCCTTCGCCTTCACCGGTGTGTGCACCGGTGAGCTGTGCGAGCTGCGCGACCAGCTGCCGCGGTTCCAGAACGCCGACGTGCAGCTCCTCGCGGTCTCCAACGACTCGGTGCCGACCCTGCGGGTCTTCGGCGAGCAGGAGGGGCTGGAGTACCCGCTGCTGTCGGACTTCTGGCCGCACGGCGAGACCTCCCGCGCGTACGGAGTCTTCGACGAGGAGAAGGGCTGCGCGGTCCGCGGCACCTTCATCATCGACAAGGACGGCATCGTGAAGTGGACCGTCGTCAACGGGCTGCCCGACGCGCGTGACCTGAACGAGTACATCAAGGCCCTCGACAGCCTCTGAGAAATCCGGGTGCGGGTGGGAACCCGTCACTAGGATCGAAGCGTTGATCCGGTAGTAACCGCACGGCGGGGCACAGCCCCACACAACACCAATGGAGGACCCGTGGGAGTCAGCCTCAGCAAGGGCGGAAACGTCTCGCTGACCAAGGCCGCGCCGAACCTGACGGCGGTCATCGTCGGTCTGGGCTGGGACGCTCGCACCACCACCGGTGTCGACTTCGACCTCGACGCCAGCGCGATCCTGACCAACGACCAGGGCAAGGTCGCCAACGACTCGAACTTCGTGTTCTTCAACAACCTGAAGAGCCCGGACGGCTCGGTCGAGCACACCGGTGACAACACCACCGGCGAGGGCGAGGGCGACGACGAGGCGATCAAGGTCAACCTGGCCGGCGTCCCGGGCGAGGTCCAGAAGATCGTCTTCCCCGTCTCGATCTACGAGGCCGAGAGCCGCCAGCAGAGCTTCGGCCAGGTCCGCAACGCGTACATCCGCGTCGTGAACCAGGCCGACAACACCGAGCTCGCCCGCTACGACCTCTCCGAGGACGCCTCGACCGAGACCGCCATGGTCTTCGGCGAGCTGTACCGCAATGGCGCGGAGTGGAAGTTCCGCGCCATCGGCCAGGGTTACGCCTCCGGTCTGCGCGGCATCGCGCAGGACTTCGGCGTCAACGTCTGAGTCCGAGAGCAGTAGTACCGTCCGGCGCCGTGCACTGTGTGTACGGCGCCGGACGGGCTTTACCGCCGCATCACCGCACCGCCGCATCACCGCACAGCCGTACCGCCGCACAGCCGTACGCCGCCGTACCGCAGCACGCCGTACCGCCATCGCCACACCGTCGTCCGGGGAGGACCACAACATGGGCGTCACACTCGCCAAGGGGGGCAATGTCTCCCTCTCCAAGGCCGCACCGAACCTCACCCGGGTTCTGATCGGCCTCGGATGGGACGCGCGCTCGACCACGGGCGCCGACTTCGACCTCGACGCCAGCGCGCTGCTGTGCAGCGACGGCCGGGTGCTCGGGGACGAGTACTTCGTCTTCTACAACAACCTGAAGAGCCCCGAGGGCTCCGTCGAACACACCGGGGACAACCTCACCGGCGAGGGTGAAGGCGACGACGAGTCGATCATCATCGACCTCACCAAGGTGCCGGAGCGGGTGGACAAGATCGTCTTTCCGGTCTCGATCCACGAGGCGGACGCCCGCCGGCAGAGCTTCGGTCAGGTCAGCAATGCCTTCATCCGCGTGGTGAACCAGGCGGACGGCCAGGAGCTGGCCCGCTACGACCTGTCCGAGGACGCCTCCAGCGAGACGGCGATGATCTTCGGCGAGGTCTACCGCTACGGGGGCGAATGGAAGTTCCGTGCGGTGGGGCAGGGGTACGCGTCGGGGCTCAGGGGCATCGCTCTAGACTTCGGGGTCAACGTTTCGTAAAGCCGTACAAGACGATGGGGTGCCTGTGGTTCTCAAAACCTTCGGCTGGTCGTTCGCAGTCACTGCGCTCGGTCTGGTCGCAGCGGTGTTCTACGGGGGGTGGCAGGCGTTCGGGATCGTCGCGATCCTGTCCATCCTGGAGATCTCGCTGTCTTTCGACAACGCGGTGGTCAACGCCGGAATCCTGAAGAAGATGAATGCCTTCTGGCAGAAGATCTTCCTCACCATCGGTGTCCTCATCGCCGTGTTCGGCATGCGTCTGGTCTTCCCCGTCGTGATCGTCGCGATCAGTGCCAAGATCGGGCCCATCGAGGCCGTCGACCTGGCCATGACCGACAAGGACATGTACAAGCAGCTGGTCACGGACGCTCACCCGTCCATCGCTGCCTTCGGTGGAATGTTCCTCCTGATGATCTTCCTCGACTTCATCTTCGAGGACCGTGACATCAAGTGGCTCGCGTGGCTGGAGCGCCCGCTCGCCAAGCTCGGCAAGATCGACATGCTCTCGGCGTGCATCGCGCTGATCGTTCTGGTCATCACCTCCATGACCTTCGCAGCCAATGCCCACCAGCACGGCGGCACCCATGTGGACAAGGCGCAGACCGTCCTGATCTCCGGCGTCCTCGGCCTGATCACCTACATGGTCGTCGGCGGCCTCTCCGGCTACTTCGAGAACAAGCTGGAAGAGGAGGAAGAGGCCGAGCACGAGGCCGAGGAAGCGGCGAAGAAGACCGGGAAGCCGGTCTCGGCCGTCGCCATGGCGGGCAAGGCCGCGTTCTTCATGTTCCTCTACCTCGAGGTCCTCGACGCGTCCTTCTCCTTCGACGGCGTCATCGGCGCCTTCGCCATCACCAACGACATCGTGCTCATGGCCCTCGGCCTCGGCATCGGTGCCATGTACGTCCGGTCGCTCACGGTCTACCTGGTCCGCCAGGGCACCCTGGACGACTACGTCTACCTGGAGCACGGCGCGCACTACGCCATCGGCGCGCTCGCCGTCATCCTGCTCGTCACGATCCAGTACGAGATCAACGAGGTCATCACCGGCCTCGTCGGCGTCGTGCTGATCGCCTGGTCCTTCTGGTCCTCGGTGCGCCGCAACAAGCGCATCGAGGCCGAGGGCGGGGACGGCGAGTCGGCGGAGGTCAAGGCCGGGGTGTGACCCGGCCCTGATTGCGGAACGCTTCACGCGGAATCATTTCTGTGTGACGGGGCGGCCACGCGGATCCACGGGTCCGCGCGGCCGCCCCGCCGCACATCCGGGCACAGGACCGACCTGGGGGGTTGGGGCATGGGTTTCTTCGACGGGCTCAGGGGCGCGCGCGCCACGCAGTTCCAGTCGGGCAGCGCCTCGTCGAACGCGATCGAGCTGACCAAACGCCATCCGACGGTGTCGCTCACCAAACAGGGCGCGGTGCACGGCAATCTGCGCGTGAACCTCTCCTGGCGCATGCGCACCTCGGACATCGGCGGCCGCAGTGTCGGCCCGAGCGGTCAGCTCTTCCGGCATCCGTTCAAGCTGTTCAAGCCCGACATGGTGCAGGCCCACACCCAGGGCATGGTCAATGTCGACCTCGACATCGGCTGCCTCTACGAGCTGACCGACGGCACCCGCGGCGTCGTACAGCCGCTGGGCAACCTCCACGGGGACATCAACAGCCCGCCGTACGTGAAGCTCAGCGGCGACGACCGGTTCGGAGCGCCCTCCGGCGAGACGGTCTTCGTCAACCTCGACCACATCGACAAGATCAAGCGGCTGCTCGTCTTCGTGTACATCTACGACCAGACCCCGGCCTTCGACCGGACGCACGCCCTGGTCACCCTCTACCCGATCACCGGCCCGCGGATCGAGATCCCGCTGGAGGAGCGGCACCCGCAGGCCCGCTCCTGCGCGGTGGTCTCCCTGGAGAACATCAAGGGCGAGCTGATCGTGCGGCGCGAGGTGAAGTTCGTGTACGGGTTCCAGGCCGAGCTGGACCGGCTCTACGGGTGGGGCCTGCAGTGGGGGCGGGGCTACAAGACCAAGGCCTGAGGCCCCGCCGCCCCCTGGTGCCCGGCCGGGCCGCGGTACGGGTCCGGGGTCAGCGGCGGACGAACTGCGGGCCCTGCGCCGGAAGCCGGAAGGTGGGGTCGCCGCCGGGCCCCGGGAGCGGGGCCGGGGACACCGGCTGCGGGTACCCGTACGCGGGCTGCGCGGCCGGCGGAGCCTGCGTGGGCGGCGCCGGC
Organism: Streptomyces sp. NPDC051183; assembly: GCF_040682455.1. Lineage (NCBI taxonomy): Bacteria > Bacillati > Actinomycetota > Actinomycetes > Kitasatosporales > Streptomycetaceae > Streptomyces > Streptomyces sp. NPDC051183. The sequence continues at coordinate 7,976 of NZ_JBFBBA010000055.1, forward strand.
GGGCGCATCGCGGCGGTCTGCTCGGCGGTGGGCCCCGGCGCCGAGGCCGAGGCCGAGGCCTCCGGGGATCCCTCGTCCACGGAGATCCCGTGGTCGGTCGCCAGCCCCACCAGCCCGTTCGAGTAGCCCTCGCCCAGCGCCCGGAACTTCCACCCGTCGCCCCGCCGGTACAGCTCGCCGCAGATCAGCGCCGTCTCGGCGCCGGTCTCGGGCCGTACGTCGAAGTAGGCCAGCGGCTCGGAGCCGCCGGTGGCGGTGGCGTCGTAGAGCAGGATCCGCAGGTCGTGGACGCGCTGGAAGGGCACGTCCTCGGCGGAGGCGACGACGAGGATCCGGTCGACGGCCGGCGTGACGGCACGCAGGTCCGCCTGGACGGCGTCGGTGATCGAGTCGCCGAGCTGTTTCTTGCCGAGCCGCCATACGGCTCCGGAGGGGTGGCGGGGCTGGTTGTAGAAGACGAAGTCCTCGTCCGACCGCACCCGCCCGTCCGGGCCCACGAGCAGCGCGGACGCGTCCACGTCGGGAACCTCGCCGCCGCCGGTCCAGCGCAGCACCGCCCGGACGGCCACGGGGGCCACCGGGATGTTCGAGCCCTTCTGCATCGCGTGCGTCATGCCGGTCATCCTGCCCTCCCGGGCATGACCGGGACAATGCGGCCCCCCGTAGGGCCTTGTCCAGAACGGAAGACCTGGGCATGGTGCAAGAGGGTTACCTGGATTTCATGTGCTTGGGGAACTCTTGAATCTCATTCGTACGTACTATTACCGGCCATGCCAGTTGGGCCGCCGAGGCAGTACGGGGGAAGCACATGCGTCATTTCGGGCACATATCGCCCACCGTCCGCAAGGACCTCTTCCACCAGGAGCCGGCCGAGTTCACCGCTGCCTCACCCGCCCGCACCCTCGCGGCCGCGCTGGGAGCCACGCTCTACAGCCCTGCCACCCGCCCGAACCTCGCCGGTGACATCCGCAAGCAGGCCTCCCGCGGAGTCGTCTCCATGGTCCTCTGCCTGGAGGATTCCATCAGCGACGCCGACGTGGCGGACGGCGAGGACAACCTCGTCCGGCAGTTCGCGGCCCTCGACGAGGACCCCGCGGAGCTGCCGCTCCTCTTCATCCGCGTCCGCACGCCCGAGCAGATACCCGATCTCGTGCGCCGCCTCGGCGGCTCCGCCTCGCGCCTGGCCGGATTCGTACTCCCCAAATTCACCGAAACCCGAGGAATCGCCTTCCTCGACGCCGTGGCACAGGCCGAGGCGGAGAGCGGACAGCCCCGGCTGTATGCCATGCCCGTCCTGGAGACCCCGGAGCTCCTGCACCTGGAGACCCGCGTCGAAGCCCTCGCCGGCATCTCCCGCACGGTCAACAAGTACCGCGAGAGGGTCCTGGCCCTGCGGCTCGGCGTGACCGACTTCTGCTCGGCGTACGGACTGCGCCGCACGCCCGACATGACCGCCTACGACGTCCAGATCGTCGCGGGGGTGATCGCCGACGTGGTCAACGTGCTCAGCCGCGCCGACGGCACCGGCTTCACGGTCACCGGGCCGGTGTGGGAGTACTTCCGCAGCCAGCAGCGCCTCTTCAAGCCCCAGCTGCGCCGCAGCCCCTTCCTGGAGGAGGGCGTGGAGGAGCTGCGCACCGCGCTGATCGAGCACGACCTGGACGGGCTGCTGCGCGAGATCGAACTCGACCGGGCCAACGGACTGCTGGGCAAGACCTGTATCCACCCCGCGCACGTCACCCCCGTCCACGCGCTGTCGGTGGTCTCCCACGAGGAGTTCAGCGACGCCCAGGACATCCTGCGCCCCGAGCGCGGCGGCGGCGGAGTCATGCGCTCCGCCTACACGAACAAGATGAACGAGGTGAAGCCCCACCGGGCCTGGGCCGAGCGCACCATGCTCCGCGCCGAGGTCTTCGGGGTCGCGAAGGAGGAGGTCGGCTTCGTCGATCTCCTCACGGCCGGGCTCCAGGTGTGAGCGGGCCGTCGCAGGGGGCCACGGGCAGTCACACGAGTACTCCGAGTGTTTCGAGGAAAGGCAAGACGATCGACGAGGTGTGGTCGGGAACCTGGGTCGCGGACCGGCTGGGCGTGAGCCTGGAGGAGGGGTCCGAACCGGGCGGGCCGCGGCTCGACGAGCTGCTCGGGCTGGCGCTGCGGCGCAACCCCAAGCGGGCGCACCTGCTGGTCTCGCAGGTGCTGGGCAAGCACGTCCCGCAGTCCCCGGCAGTCGTGTACGCCGCCGGGTACGGGCTCGGGGAGCGGGTCCGGGCGCTGCTCGGCGAGGCGGCGGCCGCGTCGGCCGTGGTCCTCGGGTACGCGGAGACCGCGACCGGGCTCGGCCACTGCGTGGCCGACGGCCTCGGCGTCGCCCCGTACCTGCACTCCACCCGCCGCCCCGTCGCGGGCGTGGAGCCCGCGGGCGGCTTCGAGGAGGCGCACTCGCACGCCACCTCGCACCTGCTGCTGCCGCAGGACCCCGCGCTGCTGGCGGGCAGCGGCCCGCTGGTCCTCGTGGACGACGAGTTCTCCACCGGCAACACCGTCCTGAACACCATCCGCGACCTGCACGCCCGCCACCCCCGGGCGCACTACGTGGTCGTCGCCCTCGTCGACATGCGCTCCCCGGCGGACCGCGAGCGCCTCACCGCCTTCGCCGCCGAGCTGGGCGCGCGGGTGGACCTGGTCGCGCTCGCCTCCGGCACCGTCTCCCTCCCGGAGGGGGTACTGGCCAAGGGCCAGGCCCTGGTCGCGGAGTACGAGGCCACGGGCGCCGCCCCGGACGCCATGACCGCGCCCGCGCCCGCACCCGCGTCGCCGTCGCCTTCGCCGTCGCCGGCGAAGCTGGAGCTGGACTGGCCCGCCGGAGTCCCCGACGGGGGACGGCACGGGTTCACCCCCGCGCACCGTGCGGTGCTCGACGCGGCCCTGCCGGACCTGGCCCGGCAGCTCGCCGCCGCGCTGGGCGAGCGGCTCGGGCGGGTGCTCGTACTCGGCAACGAGGAGCTGATGTACGCCCCGCTGCGCCTCGCGAAGGCCCTGGAGGAGGCGGGTGCGGCCGACGAGGTCCGCTTCTCCACCACCACCCGCTCGCCCGTGCTCGCCGTGGACGACCCCGGGTACGCCATCCGTACCCGCCTCGTCTTCCCGGCCCACGACGGCCCCGCCGACGGACCCGGCGACCGGTACGCCTACAACGTCCGCAGCAGCACGCCGGGCGCCGGCTTCGACGCCGTCGTCGCCGTGGTCGACTCGGCCGGAGACACCCCGGAGCTGCGTACGGGCCTGCTCGCCGCCCTCGCCCCGCACACCGGCCGGGTCCTGCCCGTCGTCATACCTTCCTACGTACCCGACGTACCCGACCGGCTGGAGCCGATCATGACCGAGCCCCTGCGCGGCCCCGCCTTCTCCTCGTACGCCCCCGAGGACGTCGGCTGGCTGCTCCAGGACCTCTCCGACGTCGAGCTGGAGGCCCCGACCGAGGAGCGCGAGGAGGCGATACAGGCCGGCGGCGCGCACTACGCCGAGTCGCTGCCCGTCGAGTACCAGCCGTCCCCCCAGTACCAGGAGCTCTACCAGAGCGCGCTGACCGCCTCCGCCGTCCGGGTCGCCCGCGCCGTGGGCACCGTCACCGAAACGGTCCTGGCCGAGCGTTCCCCGTCGCCCGTGCTGGTCTCCCTGGCCCGCGCCGGGACCCCGGTGGGCGTACTGATGCGCCGCTGGGCCCGCGAGCGGCACGGCCTGGACCTGCCGCACTACGCCGTCTCCATCGTGCGCGGCCGGGGCATCGACGCCAACGCGCTGCGCTGGCTGGCCGAACACCACGATCCGGCAGACGTGGTGTTCGTGGACGGCTGGACCGGCAAGGGCGCCATCACGCGGGAGCTGCGCGAGGCCCTGGCGGAGTTCGAGGGCTTCAACCCGGAGATCGTGGTCCTCGCCGACCCCGGCTCGTGCGTGGAGACCTACGGCACCCGCGAGGACTTCCTGATCCCCTCCGCCTGTCTCAATTCCACCGTCTCCGGACTGGTCTCGCGTACGGTTCTGAGGTCCGACCTGGTCGGTCCCGCCGACTTCCACGGCGCGAAGTTCTACCGGGAGCTCGCCGCCGCCGACGTCTCCGCCGACTTCGTCGACACCGTCGCCGCCCGCTTCGACGAGGTGGCCGACGCCGTCGACGACGAGGTCAAGGAACTGCTCGCGGCGGACCGCACCCCCACCTGGGTGGGCTGGGCGGCGGTCGAGCGCATCAGCGAGGGGTACGGCATCCACGACGTGAACCTGGTCAAGCCGGGAGTCGGCGAGACCACCCGGGTACTGCTGCGCCGCGTCCCGTGGAAGATCCTCGCCCAGCGCGGTGCCGGGGCCGACCTGGACCACGTACGACTCCTCGCGGAGCAGCGGGGAGTGCCCGTGGAAGAGGTGGACGGGCTGCCCTACACCTGCGTGGGACTCATCCACCCCCGCTTCACGCGCGGCGCGACCGGCGCCGACGGAAAGGCTGTGGCCTCCAAGTGACTGTCCTGGTAGCCAGTGATCTCGACCGCACGCTCATCTACTCGTCGGCCGCGCTCGGCCTGACCATGCCCGACCCGGTGGCCCCGCGGCTGCTGTGCGTCGAGGTGCACGAGAGCAAGCCGCTCTCCTACATGACGGAGACGGCGGCCGGGCTGCTGGCCGAGCTGACCGCCGATCCGCGGGTGGTCTTCGTCCCGACGACCACCCGTACCCGCAAGCAGTACCAGCGGATCCGCTTCCCCGGACGTCCGGCCCCGTACGCGATCTGCGCCAACGGCGGTCAGCTGCTGGTGGACGGGGTGCCGGACAAGGACTGGCGGCGCGAGGTCGCGGCGCGGCTGCAGCGGGAGTGCGCGCCGCTGGAGGAGGTGCACGGGCACCTGCTGGCGACGGCGGACCCGGTGTGGCTGCGCAAGGCGCGGGTGGCGGAGGACCTGTTCGCGTACCTGGTCGTCGAGCGGGCGCTGGTGCCGGACGAATGGCTCAAGGCCCTGGCGGAGTGGGCGCAGGAGCGCGGCTGGTCGGTGTCGCTCCAGGGCCGGAAGATCTACGCCGTTCCGCGGCCGCTGACCAAGAGCGCCGCGATGCGCGAGGTGGCCCGCCGTACCGGGGCCACGGCCACGCTGGCGGCCGGTGACTCGCTGCTGGACGCGGACCTGCTGCTGGCGGCGGACGAGGGATGGCGCCCGGCCCACGGCGAACTGGCCGACGCCGACTGGACGGCGCCGACGGTGACGGCGATCGGCACGGCCGGGGTGCTGGCGGGCGAGGAGATCGTGCGCGCGTTCGGCGGGGCGGTTGAGAGACTGAGCGCATGACCAAGGGCAACAGCACCAAGATCACGGATGAGCTCTACCGGTACATGCTCGCGCACAACCCCCCGCTGGACGCGGTCCAGCGGGGGCTCGTGGCGACGACGTACGAGAAGTTCCCGGACGTCGCCGGGATGCAGTCGGCGGAGGAGCAGGGGCCGCTGCTGGCCTTCCTCGTCCGGCTGACGGGCGCCCGCCACATCGTGGAGGTGGGCACCTTCACGGGCTTCTCGTCGCTGTCGATGGCCCAGGCCCTGCCGCCCGGCGGGACGCTGATCGCGTGCGACGTCTCGACGGAGTGGACGGCGTTCGGCCGCGAGGCCTGGGAGGCGGCGGGCGTCGCCGACCGCATCGACCTGCGGATCGCCCCGGCGCTGGACACGCTGCGCGCCATGCCGGCCGAGCCGCACATCGACATGGCCTATGTGGACGCGGACAAGGAGAGCCAGATCGCCTACTGGGAGGAGCTCGTACCGAGGCTCCGGCCGGGCGGCCTGATCGTCACGGACAACACGCTGTACCACGGCACGGTCCTGGACGAGTCGGCCACGGGCTCGGCGGCGGGCGTCCGCGCGTTCAACGACCACGTCTCGGCGGACACCCGCATGGAGTCCGTCCTGCTGGCGATCTCGGACGGACTCACCCTGTCGCGCAAGCGCTGACGCCGACTCGGGGGGTCAGCCGCAGCCGCCGCCTCCGCAGCAGCCGCCTCCGCCGCCGCCCATCGGGGCCGCGGGGGCGCTGCTGGTGCCGCCCACGGCCACGGCGGAGAGCAGCTTGACGGTGTCGGCGTGTCCGGCCGGGCAGTCGGCGGGCGCGGAGGATTCGGCCATCGGACGGCTGACCTCGAAGGTGTCTTCGCAGGTCCGGCAGCGGTATTCGTAGCGAGGCATGCGGCCAGGCTACGCAGTGCGCACCCCGGATCGTCAATCCCCGGGGTGGCGCTCTGCCCCGCCGGAGCTCAGTGCGGTGCGGCCCCGGCGCGGGCGGCCGGCAGCCCGAGCTCCGAGCGGGTCGGCGCGCCCTCCCGGTCGCCGCGCGGGGCCGCCGCGAAGGCGCCCGCCGCCACGGCCCGGTCGAGGCGCCCGGCGGTGTCCAGCCCGTCGAGCAGGGCCGACAGGTAGCCGGCGGCGAAGGCGTCACCGGCGCCGGCCGGGTCCACCGCCCGGACGGGCCGCGCGGGGGCGTGCACGAGGGCGCCGTCCTCCCCGTACGCGGTCGCGCCGTACGAGCCGTATGCGCCGTCCGCGCCGTCCGCGCCGGGCTCGACGACGACCTCGCCGATCCCGAGCCGCACGAGCTCCTTGGCCCGTACGCCCGGATCGTCCGCACCGCCGGCCGGCAGGCACAGCGCGAGCTCGTCCTGCGTTGCGATCAGCACGTCCACGGACGGCGCCCACTCCCGCAGTACGGAAGCGGCCTCCTCGGCCCCCCACAGCCGCGCGCGGTGGTTGACGTCGAGGCACACCAGCGCGGAGTGCTCGGCCGCGAGGCGCAGGGCGAGGGTGGCCGCCGAACGCGCGGTGCGCGACAGCGCCGGGGTGATGCCCGTCAGGTACAGGATCCTCGGCGGGGCCGCGGTGAAGGCCCGCTCCACCGTGCACGCCTTGAGCCGCGAACCGGCCGACCCCGCGCGGTAGTAGTGACCGCCGCGTGTCTGCTCCGGCAGCCCGGCCGCGGTCAGCATCGGCCCGGCCGCGGTCAGCGTCAGCCCGGTCGGGGCCCCGCCGTCGTCCCGGGAGGCGCCGGACACGTCGACGCCCTCCGCCCGCAGGGTCCGCAGGACCAGCTCGCCGGCCTCGTCGTCGCCGACCGCGCCCGCCCAGCGGACCTCGTGCCCGAGCCGGGCGAGGCCGACGGCCACGTTCGATTCGGCACCGGCGACCGAGACCTCCAGCGTTCCGCCGAGCCGCAGCGGGCCGCTGCCGCGCAGGGCGAGCACCGTCTCCCCGAACGTGAACACGCTCACGCGCAGACCGCCTTGAACTCGGCGGCCCGGCGCCGCAGCGCGTCCAGGTCCCCGCCGTCGGCGGCGTCGCCGACGAGCGGGGAGCCGACGCCCACCGCCACCGCCCCGGAGGCCAGGTACTCGCCCGCGGCGGCCGCGTCCACGCCGCCGACGGGCACGAACGGCAGGTCGGGGAAGGGTGCGCGCAGGGCCCGCAGGTACGCCGGCCCGCCGATCGAGCCGGGGAACAGCTTGAGCGCGGACGCGCCCGCCGCGTCGGCCGCGATGACCTCGGTCGGGGAGATGACCCCGGCGAGCACCGGGAGCCCCTGGCGGACGGACTCGTCGACGCCGGCCCCGAGGCCCGGGGTGGCCATCAGGTTGGCCCCGGCGTCGGCGGCCCGCTGGGCGTCCTCGGCGGTGAGGACCGTACCGGCCCCCAGCCACGCCGTGTCGCCGAGCTCCTTGCGGGCCCGTCCGATGACGTGCAGGGCGTCGGTCCCGCTGAGGGAGACCTCGACGAGCGGTACGCCCTCCTCCACGAGGGTCATGACGGTACGGAAGGAGGCCTCCGCGTCCCTGCCGCGGACGATGGCGACGAGCCGCTCGGTGCGCAGGGCGGCGCCGAACCCCATGGGGGAGCCGTCGTCGGTTCTGATCTTCACGGCGGACCGTGTCCTCTCCAGGTCGGGTGGCAGGACCGGGATGCGGGGGCACTACGGGTGGTGCGGGTGGGCGCGCTCGGCCAGGGCCTGGATGGAGGTGGTCGGCAGCGCCGGGTAGGTGGAAGGGGGCGTCGACCCGTTCCGGTCGGCGCGAGGGCGCACGAAAGCGCGATTTCCCCTTCTTTCGGCAAAGAATTGCACAAGCAATCACCATTTGGCAAATATTTGTGCTACGGCTCGCCTGCCCAGCCGTGACTCCTGACCATCGGTGCCCGCTGCTCCATGGCCGCCTGCTCGGGGTGACGGGCGCGCCAGTACGGATTGTCGTGCGGCAGGGCGCTGCCGACCCGCCCGTACATCCCGAACCACATCAGCATCACGCCGACGACGAAGCTGAACAGCACGTTCTGGATCCTGAAGGCCAGGAAGTTCATGCCGGTGTCGAGCAGCGCGAGGTTCACGAAGCCGCTCGCGATGAACAGCAGGCCCAGCACGATGTTGAGGGTCGAGGCGAAGGTGCCGCCGATCACCGTCCCGGCGAACAGCAGCCCCCCGATGCAGATCGACAGGACGCTCAGCGCACCGTTGGTGTTCAGGGCGAGCACCCTGTCTCCGCCGGTGTCGAAGAACCCGATGCGGTCGATGAGCCCCAGGATGCCGAAGACGACCAGCAGCAGCCCCGTCAGACCGGCGCCGACCCGGTAGATCTTGCTGAGCTTGTGGTCGGCGGGCAGGTGCTCGTCGAGCCGGGCGTTGACGGGGCGCAGGAGGCGTCGCAGCATCCCGTTCCCGGAGGTCTGCGGCTCGTGGGACTCGTAGGGCTCGTGGGGTACGTACGGCGCGTAGGACTCATGGGGTTCGTGGCACCCGTAGAGCGCATGACGACCGTAGGCCTCATGCGGTGCGGGGGCGGGAGGTGCCTGCGGCGTGCGGAACGCACGGAGCGTGCGAGGCCTGTGGAACGTGTGGGCAGCCATACCGGCCTCCTCTACTCCGTTCGGACCCCTCCAGCATCCGCCGCTGACCACCCCGGGACAACTCCGACCCCGAGCCCACGGGGCCTCGACGGCACGGGGTTCGCCTCAGCCGGCGGCGCGGCGGCCGCGGATGTCGGCCACGACCCGGCCCACCGACCCGCGGACCTGCTCCATCTCCAGCAGGAACGCCCAGTAGTCGGGGTGGCGCCCCTCCAGACCGGCCAGCGCACGCTCCACCCGCGCCACCGCCTCGTCCAGGGGCCGCGCGTGCTGCGGCTCGGGCACGGTGCGGCCCTCCATCGCCAGCCGCTGCGCGTCCCGGATCGCGAACCGCGTCCGCTGCACCTCCGCCTGCGGATCCCGCGCCACCGCCTCCAGCCGCGTCAGCCGGTCCTGCGCGGCCGACACCGCGTCGTCGGTGGCGTCCAGCGCCGTCCGGACCGCCTCGACCAGCGCCGCCACGTCCGCCCAGCGCTGCTCGTCCCGCGCCCGAGAGGCCTCCGCCAGCCGTTCCTCCGCCCGCGCCACATCCCGTACCGCCTCGTCGGGCACCTGCTGGAGGTCCTGCCAGCACGCGGCACTGAACCGCCGCCGCAGCTCGCTGAGCACCGGATCCACCCGGTCCGCCCGGTTGCGCAGGGCCTGCGCCCGCGTCCGCAGGCTCACCAGCCGCCGGTCGATCTCCGCCGCCCGCTCGGGCAGCCGCGCGGCCTCGGCCCGTATCGCCTCCGCGTCCCGCAGGATCCGGTCGGCGCGCTGCACGGTCTCCTGTACGCCGTGCTGCGCCGCGCCCTGGTTCAGCTTGGTCAGTTCCGGCCCGAGCGCCGCCAGCCGCGCCGCCAGGTCATCGGCCCGCATCCCCTTGCCGCGTACGTCGTCCAGCGCCGTGCTCGCCGCCAGCAGCGCGGCCCTGGCCCGCTCCCGGGCCGGCGCCACCCGGGCCAGCTGCGTCTCGGCCCTGTCCAGCAGCGGCTGCAGCCCCTGCGCGAAACGGTCCAGCTCCGCCTTGACCCGTACGAGCTCGTCGCGCGCCCGGGTCAGCTCGTCGCGCGCCCGCGCGGCGACGGCACCGTCCAGCTCGGGCCGGTCCAGGTCGTGCGCGTCCACGGCCTCGATGTACACCTGACTGACCTGGTCGATGCGCTGCCCGAGCGCGGTGAACCCGGCGCCCGCCTGCCGCGCCGCGGGCGACCCGTCCGCCGCTGCGATGGTCTCCACCGAGATCCGCAGGTCCCGCTGCGCACTGTCCAGCTCGTAGAACGCGGCCGCGGCGGCATCCTTCGCCGCCTGCGCATCCGCCCGCCGACTCTCGTCCCGCCCGCCGAACCACCGCCGGGATGCCGTCGTCACAATCCCTCTCCCGTACCGCGTCCGCCATGCCCCGCTCCATTCTCCCCTACGGGAACGGGTTTGCGTGGGGGGTGTGCCCGCCATGTAGGCTGTCCACTCATCCACGGGTGCGTAGCTCAGGGGTAGAGCGCTGCTCTTACAAAGCAGATGTCGGCGGTTCGAAACCGTCCGCGCCCACCAGCGGAAAGCCCCCAACCGATCACGGTTGGGGGCTTTTCCACGCCACAGCGACGCCACATGACATCGGTCATGGGCGCATGCACCGATCACCACCCCGGGCCCGGGGTCCTCGGCCACGCGGTAGACGTTCCGCGGCTCGACGCGCAGCGCCCGGTCCGGGGGGTGGACACGCAGCCGGTCCTACTCCCGACGCATGATCTCCTCGCGTCGGAAGCCGAGTGCGGTCGTCGGCGCGAAGGCGGCGTACCGCGGGTCGACCAGCGTTGCCACGTCGTCCAATTGACGTGCGCGCACGTCACGCCGCCATGGTGGCCGGGCTGTGCCCGAGCGCCGGTGCTTTTCAAAGGGGTCGGTAGGGCTTTCGGTCACGCGCCGGATACGTCAGCGCAAATGGCTCTGGCTTGAAGGGTGGCCGCGGGCTGGTCGTTGACGCGCTGGACTCTTACGAACCATCCGGTCCCATCGGCGTTCGGTGCGTTGTCAAGAACCTCAAGGGTGGGGTTTCCCGGAGCCGCGTAGTTCCAACCGCCTCCCGTCACTCTCGTCCCCTCGGGGCAAATGGCTGTGACGCTGCAGAAGAAGACGTCCTGGCTGCACTGCTGCTCTGCCGGCACGATGGTGTACCCCGTGATGCCGCCACCGTTCGGGGGCGGTGTGTTCGATGCACCGGTCTGATTGCAGTTGACGGTCTGATTGCCCTTGACGGTGTTGTTGTCGCCGTTGTTCTGGTGTACGGCACCGCAGAGCAGTGGAGAAATAAGACCGGAAAGAATCGAGACCGGGTCCTGTGCGTGAGCGCTGCCGGCACCGATGGCTGACGCGCCCAGTACAGCCGTCAGGAGTGTGGCGATTCCAAGGTTCCGATTCATGCGACATCCCCATTATCGGTGGGTTATGGATTGTGGTCCGATGGTCCGTGGACGCGTCGCAGTTAACTCTTCTCCCATCGCTTCCTCCACGCCGACATCATCGTTTTCGCTCCTTCGGCCTTGGTAACGACCGGAGCGGTCGCCAAGGGCTACGCCCGGCCGGAGGGGGCCTGGAGCGGTGCGACGGGGAGCGAAGGCCGCGGGAAGCAGGGCAGGGCAGGGCGAGCTTCGAACCGTGCTTCCGTCCGCCTTCGTTGCGCCTTCCCGGCGGGTGCTGGGGGAGCGACCATCCCGACGTGCGTCCACGAGTCGGGAAGCAGGTGGGGTCGAGATGAGTCAGCCCAGGTGTGGGGCGCCGACGGCGAAGGGGCGGCCTTGCACCAAGGCCGCGATCGTGAACAGTTCCCGGTGTCAGTTGCACCAGGGAGGGTGGTCGGGCTACGCGGTGGCGCAGCGGAAGAAGAAGGAAGCCGAGGCGAAGATGCGCAGGCTTCGGAAGAAGAAGTGACGCCCCGCGGTCCGGGGGCGTGAAGACGGGGGCTGGTGCCGGGGGTTGGCGGTCGGGGTGGGGCGTGGGATGGTCGGGGGATGGGCGAGTGGCTCGCGTGGGGTGGGGCGGCCGTGGTCGCGGTCGTCGTGGCGGTGGTGCTGGAGCGGGTCGCGCGGGAGGGGTTCGACCGGCGGCGCGATGCGGAGCGGGAGCGGTTGCTCGCGGCGGCCGGGCGGGACGCGCCGGTCGCGGAGGAGGGGGACCCGAAGTTCGCGGACGTCGGGGGGATCCGGCATCCGGCCGCGGAGGACGGTGACCGGCGGGACGGCTTCACGCCGCTCCTCGTCGAGTACTACGCGTACGGGCTGACCCAGGCGCGGAGCAGCTTCGCGACCAGCCAGCGGTTCGCCGGGGCCGGGGCGGCGATCCTGCTCGTCGGGGTCGGGATCGCCGTGTGGAAGGCCGAGAGCAGCGGCGACCTGTACCTCGGGGTGGTGACCAGCTCCGTGGGGCTCGTGGTGACGCTGGTCGGGCAGCTGTTCCACCGGCGGGCGGACATCGCGCTGAAGCACATGTCCGCCCAGACCGCCTCGCTACGGGAGGACCGGCGGGCCGCCGAGGCGATGCACCAGGCGATCGTCCTGCTGGACGAGGTGGCCGACCAGGCGCTGCGGGCGCGGCTGCAAGCCGGTTTGATCATGAAACTGTCCGGCGCCGAGCTGCCCGGGTAGCGGGATAGTAGGGGTATGTGCCGTTCCATTAAGACCCTGCGCCCGCCCGCCATCCCCGAGAAGGCCACGGAGGAGGAGATCCGCGCCGCCGCGCTCCAGTACGTGCGCAAGGTGTCCGGCTTCCGGGCGCCCGCCGCGCACAACCGGGAGGTGTTCGAGGCCGCCGTCGACGCGATCGCCGAGGCGACGGCCGCGCTGCTCGACGGGGTGCACGTGCGGGGGCAGCAGGCCGTGGCCGCCGGCTGACCGCCCGGGTGGGAGTGGGGAGGGGCCGTACGGGACCAACGGCCACTCCCCGTGCTGTGCGGTCCGGATGCCCGTCAGGCGGAGCGTCCCGAGCGGCGGCGCAGCATCCAGATGCCGGCGCCGAGGCCGCCCGCGGCGAGGGCCCCGCCCATGGCGATCTGACCCGGGCTCATGGAGTCGACGCTGCCGCCGAGCCCGCCGCGGGCGGCGCCCGGGCTGATGTTGAGGGCCACGGTGATGCGCTGGCCGCCGCACTCGAAGGTGACGGGGTGCGAGCCGGCGCTGATGTTGCGGTAAGTGGTGGCGGCGCCGATGAGGTTGGTGGCCTGCTGGTTGCCCGGGGTCAGCCATACGTCGCCGAAGGCGCGGGAGGAAGCCCTGCCGGTGTTGGTGCCACAGCCGGCGATGTTCAGGGTGACCCGGTCGCCGGGGGAGACGGTGCCGGGGGAGACGGTGGCGGAAGGGGCGGCATGGGCGAGTGTGGCGGGAACGGCGGCGGCGACGGCGAGGGTCGCGGCGGCGATCGCCATCAGCCGGGGCAGGTGGGTCGCGCGGGGCGTGCGATTCGGTGTGGCGGGCATGGAGAGAACTCCTCGGGCTCCTCGAAGCGGCGCGGATTCGGATCCGCTCCGTGCTTTGGACGCTAGGAGCCCGACCCCGGCACGGCGATCGGTGCCGGGTGAACGGGTGAGGCACTGCTCCACCCGGGGTACCCACGGCCGCCGGTCGGCGTCAGGGGGTTGCCGGGGTGGGGGTGGGGCGGCGGATCAGGAACGCGGCCAGGGCGCCCGCGGCGAAGAGGGCGATCAGTGAGACCGCGGTGCCGAGCCAGGTGGTGCCGAGCCACTGGGTGCCGAAGTAGCCGAGGGACACGCTGTACCCCGCCCAGGCCGTGCCCGCGAGGACGGACCAGGGCAGGAACTCCTTGACCTTGCGCTGCATCTTTCCCGCGCCCAGGGAGACCACCGAGCGGCCGGCCGGGGCGAAGCGGGCGATCACCACCAGGGCGCCGCCGCCGCGGGCCAGGGCGGTGCCGAGGTGTTCGTGCGCGCGCGTCAGCCGGCGGGAGCGGGCGATGGCGCGGTCGAGGCGGGCCCCGCCGCGCAGGGCCAGCCGGTACGCGGCCATGTCGCCCAGCACCGAGGCGGTGACGGCGGTGACCAGCAGCGCCAGGATGTCCGGCACCCCCGGTCCGGCCGCCCCGGCGGCGGCAGCGGCCGCCGCCGCGGTGATCACCAGTACCCCGCTCGGCAGCACCGGCAGGAAGACGTCGAGCACGACGGACAGCGCCACCAGGGCGTAGATCCATGGGCTCGAGGTCAGAGACCCCAGAGTCTCAAGCAAAGCGGGACTCCCCAGTCCGGTTGACGTGCTTCGACAGTGGAAGCGCCGCGACGTCGCGGGGAGCGGCAGGGGCGGCTTGACAGCCATACAGCGTACGCCCGGCGTTCGCGCACCGGACGTCCGGGGGCGCTCAGCGGCCACCGGTGTGTCAAGCCTCCGTAACGGACTGTGTCACTCCGGAGCGGTGAGATCCCGGTCGAGCACCTGGACCAGCCGGGCGCCCTGCCGTTCCCTGTGTGCCTGGTCGAGCCGGAGCCGGGCCGTCCGCCCGGACAGCGCGAGCGTCATCAGCTGGTTGCCGAACCACGGCCCATCCGTACGCCGCCAGCTCAGCGGCGGGCGGCCGGTCCGCCCGTGCCGGGAGAATCCGCGGCCCAGCCATCGGCCCAGGCGCGACCAGCCCAGCCGGAACCCCCACTTCACGGCGGTGTGGATGGAGTTGTGCACCGGCGAGCAGGTCAGCTGGAACACCCGGGCCGTGCTGGGTATTCGGGGCTCGGCCACATACGCGTGATGGACGTCCCCCGACAGGACGCACACCGTCGCCGGAGCCCGCGGGCCCGTCCCCACCTCCTCGATCAGATCGCTGAGCGCCGCGAAGGAGGCCGGGAAGGCCGCCCAGTGCTCCAGATCGCTGCGCCGCCGCAGGTTCTCCCCGATCCGCGCCCACCGGGGCCCCCGGTCCCCGCGGCACAGCGCGGCATTCCACACCTCGGCGTCATGGATCAGCGGCGGCATCAGCCACGGCAGCGAGGCCCCGATGAGCAGGTGGTCATAACCGCCGTGCCCCTCCAGCGCGTTGTCCCGGAGCCACTGGTGCTCCGCCGGGTCGAGCATGGCCCGGCCGTCCTCGGCCAGTACCCGGGCGGCCCGGGTGTCCACCATCAGCAGCCGGTACCGGCCGAAGTCGCGCCGGTAGCTCCAGCGGGCCGTGGCCGGATCGGCGTCCGCCGCGGCGGCGAAGGCCCGTAGCGCGTCGGTGCCGTCGGGGGCTTCCCGTACCGCCGCGTACAGCGCGTCGGCCGCCAGTTCGGCGGGGGAGAGGTTGCCGAGGTGCTGGTACACCCAGTACGACATCAGCCCGCTGAGCACCCGCTCCTGCCACCAGGCGGTCGCGCGCATCTCCGCCACCCAGGCCGCGCTGGTGTTCCAGTCGTCGATGACGTCGTGGTCGTCGAATATCTGCAGGCTCGGGACGGTCGACAGCAGCCAGCGGATCTCGGGGTCCAGCCAGGATTCGTAATAGAGCCGGGTGTACTCCTCGTAGTCCGCGACCTGGGCGCCCGGGGCCTCGCGCAGGTCCCGCCGCGCCGCGATCCACTGCCGGGTCTCGCGGGACAGGTGGTCGGCATACACCTGGTCGCCGAGCAGCAGGAGGACATCGGGCCGGACCGCCTCCGGGTCGGCGGCCAGCCGCGCCGCCAGAGTGTCGAGCGCGTCCGGTCCGTGCGGTCCGTGCCGGTCGGCGGGCGGGGCGGCCTGGCGGCAGGATCCGAAGGTCAGGCGCAGCCCCGGACCGGAGGCGGCGCGGGCCGAGGGCGCGCGGCCGGGGACGGCGGGGGTGGTGATCGTGCTCGGCGGGAAGGGGCTGTCGGGCAGCGGCCAGACGCGGACGCCGTCGAGCAGTACCTCATACGCCGTGGTGGCGCCCGGCGTCAGGCCCGTCACCGGTACCAGCGCGTAGTGGTGCCCGGCGATCTGGAAGGTGCGCACAGTGCCGCCGGCCCCGTCGGCGCAGCGCACCTCGGCCGTGCACGGGCGGTCCGCCTCGACCCATATGGTGGCGGAGCCGCCCGTGTCCCAGTCGACGTAGCGCAGCAGTGGTCCCAAGCGCATTCCGGCCATGCAACTCCCCCTCCTCAGTTGTCGCTTCGATCACGTTACGACGGGGAGGGGGCGCTCGGCCTCCCCCTGGTGGGGGAAAGATCCATGGCCAGGGGTGGGCTCCCGGGCTGTCAGCAGGCGTTGAGGATGTTGACCAGGGCCGTCTTCTCGTTGGAGTCCATGCTCAGGCCCCAGTACTGCTTCACGTTGACCCACATGCGGGCGTACGTACAGCGGTAGGCGGTGCGCGGCGGCAGCCACTTGCCGGGGTCGAGGTCGCCCTTGGCCTGGTTGACGTTGTCCGTGACCGCTATGAGCTGGGGGCGGGTGAGGTCGTTGGCGAACTGCTGGCGCTTGGCCGTGGTCCAGGAGCCGGCGCCCGAGCGCCAGGCCTCGGCGAGGGCGACGACGTGGTCGATGTCGAGGTCGGAGGCGGCGGTCCAGGTGGCGCCGTCGTACTCGGAGTACCAGCTACCGCTCACGGCGGCGCACGCGGAGTCCTGGACGACGTTCACTCCGTCGCGCTTGAGGACGGTCTCGCGGGTGTTGCAGCTGCCGGAGACGGTGCTCCAGTGCGGGAACAGGTCGCGGCTGTAACCGCTGGTGGAGCCCTCGGCCCTGGGCGTCACCGTGGCGAGGTACGAGCGGGCGGCCGAGGCGCTCATGGGGGTGGGAGGGGCGGCGGCCGCGGTGGGGGCGTTGGCGAGGGTGGTGAGGGAGACGAGGGCAAGCGTTGCCGTGAGCATGCCAAGTCGACGCGCGTAGACGCCGGGCATGCGGGATGCGGGGGACGTGGGGGACATGCGGGCTCCCTGGAGGTGGGGGTGGGTCCGGGCGCCCCGCGGATGGGGGCGTCGTCATGCTGGCGGCGCCGGGTTTCGCGGGGATGGGCGCCAGGTGACAGTGTGGAGACATGGGCATGTCATGGCGAGGTCTGCAACGGTCCGGAATTGAGCGGAAGTTGTGAATCCGGACGCGCGGACCGTCCAAGCGGGACCAACGGCCCATTTCGACTGGCCGCGGGTGTCGCGTACCCTTCATGGAGCAGAAGGGGAGTAGCTCTTCGCCGGACCGTCGACATACTGCTGGGTCACCCCAGCCGGCGCCCGGAGGCAGGCCGCGGAAGCGGTCGGCCGGCGAGACCTTCGGCCGCAGTGTCCTGCCATGCGTTTACGCAACCGGGGCGCCGCCGAGCCGAAGCGACCCCTGACACACCCCAGGTCTCTCGGTACCGATGGCGTCCTGCCCGACCGATTGAGGTTCCGCCCCCGTGTTCAGCTTCACCGTTACGGCCATCGCCTTCGGCGTCGTCTTCCTCGCCGAACTCCCCGACAAGACGGCCCTCGCCGGCCTGATGCTCGGCACCCGCTACCGCGCCTCGTACGTCTTCGCGGGCGTCGCCGCCGCCTTCGCCGTGCACGTCGCGCTCGCCATCGCGGCCGGCAGCGTGCTCACGCTGCTGCCGCACCGGCTCGTCCAGGCCGTCGTCGGCGTCCTGTTCCTCGCGGGCGCGGCGATGCTGCTCCTGAAGAAGAGCGACGGGGAGGAGGAGGTGGCGCCGCCCGCCGACCAGTCCTTCTGGAAGGTCTCGGGGGCTGGCTTCATGCTGATCCTGGTGGCCGAGTTCGGCGACCTCACGCAGATCATGACCGCCAACCTCGCCGCGCGGTACGACGATCCCCTCTCGGTCGGCATCGGCGCGGTGCTCGCGCTGTGGGCCGTCGCGGGCATCGGGATCCTGGGCGGGCGGACGCTGATGAAGTACGTGCCGCTGAGCCTGATCACCAAGGTCGCGGCCGGTGTGATGGCCGCGCTCGCCGCGTTCTCGCTGTACGAGGCGATCGTCGGCTGATATTCCGTTGCGAGGGGCGTGCCGGTGGACCAGGGTCGCGGCGTGAACGACTTCGACGCCTCCGCGCACGCTTCCCCGCCCGCTTCCCCGCCCGCCTCCGCGCCCGCATCCGGCGGGACCCGGGCCTTCGGCTGGGCCAACATGTTCGTCAGCCCCGAGGAGGACACCCGTACCGACGGGGGATTCCGGGGCGAGGCCGCCGTGCTCGCGGGCTACCTGCGCGACCAGCGGCTGACGCTGGAGCTGAAGTGCGCCGGACTGGACGCCGAGGCGCTCGCGCGGCGTTCGGTGGAGCCGTCGAACCTGTCCCTGCTCGGTCTCGTACGCCACCTCGCGGGCGTGGAGCAGAAGTGGTTCCGGGCGGTGATGGCGGGCGAGGAGATACGAAGGCACTACCGCTCGGAGGAGGAGCCCGACGGGGAGTTCACCGGAGCGGTGGCCGACCCGGCCGTGGTCGCCGAGGCCTGGGCGACGTGGCGGGCCGAGGTGGCCTTCGCGGAGCGGTTCGTGGCCGGGGCGCCGGACCTGGACGTCACGGGTGACGTCGGCGGGGAGCCGATGGAGCTCCGTGAGGTCCTGGTCCACATGATCGAGGAGTACGCCCGACACAACGGCCACGCGGACTTCCTGCGCGAGCGGATCGACGGCCGCGTCGGGCAGTAGCCGGTAGCCGGTAGCCGGTAGCCGGTAGCCGGGCAGCGGCGGGTACGCCGGAACGCCGAAGCTCCCCGTCCGGTCGGGCGGGGAGCTTCGGCGTGTCCGTGGTGGGCGCGCGCCCGGCGGGATCAGGCCGCGTGGAGCGTGAGGCGGATGGACCCGTCCGGTGCGGCGGCGACGTCGACGGACGTCAGGTCCAGCACGTGGGCCGTGGGGGCGTGGGCGGCGGCGCGGGGGCCGACGCCGATCACGCGCATGCCCGCGGCGCGGCCGGCCGTTATTCCGGCGGCGGAATCCTCGAAGACGATGCAGTCGGCCGGGTCCACGCCGAGGGCGGCGGCGCCCTTCAGGAAGCCCTCGGGGTGGGGCTTGCTGTCCTGGACGGACTCCGCGGTGACGCGGACCTCGGGCATCGGCAGGGCCGCGGCGGTCATCCGGGCCGTGGCCAGGGC
The DNA here is from genome assembly GCF_040682455.1 of Streptomyces sp. NPDC051183. Classification (NCBI taxonomy): domain Bacteria; kingdom Bacillati; phylum Actinomycetota; class Actinomycetes; order Kitasatosporales; family Streptomycetaceae; genus Streptomyces; species Streptomyces sp. NPDC051183. The sequence continues at coordinate 26,888 of NZ_JBFBBA010000055.1, forward strand.
GGCGTCGGCGGAGGTGACCAGGGCGTGCGGCAGGGCGGCGAGGGAGGCCATGAACTCCGGAGCGCCGCCGACCGGCACGACGCCGTCGGTGTCGGCGGTCTCGCGGGCGAGCATCACCGCGTTCTCGGCGCGGTTCTGCTCCATGGGGCGGTCCGGGAGCAGGATGGCCATGGTGGCGTAGCCCTGGCGGCCGTGGACCACCTTGAGGGCCTCCTCGGGGTCCAGACCGTGGGAGACGGCCCAGTCGCGCCAGCAGCGTTCGACCACGGCGTCGGAGTTGACGATCGTGCCGTCCATGTCCAGGAGCAGGGCCTTGGCGGTCAGGACTACGGGGGCGGTGGTGCTGGCCGGCATTGACGTGGCTCCAGACGGGGCGGGAAAAGAGAACAAGTGGTTCCGTCCACCGGTCAGGGAGTGAGGACGGAACCACTTTGTTCCTTCACGATACAAAACCCGAGGGGGTTCGCGCCATCCCGGGGGGTGTGACTCATCCCTCCAGTGCCGCGCGGGTGGCGGGGCCGTAGACGCCCCAGGGGTCCTCCTCGATCCCGTTGTCCCACTGGAAGGTGGAGACCGCCGCCTCGACACGGTCGCCGAACTTGCCGTCGAACTTGCCGCGGTACAGGTGCTCGGCCGCCAGCAGGCGCTGGAGCTTCTCCACCTCCGGGCCCGAGTCCCCGTACCGAAGGGTCGGGGTCTGCGCGGGCGGCGGCGGTGTGCTCGCGGAGCGGCTGGGGGTGGGCGACGGGCTGGGCGGCGGTGTGCTCGCGGAGCGGCTGGGGGACGGGGAGGCGGAGGGGGACGGCGAGCGGGAAGCGGAGGCGCTGGGCGAGGGGGAGCGCGGGGGCGACGGGGTCGCCGACTGCGCGGAGGGAGCGGCCGTGCTCACCGCCGGGGCCGAGGGTTTCGCGTCGGGCAGGGCGGTGGCGGGCCCGTCGGAACTCGGGAGCAGCGTCATCGCCAGCGCGCCCGTACCGAGGGCGGCGACGACTATCGCACCGACCAGCACCGGCCCGATGCGCCGCCGGCGGGGCCCCTGGGGCGGACCCCCTGCCGGAGCCCCTGCCGGGACGGCCCCGAGCTGCATCGTCACGCCGGCGTCTCCCGGGTGCCGCGCGCTTGCCGCGCCTGCGGGGTGCCCGAAGTCCACCGGGTCGGCCGGGTACCCCGAGCCGGCCGCGGCCGTCGGGTCCGCCCGATGGCCGGGGTCCGTCGGGTGCTCCGCGCCTGCGGGGTAGTCCGGTTCTGCCGTGTCCGGCCAGCCTGCCGACCTTGCCGGGTGCCCCGGGGACGCCGCAGGCGCCGGGTATCCCGCGCCTGCTGCGTTGGTCCGCTGAGCGGTGTCCGCCGGGCGCCCGGGGCTCGCCGGGTCAGCCGCGTCTCCCGGGTGCCCCGCGTCGGCCGCGCCTGCGGGGTGCTCGAAGCCCGCCGCGTCGCCCGGGTATCCCGGGCCCGCCCGGTCGGCCCGATGGGCGGAGTCGGCCGGGTGCTCCGGGGCTGCGGGGTGGCTCGGGCCTGCCGGGCCCGGCCAGGACGCCGGGCGCGGGGTGGTGCGGGGGGAGATCACGTCGCGCACCGGGTGCGGTGGTGGGGTCTGTGGATGGCCGGGGTCGGACAGTGTCACGTACGGGCGGACGCGCAGCGGCTCGAACCCCGCATCCGGCGCACACCTGCAATCGGCACCCACGGCATGGCATTCCGGACAGCGTTCGGCGCTCACTGGAACCCCTCCCTCCCTGGCTACTGCCAGGCATTATGCAGACCCGTATGGGGCAGCCCAACCCGCCCGAGAGGCCATAACCGGACACACCGCTCAGGATGGAGATTGTTGATGCGGCCTTGAGGAGGAGCCGATGGTGCAGGACGTGACCACGGAGCCCGGCCCGCAGCGGTCCGGCCCCACCGCAGAGCACGCCGGCCGCGAGGTGCTCGTCTCCATCGGCGCCCTGCTGCTGGGGCTGCTGATCGCCGCGCTCGACCAGACGATCGTCTCGACCGCGCTGCCGACGATCGTCAGCGACCTGGGCGGGATGGCGCACCTCTCCTGGGTCGTCACCGCCTACATGCTGGCCTCGACCGCCGCCACGCCGCTCTGGGGCAAGCTCGGCGACCAGTACGGGCGCAAGAAGCTGTTCCAGTACGCCATCGTGCTCTTCCTGGTCGGCTCCGCACTGTGCGGTCTGGCGCAGAACATGCCGCAGCTCATCGGATTCCGCGCCCTGCAGGGTCTCGGAGGCGGCGGTCTGATCGTGCTGTCCATGGCGATCGTCGGCGACATCGTCCCGCCGCGCGAGCGCGGCAAGTACCAGGGCCTCTTCGGCGCCGTCTTCGGAGCGACCAGCGTGCTGGGTCCGCTGCTGGGCGGGCTGTTCGTGGACCACCTGTCCTGGCGCTGGGTCTTCTACATCAACCTCCCCATCGGCCTCGTCGCACTTGTCGTCATCGCGTCCTTCCTGCACATCCCGGTGCGCTCCGAGAAGCACACCATCGACTACCTCGGCACCTTCCTCATCGCCTCCGTCGCCACCTGCCTCGTGCTGGTCGCCTCCCTCGGCGGCACCACCTGGGGCTGGAGCTCGCCCGAGATCATCGGGCTGGCCGTGCTCGGCGCGGTGCTGCTGGTCGCCTTCCTCCTCGTCGAGCGGCGGGCCGCCGAACCGGTGCTCCCGCTCAAGCTGTTCCGGATCCGCACCTTCACCCTCTGCTCACTGATCAGCTTCATCGTCGGCTTCGCGATGTTCGGGGCGATGGTCTACCTGCCGACCTTCCTCCAGATCGTCCAGGGCGTCTCGCCCACCATGTCCGGGGTCCATATGCTGCCGATGGTGCTCGGCATGCTGATCACCTCCACCGGCTCCGGCCAGATCGTCAGCCGCACCGGTCGCTGGAAGGTCTTCCCGATCGCCGGCACGGCCCTGACCGCGCTCGGGCTGCTGCTCCTGCACCAGCTGCACCGCACCAGCTCCACGATCGAGATGAGCGCGTACTTCTTCGTCTTCGGAGCCGGACTCGGCCTGGTCATGCAGGTACTCGTCCTGGTGGTGCAGAACGCGGTCAGCTATGCGGACCTCGGCGTCGCTACCTCCGGTGCCACCTTCTTCCGCTCCATCGGCGCCTCCTTCGGCGTGGCCATCTTCGGAACGATCTTCACCAACCGGCTCGACGACAAGCTGGCAGCCTCCCTCGCCGGTGTAACCCTGCCGCCCGGCGCGGACGTCGCGCGGCTGGAGGCGGACCCGCGGGCCATCGCCGAACTCCCCGCCGAACTGCGCCCCCGTGTGCTCGACGCCTACTCCACCTCCATCACCGACGTCTTCCTCTATGCCGTCCCCGTGGTCCTGGTGGCCTTCGCGGTCGCCTGGTTCCTCAAGGAGGACAAGCTCCGCGGCTCGGTCACCGCCCCCGACGTCACCGAGACCCTGGCCTCCAACCCCGTCCAGCGCTCCTCCCGCGACGAGGTGGCCCGCGCGCTGTCGGTGCTGGGCACCCTCCAGGGCCGCCGCCACGTCTACGAGAAGATCACCAAGAAGGCAGGCTTCGACCTGCTGCCCGCGGCCAGCTGGCTGGTGCTGCGGATCAACAAGTACGGCTCCGCCGAGCCGGCGGTGCTCGCCGAGCGCACCATCGTGCCGCTGAGGGCCATCACGGACGCCGCCCGCCAGATCGAGGAGCGCGGGCTCGCGGAACGCGACGGGCTCGCGCTGGTCCTGACCGACAAGGGCCACGAGAGCGCCGTGAAGCTCTCCGCCGCCCGGGAGGAGTCCCTGGCCGAGCTGCTCGGCGACTGGTGGAGCCCGGACCGGCCGACCGACCTGACCAAGCTCGTCGCGGAGATCAACCGGGAACTGTGCGGATCCGACTCCGAGGAGCCCTACGACGCGGCTCCGCGCCGGGACCACTCGGCCGCCTGACCCCGGCCGCCGTGCCCGCCGGGACCCCCGGGACCCCGGCCGCCGGACCGCGCGTCAGACCAGCGGCTTCTCGAACCAGTGCTCGGCATAGGGGCCGGACTTGTAGGCGGGTATTTCGGCATACCCGTGACGCGCGTACAACGCTCGCGCCTCCACCAGGTCCGACCTGGTGTCCAGGCGCACCCGCTCGGCGCCGAGCGCGCGACCCGCCTCCTCCAGGGCCTCCAGCAGCGCCGCCCCGCCGCCGGTGCCGCGGGCGCGCGGGTCGACGTACACCTTGGTGAGCTCGGCGGTGACGAGGGCGAGCAGGCGGATCCCGCCGCAGGCCAGGGGCTCGCCGCCCAGGCGGCCGACCACGAACTGACCCGTCGGCGGGAGGAGCCCGTCGTCCGGGAAGTCTTCGAGCCCCTCGTCGATCTCGGCCTCGGTGACGGACCGTTTCCAGTACCGGCCGGCGACCTCGGCGTAGTAGGCGCGGCGCAGGAGCGTGGCATCCGGGGCCGTGACGAGCTCCGGGGTGATCTCCCAGGCGGAGCCTGTCGGGCCTGCTGCTGAGTTCGTCGGGGTCGTCGGGGTCGTCGGGTTCTTCGGGCAGACCGTCTTGATCGAGTTCGTGTTCATGGCGTCATTGTGGAGTCCGACCCGGACCCCTTGCGTTGGAATATCCACAGGGGCGGGCCGATGATAGGAAAAAGGACAATCCGCCCACACGGAGGGTGTGAACCGTCATGTCGGAGCATCCCGACTGTGCCCTGATCCGCCGTGGCTACGAGGCCTTCGGCAAGGGCGACATGGAGACGCTGGGCTCGCTGTTCACGGCCGACGTCATCCACCACGTACCGGGCAGCAACCCGCTCTCCGGGCACCACAAGGGGCGGGAGGCCGTCCTCGACCTCTACCGCAGGCTCGGAGAGGAGACGAAAGGCACCTTTCAGGTCCACCTGGAATCCGTCATGGTCGACGGCCGCGGCCACGCCATGAGCGTCCACACGGTGCGCGGTGACCGCGGTGACCGCGGCATCGAGATCCGCGAGGGCCTCTTCTTCACGATCGTCGGCCACAAGATCACCGACATCGACGAGTGCACCGCCGACATCGACGAGAACGACGCCTTCTGGAGCTGAGCCCGGCTGCGGCCCAGCTGACCCCCGGCCCAGCTGAGCCCAACCCAACCGAGTCGCGCCCAGCCGACACCGCACGAGGACCCGGGACCGGCCACGGCCCCGGGCCCTCCCGCGTCACGCCTGCTTCGGCGCTGCCTGCTGCACGACCTCGAACGACCACACCGAGGACCCGGACGCCGCGGGCTTCGGACGCTCCCCGCCGCCCTCCCCGCCCGCCGCGGGACCGCCCTGGTGAGCCGCCTTCATCGGGCCCTCCATCCACGCCTGGAAATCCTGCTCGGAACGCCACCGCGTGTACACCAGGTACTGGTCCGTGCCCTCGACCGGGCGCAGCAGCTCGAACCACTCGAACCCGTCGGAGCTCTCCACGGCGCCCGCCCGGGAGGCGAAGCGCTGCTCCAGAACCTCCCGCTGCTCGGCGGGGACGGTCAGTGCGTTGATCTTCACGATGCTCATGACAGCCATCCTAGGGATCCGGTGGGGGATATCGTCGTCCCCAGGTAATGGAGTGGTGCATGAAGCGCGGCAGCCAGGCGAAGTCAGGGTTGCGGTCAACACGGCGGGAGGCCGGCGAGGCGTGGCTAACGCGGCGGAGCACAGTGATGCGAACGGACATGCCGGGGTCATAGGCGGTACGAGCAGGCTGGGGGCCGTGCGCCTCCTGCTCTGGGCGCTGGCCGGAGTGCTCGCCGTGAGACAGGCGGCCGTCGTGCTGCGCATGCCACCCGGGGAGTGGCTCAGCGACTTCCACCTCCCCGGCGCCCCCGGCGGTCTGCCGGGGGCGCTCTACGAAACCGGCCAGTTCAACGGCACCCCCTTCGGGGGGCTGGTCCTCAAGCCGCTCGTCGGCTTCGCGGCGCCCCCGCTGGAGGTGGGCTGGACCTGCGTGACCCTGCTGTTCGTCGCCGGCATCGGGCTGCTCGCCGCGCGCAGCCTGCCCGACCCCGTCCCGCGGCGCACCGCGCTGCTCGCCGCGCCCGTGCTGGTGGCGCTGATGATGGTCTCGCTGCCCGTGCGCGAGGCTTCCTCGCCCGGCCAGACCGCCGTCATGCCGGTACTGCTGGTGCTGCTGGCGGTGTTCCGGGTGCCCGGCGAGCGGCCCTCGGGCTTCCTGATCGGCCTCGCCGCCGCCCTCCAGCCCGCCCTGCTGCTCTTCGCCCCGCTGATGTGGCTGACCGGGCGCCGTCCCGCCGCGCGCACCGCCGGGCTGACCTTCGCCGGGGCCACCGCGCTGTCCTTCGCGGCGCTGCCGCGCGACTCGTGGACGTACTGGGTGGAGCACCTGGCCGGCACCGGCCTCGGCGGCGCCCCCGACGGCCTCTCCAACCAGTCCGTGCACGGCGCGCTGCTGCGGCTCGGCCTCACCGGTCCCGGCGAGATCCTGCTCTACGTCGCCCTCGCGGGCGGGGTCGCCTGGTTCGCCCTCAGCCGGGCCGCCCGCTACGCCCGTGACGGCCAGCTGCTGCTCGCCGTCGCGATCACCGGCTGCGCCGCCGTCGCGGTGTCCCCGACCGGGTGGCGCCACCAGCTGCTGTGGGTGCTGCTCGCCGTCGCGGGCAAGGTCGGCAAGCGCGCCGCGGACCGGCCCGTGTGGCCCGTCGCCGTGGTGCTCGCCATGACCCTGCCCAGCGCCGTACTGCTGCCCAACATGGACGCGCTGGCCCCCGTACGGGACAACGTGCCGCTGCTCGCCGCGCTGGCAGCCGCCTGCGTGGTGCCGTTCCTGCCGCGCTCCTCGCCGTACTGGCGCGAACCGGTCCCCACGGCCTACGGGCGGCCCGCGGCCGCGCGGTGGGCGCGGGTGCCGCTGCTGCCGTTCTGGCGGCGCGTGCTCTCGCGCCCCAACCTGCTGCTGGAACTGCTGCTGATACGGGTCGGCTACTCGCTCTACTCCCACATCCGGGCCGCCGCCCCCGCCAGCCGCAGCCTCGCCGAGGCCAACGGCAGCCAGATCCACGGCATCGAGAAGGTGCTCGGCATCGACATCGAGCGCGCCGTGAACCACGCCGTGGTGAGAACGCCCTGGCTGGAAGGGTTCTTCAACTTCTACTACACCTCCTTCCACTTCGTGGTCCCGCTGACGATCCTGGCGGTGCTGTACTGGCGCCGCCCGGGCGACTACCGCTGGGCGCGCGCCTCGCTGGGCCTGGCCACCGTCCTCGCGCTCATCGGCTTCTGGCTCTACCCGCTCGCGCCGCCGCGCCTGATGCCCGATCTCGGGTTCGTCGACACCGTGCACGGGGTGCAGGACCTCGCGAATCCCCAGTACGGGGCCATGACCGCGATCTCGAACCAGTACGCGGCGATGCCCTCGCTGCACTTCGGGTGGTCGCTGTGGTGCGGGATCGTGATCGTGACGCTCGCGCCGAAGGGGTGGCAGAAGCTCCTCGGGGCGCTGCACCCGCTGATCACGGTGTGCGCGATCGTGGCCACCGCCAACCACTGGGTGCTCGACGCGGTCGGCGGCGCGGTCGTCATCGGCGCCGGTTTCGGGCTCGTCCACGTGCTCTCCGGGCCGCGCCGCCTGAGCCTGAGCCTGCCCGCGCAGCGCACGGCCGGCCGCGACGGGGAGCAGGAGCTCGTCGGGGCCCCCGCCCGGACGCCGTAGGGGAACGCGGGACGCCCCGGGAGGCGCGCTACGCCGCCGGCGGGATGTTCTGGTTGAGGCGGAAGAGGTTGCCGGGGTCGTAGCGCCGTTTCAGCTCCCGCAGGCGCCGGTACTTCTCCGCCCCGTACGCCTGCTCGATGCGCTCCTCGCCCTCCTCCATCAGGAAGTTCGTGTAGACCCCCGTCTGATGGGGCGCGAGCGCCGACCACAGGCCCCGCGCCCAGGCGCGCTCCTCCGCGAAGCCCTCGGCGCCCTCGGTCGTGCCGTTGATGTTGAAGGTGTGCCCGGCGCTCCGTCCGCCGAAGGCCGTCTCGTCCTCCCCGACACGGGCGATGGCGCCGCCGAGCTGGAAGATCGGGAAGGCGGTGAGGGGCGAGACGATCCGCGCCGCGTGCTCGGCCGTACGGTCGATGATCTCGTCGCTGAGCCGGTCCACGTCGCAGGACTTGAAGTAGTACCAGCGGCCGTGCGGGAAGGACGGGTCGAACATCGCCTGGTGCTCGGTGAACGGCTTGGGCGCGCACAGGTCCAGCACCGGCGCCGGCCCGCCCTCGCGCAGCGGCCGGAGCACCCGCGTGCCCCCCTCGACCGACCCCGCGTAGCAGCAGACCACCATCACGACCGGCTGCCCGTGCAGCTCGGGCGGTATGTACGCGACCGCCGGCGCCTTGCGGTGGACGACCGCCGTCGTCAGCTCGTCCGGTACGTCGGTGATCCACTCGCGGTAGAAGCGCAGCAGCCGCGCCGATTCCGCCATCGGCCACACGATCGGCCCGGCCAGCACCACCGGGCCGAGCGGATTGAGCCGGAACTCGAACTCGGTGACGATGCCGAAGTTCCCGCCTCCGCCGCGCACGCCCCAGAAGAGGTCCGGGTTCTCGTCCGCGCTCGCCTTCACGAGGGTCCCGTCGGCCGTGACCAGGTCCACGGAGGCGAGCTGGTCGATGGTGAGCCCGTATTTGCGCATCAGCCAGCCGATGCCGCCGCCGAGCGTGAGCCCGGCCAGCCCGGTGTGCGTGACGATCCCGGCCGGTACGGCCAGCCCGAACGCCTGCGTCTCCCGGTCCAGCTCGCCGAGCAGCACGCCCGCCTGGGCCCTGACCGTACGGGCGCCGGGGTCCACCCGGATGCCGCGCATGGGCGAGAGGTCGATGACGATGCCGCCGTCGCACACGGACTGCCCGGGGAAGCTGTGGCCGCCGCTGCGGACGGCGAGGGGGAGGCCGGAGGCCGCGGCGAAGCGCACGGCGTCGATGACGTCCGCGGCGCCCGTGCAGTAGGCGATGAGGGCGGGGGAGCGGTCGATCGAGCCGTTCCAGACCTGCCGGTCCTCGTCGTACGTGGGATCCCCGGGGCGCGCCAGCCGCCCCCGGAAGGACGGGCCGAGCGAAGCCGTGGCCATGCCTTAAGGTTACGGCCGCAACGGCCGGTCCACTCGTCTGGCACACGAAACCGTCCATCACTCTGTGCCACCGTGGTGGTGCGCCGTGGAGCGGAGCGCGCGGCGCCACCTCGGGTTCCCGGCCATACAGGAGTGGTGGACGATGGCGCAGAGTAACCAGGCTGAATCGACGGGCGACAACGGGAGAGAGGTCGAAGCCCACCGGAAGGGCTTTCGGCTCCTGCTCGCTGCGAACCCCAACTACTTCGACACCTTCCCCGACATCGGCATCGGGCCGGTGTTCCCGCTCAAGGGCGACACGACCTACGAATCGCTGTCCTGCGTGGCCTACAGCCCGGAGCGCGACCGGCTGGAGGCGACGCTCGAGCTGCGCCGCCCGTCCGGCTACTCGGGCGGGCTGTGCACCCCCGGCTCCTACGAGTACGTCCGGTTCTTCGTCAGCTACGACGAGGGCGCCACCTTCGCCGACGCGGGCCTCGCCGCCGTGAACGTGCACGACCTGCTGGTCGAGCCGGACTGCCGCGACAAGCCGTCGCACCCGCTCTCGTACACCGTCGGAGTGGACTACACGCCGCACCGGAACTTCTGCGGGCTGCCGGTGCTGCCGCTGGTGCGGGCCATCCTGTCCTGGGAGCAGGTGCCCGAGCCGGGCAACCCGGACTTTCCCGTGGTCTGGGGCAACCGCCTCGACTGCCACGTCCAGATCCGCCCGCGCCGCTTCTTCCTGCCGGACATCATCCCGGAGCTCCCGAAGGACATCGTCAAGAAGCTCCCGCCGCTGGTCGTGCACGAGGTTCCGGACCCGACGCCGGATCCCGGGCCGTTCACCGAGCTCACCCTGAGCGAGCTGGCCCGGGAGTACCGCCAGCTGAAGGTGCCCGAGCACCGCTTCGCCCTGCCGCACCTGCTGGCGTCGGCCGGGTCGCCCGTGCTGACGGCGTCCTCCATGACCGGACCGGCCGTCATCGCCAAGGACCTCGGCATCGACCTGGGCAAGATCATCGGCGCGCTGGAGGAGACCAGCGGCGACGTCACCTACGAGGAACTGCGCTGCGTCGGGCTCGACGGGAACGCGGGGCAGCTGGTCGCCAGCCTCCGTGTGAAGCAGTCCAACGGCTACTCCGGCGGGCCCTGCACCAAGGGCAGCGTGGAGTACGTCGCCTTCTGGGCCGACTTCGGTACGGACTGCACGTACAGCTATCTCGGTACCGCGCAGGTGAGCACGCACGATTACGAGGAGATCCCCCGCGGCGGGCTCCGTTACGCCGCGATCCTGCCGGTGGATCTGGCCGACTTCCGTGAGGAGTGCGAGATCCCGGTCTACGGGCGGATCCGGGCCGTGCTCTCCTGGGGCACCCCGCCGTCGACCACCGATCCCGACGCGCTGCCGGTCTGGGGCAACCGTGTCGACACCCATGTGCAGCTGGCGCCCGGGCCCGTCTACGACGGCAACGCGCGGTTCACGATCGTCGGTGGTGTGGAGGCCGCCAAGGTGAACGCCACCACCGGTGTCACCGACCCGGGCGGTCACCTCAACAGCGGTCCCGTGCCGGACGGGTGCCCGTTCGCCGGTCAGGTGAACCTGCACGGTCCGAGCGACCCGGCGCTGGCGGGGTTCTCGTACCGGATCTCGGTCCGCAACGTCACCTTGGGCACCCCGTTCGTGCCGCTCACCGAATCCTTCGTCAAGGTGGACGCGGGCGGCTTCGCGACGATTGTCACCCCGGCCCCCGACGGCCAGTTGCCGTGGCCGACCTGGGCCGACAACACCCTTGGCCAGCTGGGCCGGTTCACACCGGGCGGAAACGACCTGTGGCAGCTCCAGCTCGAACTCATCGGCATCGGGGTGGTGGAGACGCGCAACGTCCTGATGGACAACCTGGTGCGCGGGGTGGTCGACCCGGCCGATCCGCTCAACGCCGGTGATCTGCACCTGGACACGGGCGGGGCGTGCCGGGTGCCTCGTGGCACGCTGACCGGCCGGTTCGTGGCGCGCGACGAGCACTTCCTCGGCTGGGGCATCTCGGTCCACGGCGGGCCGTCCTCCACGGTTCCGCCCACTCCGCTGACCGTCTCGATCAGCCCGACCACTCAGACCGGCCTGGCCGGTGAGCTCTTCTCGCTGGACACCAGCGCCCTCGATGCGTGCGGGTACGTCGTCAGGCTCACGGTCACCGACCGGGCGATCGTGAACAGCGTGAGCCTTGGCCATGGGGTCACGATCGAGCGGGGTGTGTGTCTCGAGTAGCCGTGCAGGCCGTGCAGGCCGTGCAGGCCGAAGGGGCGTCGGGCACAGGTGGCCCGGCGCCCCTTCGGGGGGATCGTCGCTGACTGTCAGGATCACCCGGTTCGGGGTGGGCCGCCACTCGAACGGGTGCCGCGCCGTGGCCGGGGGCGCCGCCCCCGGACCCCCGCGCCTCAAACGCCGGCGAGGCTGAAAGAGCGCCTCAAACGCCGGCGAGGCTGGGAGTGCCCGGCGGGGCCGGGAGTGTGCCGGACGGGGCTGGGAGCGCACCCGGTGGGGCCGGAGTGTGCCCGGCGGGGCTGGATGCGGCCAGCGGGCGGCAGGGGCCGGGGCGTGGGAGGAAGGCGGCCCCTGCCGCCCTGGGTCGCGGGTCAGCCGTGGCTGACCCGGAGTTCCTTGATGCCGTTGAGCCAGGCCGCGCGCAGTCGCCGCGGGGCCTCGCCGGCCAGGCGCAGGTCGGGCAGGGCGTCGGCCAGCGCGTTGAAGATCAGGTCGATCTCCATGATGGCCAGCGACTTGCCGAGGCAGAAGTGCGGGCCTCCGCCGCCGAAGCCCAGGTGCGGGTTGGGGTCGCGGGTGACGTCGAAGACGTCCGGGTTCTCGAAGACCTCGGGGTCGTGGTTGGCGGAGGAGTAGAACATCCCCACCCGGTCGCCCGCCTTGATCTTCTGGCCGCCCAGTTCGGTGTCCTGGGTGGCCGTGCGCTGGAAGGACACCACGGGGGTGGCCCAGCGCACGATCTCCTCCGCGGCCGTGGCCGGCCGGGTCGCCTTGTAGAGCTCCCACTGGTCCGGGTGGGTCAGGAAGGCGTGCATGCCGTGGCTGATGGCGTTGCGCGTGGTCTCGTTGCCGGCGACCGCCAGCAGCAGCACGAAGAAGCCGAACTCGTCGGAGCCGAGGTTGCCCTGGCCCTCCGCCGCCACCAGCTGCGTGACGATGTCCTTGGCCGGGCACTCCTTGCGCTCGGCGGACAGGTTCATCGCGTAGCCGATGAGTTCCATGGCCGCCTCGGAGCCGACCTCCTCGGTGATGGCGTACTCCGGGTCGTCGTACGCGATCATCTTGTTCGACCAGTCGAAGATCTTGGCGCGGTCCTTCTGCGGTACGCCGATCAGCTCGGCGATGGCTTGCAGCGGGAGTTCGCACGCCACCTGCGTGACGAAGTCGAAGCTGCCGTCGCCCGAGGCGGCCAGCGCCTCCGTGACGATCTTCCGGGCCCGGTCGCGCAGGGCGTCCTCCAGGCCGCGGATGGCCCGCGGGGTGAAGCCCCGCTGCACGATCTGGCGTACGCGGGTGTGTTCCGGCGGATCCATGTTCAGCATGATCAGGCGCTGGGCATCTATCTGCTCACGCTGGATGTGCTCGTTGAAGCGGATGATCGCCGTGTTGGTCGTGGAGGAGAACAGCTCCGGGTGCGTGGAGACGTACTTGACGTCCGCGTGCCGGGTGACGACCCAGTAGCCCTCGTCGTCGAAACCGGTGACGCCCCGCCGCTGCGGGCACCACCACACGGGTGCCGTCTGCCGAAGCTGCGCGAACTCCGGGAAGGGGACCCGGTCTTGGAGCAGGTCGGGGTCGGTGGCGTCGAAGCCTTCGGGCAGCACGGGACAGGGCATCGGGCGACTCCAAAGTCTGACGGCCCATCAGATGGTGGCTTGAAGGTAGTAACGAGTTCTAGAAGTGACAAGGGTCCTCGCGCCAACTGTTGCGTGTGGAATCCGTGTAAGCCGCGTGCAAGACCCTTGCGTGCCGGGCCTTCTGGTCATAAGACTGCGGGGAGAACTAGAACGCGTACTAGTTCGGGCGGGGCGCCGGGACGGCCCGCCAGCCGAGGCGCGCTGTGCGCTACGCGCTACGCAGGAGAGGACGAGCTCATGGCCGCGGAACCCGTCATCGTCGAAGCCGTACGCACCCCCATCGGCAAGCGCGGGGGCGCACTCGCCAACCTTCACCCCGCCTACCTGCTCGGCGAGACCTACCGCGAACTCCTCGCCCGTACGGGGATCCAGCCCGACTGCGTCGAGCAGATCGTCGGCGGAACCGTCACCCACGCCGGCGAGCAGTCGATGAACCCCGCCCGCAACGCCTGGCTCGCCATGGGACTCCCGTACGAGACCGCCGCGACCACCGTGGACTGCCAGTGCGGCAGCTCCCAGCAGGCCAACCACATGGTCGCCAACATGATCTCCGGCGGCGTCATGGACATCGGCATCGCCTGCGGCGTCGAGGCGATGAGCCGGGTACCGCTGGGATCCGGCTCCAAGCACGGCCCCGGGAAGCCCTTCCCGGACGAGTGGAACGTCGACCTCCCGAACCAGTTCGAGGCCGCCGAGCGGATCGCCCGCCACCGGGGCCTGACCCGCGAGGACGTCGACAGGCTCGGCGTGCTCTCGCAGCAGCGGGCCGCCGCCGCGTGGGCGGAGGAGCGGTTCAAGCGCGAGACCTTCGCCGTCCAGGTCCCCACCACGGAGGAGGAGCAGGCCGCCGGGCAGGGCATGTGGCGGCTCGTCGACCGCGACGAGGGCCTGCGCGACACCAGCATGGAGGCGCTGGCCCGCCTCAAGCCGGTCATGCCGACCGCCGTGCACACCGCCGGGAACTCCTCGCAGATCTCCGACGGGGCCGCCGCCGTGATGTGGGCCTCGCGGAAGATGGCCCGCGCGCTGAAGCTGAAGCCGCGCGCCCGGATCGTCGCCCAGACGCTGGTCGGCTCCGACCCGCACTTCCACCTGGACGGCCCGATCGACGCGACGCGGGCGGTGCTCGGCAAGGCCGGGATGTCCCTCAAGGACATCGACCTCGTCGAGATCAACGAGGCCTTCGCCTCCGTCGTCCTCAGCTGGGCCCGGGTCTTCGACCAGGACCTGGAGAAGGTCAACGTCAACGGCGGCGGCATCGCGCTGGGACACCCCGTCGGCGCCACCGGCGCCCGGCTGATCACCACCGCGCTGCACGAGCTGGAGCGGCGCGACAAGGAATTCGCGCTGATCACCATGTGCGCGGGAGGCGCGCTGGCGACCGGCACGATCATCCAGCGCCTGTAGCGGGACACGGGCGCTGCTCTCGGACCCTGTGGGATGGGAAGCAGAAGGCCCCGGTGGCCGACCTGGGGAGGTCGGCCACCGGGGCCTTCGCATGCCTGCTGCCTGCTCTTCTACCGCTGGTCGGCTCAGTACCAGTGGTGGGACTGCCAGAAGTTCCAGGCGCCGACCGGGCTGCCGTAGCGGGAGTTCATGTAGTCCAGGCCCCACTTGATCTGGGTGGCCGGGTTGGTCTTCCAGTCCGAGCCCGCGGAGGACATCTTCGAGGCCGGCAGGGCCTGGACCAGGCCGTAGGCGCCCGAGGAGGAGTTCGTCGCGGTGTGGTCCCAGCCGCTCTCGCGGGTAACGATGTTGTTGAACGCGGCGAACTGGGCCGGGTCCTTGATCATCTGCTGGGCGATCGCCTTGGCGCTCATCGGGGCGGCCTGCGCGGGAACCG
>NZ_JBFBBA010000056.1:0-39084 GCF_040682455.1 Streptomyces sp. NPDC051183
AGAGTGCAGGTCAGAACAGATGCGAAGGGAACTCCGGCGCTCCGCGCCTCCGTGCCAAGGACCCATTCCTCCCCGGCCTGAAGGCCGGGGCATCCTGGGAGAAGTCAGGTGAACGGACCCGGCATTCAGCTCACCCTCGCCCCCGAACTGCACGTGTTCGCCGCGCCCGGCCGGCGCGGAGAGCAGGTACCGACGGCCACCGACGGCGTCTCCAGCGTCGGCCACGTCGTCGAATCGACCGGCGTCCCGCTCACCGAGGTCGGCCGCATCCTCGTCGACGGCACCGAGACACCCGTCTCCTACGTGCCCCGCGCCGGCGAGTCCGTCGAGGTGTTCGGGGTCGACCGCCCCCAGCGCATCGCCGGGGCCCCGCTCCGCTTCCTCCTCGACGTCCACCTCGGCACCCTCGCCCGCCGCCTGCGCCTGCTCGGCGTGGACGCGGCGTACGAGAACGAGGACATCGGCGACCCTGCCCTGGCCGCCCGATCCGCCGCCGAGCAGCGCGTCCTGCTCTCCCGCGACCGCGGACTGCTGCGCCGCCGCGAGCTGTTCGCCGGCGCGTACGTCTACAGCGACAACCCCGACGAGCAACTCCGCGACGTCCTCGGCCGCTTCGCCCCGGCCCTCGCGCCCTGGACCCGCTGCACCGCGTGCAACGGCCCGCTCCGGGAAGCCACCAAGGACAGCATCGGCGACCGCCTGGAGGACGGCACCCACCGCTCGTACGACGTCTTCGCCCAGTGCACCGACTGCGAGCGCGTCTACTGGCGCGGGGCCCACCACGCCCGCCTGGAGCGCATCGTCGACGAGGCCGTCGCCGAATTCGGCGGGGTCGGCGCCCCGTAGCCCCGTAGGTACGGAGTCGGTGCCTCCGCCTTCAGAACGCGTACGCGTCCCCCGTGTCCAGCGCGAGCACCACGTGCTCGTTGTTGCTGAGGTCCCGGTCGGTCGCACCGCCGTTCCACCAGGTGTCGACCCGCACCACCACCTCGGGCGCGCTCTCCCGCAGGTCCAGTACGAGCCCGATGTGCCGCCCCCGGCCGTGCAGCGGCAGCGGCCCCGTCTCGCAGACCACCTCGCGCAGCCCGGCCCGCGCACAGCCCCCGGCCAGCTCCTGCCGGTCGGCGAGGTCCACCGACAGCCGTACGCGCACGGTCGCGTTCGGCAGCTCGGACGGCCCCTCGTTCTCCGGGACCAGCCAGATCCGCAGCTGCCCGTCGGCCAGGGCGACCCGCCCGTGGTACGCCACGTCGGCCTCGGCAGCCCCGGCGGCCCCGGGCCCGGCGGCCCCGGCCCCGGCCCAGGCCCCCGCCGGTCCGGCCCCGGCCCCGGCCAGCGCCAGCACCAGCAACCCCGCCACCACCACACTGCGTACGGCACTTCGGCGCACCGCGACCACCTCCTCGCGCGGACGATAACCACCCCGCCCGCACGCCAGTCGGACCATCACACGAATGAGGGCGAGCCGTCCCCCATTCGCCGCGCACCCGCCCGCACCCGCTTCCGTAGGCTTCGAGCCATGCTGATCGCCCGCTCCGCAGCCCTCTTCGCCCTCGCCGCCGTCCTGGAGATCGGCGGCGCCTGGCTCGTCTGGCAGGGCGTGAAGGAACACAAGGGCTGGGCCTGGATCGGCGCCGGGGTCATCGCCCTCGGCCTCTACGGCTTCGTCGCCACCCTCCAGCCACAGGGCGATTTCGCCCGCGTACTGGCGGCCTACGGCGGAGTCTTCGTCGCCGGATCCCTCCTCTGGGGCATGGCCGCCGACGGCTACCGACCCGACCGCTGGGACGTCGTCGGCGCCCTCGTCTGCCTCGCGGGAATGGCCGTGATCATGTACGCGCCCCGGCGCTGACCCCACCTATGCTGGCGAGGAATCGCCCGTACGAACGAACGAGCAACAGCGAGGAGCCCGCACATGAGCACGGCCACCCGAACCGCCGTAGTCACCGGAGCGAGCAGCGGCATCGGCGCGGCCACCGCCCGGCAGCTCGCCGCCGCCGGCTACCACGTCGTCCTCACGGCCCGCCGCAAGGACCGCATCGAGGCCCTCGCCGCCGAGCTCACCGACGCCGGACACGAGGCGACCGCGTACGCCCTCGACGTCACCGACCGCGCCGCCGTCGACGCCTTCGCCTCGTTCCTCGGCCGCTGCGACGTGCTCGTCAACAACGCCGGCGGCGCGATCGGCGCGGAGCCCGTCGCCACCGGCGACCCCGCCGACTGGCGCACGATGTACGAGGTCAACGTCATCGGCACCCTCAACGTCACCCAGGCCCTGCTCCCGGCGCTGACCGAGTCCGGCGACGGCACGGTGGTCGTCCTGTCCTCCACGGCCGGACACTCCACGTACGAGGGCGGCGCCGGCTACGTCGCCGCCAAGAACGGCGCCCGCGTCCTCGCCGAGACCCTCCGCCTGGAGATCGTCGGCCAGCCCGTGCGCGTCATCGAGATCGCCCCGGGCATGGTCAAGACCGAGGAGTTCGCGAAGACCCGCTTCCGCGGCGACGCCGAGAAGGCGGAGAAGGTCTACGCGGGCGTCGCGGAACCCCTGTCCGCCGACGACGTGGCCGACACCATCACCTGGGCGGTGACCCGTCCCAGCCACGTCAACATCGACCTCCTGGTGGTGCGCCCCCGCGCGCAGGCCTCGAACACGAAGGTCCACCGCGAGCTCTGAGCTCTGAGCTCCGAGCCTCCTCAGACCAGCCCGGCCGTCCTCAGGTGCGGCATGAGGGCCGCCGGCTTCAGCCCGGCGGCCTTCGCCGCGTCCAGGGCCCGCTGGAGGTCCGCCGCGAGCGTGGGCGTGAAGTGCAGCAGCACGATGTCACCGGCCTTCAGCCGCGGCGTCGGCGGCGTCTGGCTCCAGGTGGTGAAGTCGTACGTCCACGTCACCAGGGCCTTGACCCCGCACGCCTTCGCCGCGAGCCGCACCTCGTCGTTGACGGCCCCGTACGGCGGCCGCAGCAGCTTCGGCGTCCTCCCGAAGGTCGCGTCGAGCTGCTCGCCGGCCCCGCACACCTCGGCGTCCTTGCCGGCCGCGTCGAGCGCGGTCAGATCGGGGTGGTTGACGGTGTGGTTCTCGACGGTGGCCCGGCCCTCGTCGACCAGCCGCGTGAAGTACCCGGTGTCGTACGAGGTCGCGCCCGGCAGCAGGAACAGCGAGACCGGCACCCGCT
Source organism: Streptomyces sp. NPDC051183 (assembly GCF_040682455.1). Taxonomy (NCBI): domain Bacteria; kingdom Bacillati; phylum Actinomycetota; class Actinomycetes; order Kitasatosporales; family Streptomycetaceae; genus Streptomyces; species Streptomyces sp. NPDC051183. Next base: position 3,177 of record NZ_JBFBBA010000056.1, read on the forward strand.
TCTCCAGCAGGATCCGGGCGGCCTCCGGGTCGTGGTTCCAGCCGTCGTCGATGGTGATGAAGACGACCTTCTCCTGGGTCGGCACATGCGACACGACGGGCGGCAGCCCCACCCCCGCCTGGGCCGACCCGGCGGCCCCGAGGGCGAGCGACAACGACGCGAGCGCGGCAAGAAGCACGCGGGATCTCCACATGCCGCACACCTTGGTCTAGACCAACTCTGCCCGTCAATCCCCTAGCGCGGAGTTCCTTCACCCGAAAGCAGCGGCGGCTTGAGGGAGTTGGCCCCCACCACCTCTGCGGGACCGGCCTGCGGCACCTCGAAGGTCACCGTCACACTGCGCCGCAGGGTCGTGTTCCGCCACCACTTGTTCCCGCCGCCCACCATCGCGTCGAGGTCGTTGAACCTGCCGGTCCCGTAGCGGAACGCCGAGTCCCGGCCCGACCAGTGATCCGTCCGCACGTAGGAGCAGGTGACCAGGGACTTGCCGTCCGCCAGGCGCACCACCGGCAACTCCTGGCCCACCACCTCGAAGTGGTAGCGCTTGCGGATGTAGTCCAGGTCCTCATTCGCCCCGTTGTACGCCCGCACGATCCCGGACGTCAGATCCCCCGGCACGAAGTGCTCGCTCTGCGGCTCCCCGTCCGGCGCGGTGAAGGTCGTGTACTCCGCGTACCGCTCGCACACCTCCCGGTCCGCACCCGCAGTCGGCGACAGCACCACCGCCCCCGCGGCGTCCCGCACGACCTGGGCGATCTCCTGGTGCCGCAGCCCGAACCCCGAACGCCCGTAGGGCACCTCCTCCTTCGGCTGCGTGGCCGGCCCCTCGTTCACCCGGGACGCAGCAGCCGCCTTCCACTCCCCGCCGGGCACCTCCTGCACGAAGTAGTGCACGGCCGTCTCCCGGGCCGCGGGATCCGAGGACCGCTTGCTCAGCACGACGAAGGAACGCGGGTGGCCCTGTTGGTCCCGCTCCGCGGGAATCAGGAACACCGGCTGGGCATAACGGCTCTCCACCCCGACCTTGAACCCCTGCCCCAGCTGCCCGAACCGGGCCCGGCTCTCCTCCAGCAGCTGCCCCGTCTGCAACCTGGCGACCGCTTCCCCGTCCCGCCGCTCCTCGGCTTCGAAGCTCTCGGTGGCGTACCGGCTGAAGACCTGCTCGGCCTGCTCCCTGCCGATCACCATCGGCACCGTCGGCACCGGCGAAGGCGCGGCCTGAGCGACCCCCGCCTCCCCCTCACCCTTCGCGGACGTACACCCGCCCACCCCGACGGCCACCACCCCGACGACACCGACCCACACCCGCCACCGACCAGCACGGAACCCACCCACGAAACGTCCCCCCACAGCACCCACCCGACAGAACCCCGCCGAATGAAATCACAACCGCGAAGAGGCCCGGACCGTGATCGGTCCGGGCCCCTTCGCACCCCCGACGTCCGCACCCCGGGCGTCAGCCCTTGACGCAGACGACGGCCTTGAGCTTGGCCACGACCTCGACCAGGTCGGTCTGCTGGTCGATGACCTGCTCGATCGACTTGTACGCGCCCGGGATCTCGTCCACGACGCCCGAGTCCTTGCGGCACTCCACGCCCTTGGTCTGCTCCGCCAGGTCGTGCGCCGAGAACTTCCTCTTCGCCGCCGTACGGCTCATCTTGCGGCCCGCGCCGTGCGAGGCCGAGTTGAAGGACTTCTCGTTGCCGAGGCCCTTGACGATGTACGAGCCCGTGCCCATCGAGCCCGGGATGATCCCGAAGTCACCGCTGCCGGCGCGGATCGCGCCCTTGCGGGTGACCAGCAGGTCCATGCCGTCGTACCGCTCCTCCGCCACGTAGTTGTGGTGGCAGCTGATCTCGTGGTCGAAGGAGACCTTCGCCTTGCGGAACTCCCTGCGGATGACTTCCTTGAGCAGGCTCATCATCACGGCGCGGTTGTACTTGGCGTACTCCTGCGCCCAGAAGAGGTCGTTGCGGTAGTCCTGCATCTCCGGGGTCGCCGCGAGGAACACCGCGAGGTCACGATCGACCAGGCCCTGGTTGTGCGAGAGCCCCCTGGCCACGTTGATGTGGAAGTCCGCCAGCCCGTTGCCGATGCCCCGGGAGCCCGAGTGCAGCATGAGCCAAACCGCCCCGGACATATCAGTTGAAAGTTCAATGAAATGATTTCCGGATCCGAGGGTTCCCATTTGTCGCATGGCCCGGTCCCGCCGGAACTTCACCGCATCCGCGACGTAGTCGAAGCGCTCCCACAGGCCCCCGAAGCCGTTCTCCGAGAACCCGTACAGCCGCCCCGGGTCCACCGCCTCGCGGTGCATCCCCGCCCCCACCGGGATGGCCCGCTCGATCTTCGAGCGGAGGCCCGACAGGTCCCCCGGCAGGTCGTTCGCCGTCAGGGAGGTGCGCACCGCCGACATTCCGCAGCCGATATCCACGCCCACCGCCGCCGGGCAGACCGCGTCCTTCATGGCGATGACCGAGCCGACCGTCGCGCCCTTGCCGTAGTGGACGTCCGGCATGACGGCCAGACCCTTGATCCACGGAAGACCAGCGGTGTTGTGCAACTGGCGCATCGCGCCCTCGTCGACCGACGCCGGGTCGGTCCACATCCGGATGGGGACCTTCGCCCCGGGAACCTCTACATACGACATTTCGGCCTCAATACCCCGTTAACCACAGAAGAATCTGAATACGCAAAAAGCCTCGCTCTTGGCCCTAAAAGCGACAGAGGACCGGCGCCAGCACCAGCGTGTGCGATAGACATTGTGTCCATCCGCGCCCGAACCGCGGCAACGCATTTTTCGTGAGGGGAGCCAGTGGACGTGCAGCGCAAGGCGGTACGGCAGGTACGGCAAGTCCTTCCGGGCATCGCGATGCTCACCGCGCTCGCGGTGGCCGGCCTCACCGGGTGCAGCGCGGGCAACGGCGTCGGGATCACCTCCGACGCCAAGGCCGGCGACAGCGCCGGCACGGTCGCCCAGCCGGGCAAGTACCGCAGCCTGCCCTCGCCCTGCAAGGCCGTCGACGGCAAGCGGGTCAAGGCGATGCTCCCGGCCGCGGACGGACTCACCGACGAGCAGCGCGAGCAGCTCTACGCCGGAGCCGCGGACGCCTCGTACGACGGCGACCGGCACGTGGGCTGCCGCTGGAGCGCGCAGACTCCCGAGGGCACCCGGCTGCTGTCGGTCGCCTTCGAGCGGGTGGTCTCCTACGACCGGGCCACCACGAGCGACGACGACAAGGCGCGGCAGGTGTTCGTACGCCGCCTCACCGACGCCCACCTGCCCTTCCCCGGGGTGGTGACGTCCCCGTCCCCGTCGAACGCCCAGTCGCCGTCGACGACCCCGTCCCCGTCCTCGCCCCCCGCCTCGCCCACCTCCTCGCCGGCCACCCCGGGCGGCGGCGCCTCCGGATCCCCCTCCGGGTCGCCGTCCTCCTCCGCCCCCGTCGAGCTCGGCTCCCGGGTCCTGGAGGGCCTCGGCAACAACGCCTTCCTGGAGGACAAGCTCAGCCCGGCCGGTGCCACCGCCGCGCAGTCGCGCACCGTGCGGATTGTGTTCCGTACCTCGAATGTCATCGTCACCGTCGAGTACAGCGTGCAGCCCGCGCTGCCCGGCGCGGTCCCGCCGAGCGGCGAAACCCAGGACAGGGCGCGCCAGTTGGCGCAGGCCCTGGTCGACCGCTTCGACGAGTAGCCGGACTCGCAACCGGGGGGCGTACGGGGCCTGCGTGACGGCGCGCACAGCAGGCGGGCGCCGGGTCGGGCTACGGTTGTTCCGGTCCCGCGCCCGAAGAACGCCCGGAAAACGCCCGAAAAAGCAGTCCCCCAACGTCTGAAGGAACCATGCACCGATCAGCCTCGCGCCTCACCCGCGTCCTCGCCTGCGCAGCCGTCCCGGTGGTCCTCACGCTCGCCGGCTGCTCCTCCGACTCCGGCAAGGACTCGAACGCGGACGCCGGCAAGAAGTCCGACTCGTCCTCCTCGTCCAAGCCGAGCTCGAAGCCGTCGGCCGCCCTGGAGAAGGCGGCGTACGCCACGCTGCCGGACCCGTGCAAGGCGGTCCAGACGAAGACCATCGAGTCGCTCGTGCCGAAGGCGAAGGACAACAACGGCACCTCGGCCAAGTCGAACGACCTGGCCAGCCGCGCCAGCTGCTCCTGGAACGGCCTGGACGAGGACGGTCTGAAGGGCTCGCAGTACCGCTGGCTCTCGATCTCCATGGTCCGCTACGACTCGCTCGCGTCCGTCGGCCCCGGCAACAAGCGCGCCGAGGACGAGCTCAACAAGCAGGTCGCGAAGGCGAAGGTCACCGAGGGCGCCTCGGACGTGAAGTCCGAGCAGGCCGGCGGCGTCGGCGACCAGGCCGTGTCGGTCGTCTTCACCACCAAGAAGGACGGCGACTTCTTCAACAACACGATCATCGCCCGCACCCAGAACGTGGTCGTCACCCTCGACTACAACGGTGCCGCCTACGAGGGCGCCGGCGCCCCGGACCAGGGCAAGCTGCTCCAGGACGCCATCGCGGCGGCGAAGGAGGCCGTGGCCTCCGTGGACGCGGCCAACCAGCAGAAGCAGCCGGAGCAGCAGGCCTCGCCGTCCCAGTCCCAGTCCTAGCCCCAGTCCCGGTCCCAGTCCCGGCAGTAGCACCCGCGACAGCCGGGATACAGCCCGGACACAGCCGAACCACGGCCGAACCGCGACCGGACCGCCGACGTCCGTTCCCCCGTACGCGCGTACGCTGTGCCTGCCGTAGCTCGACAAGGGGAGGGGACCGCGGGTGGCCGCGATGCAGCTGACTCGTACGCACCGGATATTGATCGGTGTGGTGGTCGCCGGAGCCGTCGTCATCGCGGGGATCGGTTTCGCGGGTTCGTACGCCGCCGTCCGCGCGCTCGCCCTGCAGAAAGGGTTCGGCAGCTTCTCGCTGGTCTTCCCGATCGGCATCGACGCGGGCATCTGCGTGCTGCTCGCGCTGGACCTGCTGCTGACGTGGATCCGGATCCCCTTCCCGCTGCTGCGCCAGACGGCGTGGCTGCTGACGATCGCGACGATCGCCTTCAACGGCGCTGCGGCCTGGCCGGATCCGCTGGGCGTCGGCATGCACGCCGTGATCCCGGTGCTGTTCGTGGTCACGGTGGAGGCGGCCCGGCACGCTGTGGGCCGGATCGCGGACATCACCGCGGACCGGCACATGGAGGGCGTGCGCATCACGCGCTGGCTGCTCTCCCCCGTGCCCACCTTCAAGCTGTGGCGCCGGATGAAGCTGTGGGAGCTGCGCTCCTACGAGCAGGCCGTCGGCATGGAGCAGGACCGGCTGATCTACCAGGCCCGCCTCCAGGCCCGGTACGGGCGGGCCTGGCGCCGCAAGGCCCCCGTGGAGGCGCTGATGCCGCTGCGGCTGGCCCGCATCGGCGTCCCGCTGTCGCAGACGGCCCCCGAGGGCCTCGCGGCGGCGGGCATCGACCCGGTGCTGCTGCCCCCGGCCGCGGCCGTCCCGGTCGCCGCCGCGGCCACGGCTCCGGCCCTGCCGGCGGGCGGGGGCGCGGCCGAGCAGCAGGAGCCGGCGGAGCCCTGGCCGGACCAGCAGCCGGACCAGCAGCCCGGGCAGCAGGCCCCCGGGCAGCAGCCCGCCCCGGCCCAGCCCGAGCCGCAGCACGCCCCCGCGCCCTTCGCCGTCGACCCGACGGCCATGCCCGCGGCGCACAACAGCGCCTGGTTCGCGGCCCCGCTGGCCCCGCAGGCGGCGTACGAGGGCGGCTACAACCCCCAGTACGTCGACGGCCTGGAGCCGACCCCGGTCATGGCCCCCTCGGGCCCGCAGCAGCCCCAGGACCAGCAGCAGCCGCAGCAGCAGGAACTGCCGATCCCGGCCCCCCGCCAGGAGGAGCCCGAGGAGGAGACCTCACCGATCGACGAGGTCAAGTTCGCCGAGACGGCGTACGAGGTCTTCCGCGCGTACATCGACGAGCACTCGCAGTTCCCCACCCCGGAACAGGTGGACATACACCTGTCGGACCGTCACGGTGTCGTGCACCCGCGCAGCGCGTCGATGATCCGCAAGATGATGCCGGACCTCAAGCAGCGCTACCAGCGCGACCTGGAGAACGAGCACATCGCCTAGGACGACGGCGACGCGGGCGGCGACGCGGGCGGCGATGTGGGCGGCGACGCCGACCGCTTCGGCTCCGATACGGGCTTCGGCAGGAAGAAGACGTGCTCCGGGCTCACGATCTTCGTGATCGCCTGCCCGAAGAGGACGCTCGGCTCGAAGCCGTTGTACGAGATGTCGGTGTTCGACAGGAGCACCAGGGTGGCCTTCGGCCCGGGCAGATGGATCGTCAGCGACTGGTAGCCGGGCAGTGAGCCGTTGTGGCCGATCCAGCCCTGGACGTTGAAGATCCCCATGCCGTAGCCGGCGCCCTCGATGCCGGTGGGCTCGGTCTTCAGGCGCTGGGCCTGCGTGGCGGGCGTCAGGAGCGTGCCGTCGGCCAGGACGCCGGCCCAGCGCCGCAGGTCCTGGAGGTTGGAGATCATCGCACCGGCGGCCCAGCCCCAGGAGGGGTTCCAGTCGGTCACGTTCTCGACCTTGCCGGTCTCCGTCTGGTTCGAGTAGCCCTGGGCGTGCGGCTCGGGGAAGGCGGCGTCCGTGGGGAAGACGGTGCGCTTGAGGCCGGCGCGCTTCAGGACGTCCTGTTCGATGACGTCCTTCAGCGGACGCCCGGTGATCTTCTCGACCACCAGCCCCAGCAGGATCAGGTTGGTGTTGCAGTAGTCGAAGCGCTCGCCGGGCTGGAACTGCACCCCGGGGCGCTTCCACGCGTACGCGAGGAGCTCCTGCGGGGTGAAGCTGCGCTCCGGGTCGGCGAACAGGTCCTTCGCGAAGGATTCGTCGGTGGTGTAGCTGTACAACCCGCTGCGCATCTCGGCGAGTTGGCGCAGGGTGATCTTGTCGCCGTTGGGGACGCCGTCGATGTACTTGGCGATGGGGTCGTCGACGGCGATCTTGTGCTGGTCGACGAGTTGGAGCAGGGCGGTGACCGTGAAGGTCTTCGTCTCGCTGCCGATGCGCGAGTTGAAGTCGGTGGCCATCGGCTTCCCGGTGGCCTTGTCGGACACGCCGAAGGTGCGGATGTACTCGCCCTTGCCCGGCGCCCACACGCCCACGATGACCCCGGGCACCCGGGTCTCGCGCAGCACCTTGCGGATCGCGTCGTCCAGTTTCCGCGCGATCTCCGGTGTCAGTTGCGGGAATTGCGTGTCCCCGGCGGTCGTTTCCCCGGTGGTCGCGGTGCCCGTCGACACCGATGGGTCCGGCGCCGCGTTCACGGCCCCCGCCGATACCGGTACGGCCAGCAGTCCTGCCGTGGCCACGGCCACCCAGGTACGGCGCAGTCGCCTGTTCCAGCAGCTCACGGCAGGCTCCTCCCACCAGGGGGCGGCAGACTCCACCCACCAGCCTAGGCACGGCACTCGGACGGCCGCACGCGGAAGGGGCCCGCACCCCGGGGGGTACGGGCCCTTCGCGACGCGTAGGCAGCCTTACGCGGCCTTACGCGGCCAGCAGCTTGCGCACCCGGTCCGCCCCGACCGCGAGCAGCAGCGTGGGCAGGCGCGGCCCGGTCTCCCGGGTCACGAGCAGCCGGTACAGCAGCGCGAAGAAGGTGCGCTGGGCGACCTTGAGCTCCGGCGTCGGCTTGGCGTCGGCCTCCAGGCCGGCCATCAGCTTCGGCACGCCGTAGACGAGCGTGGTCAGCCCGTCGAGCGACCAGTGCGAGTCCAGGCCGTCCACGAGCATCCGCAGCGACTCGCGGCCCTCGTCGTCCAGCGAGGACAGCAGCTCGGTGTCGGCCTCCTCGCGTACGAGGGTCCGCTGGTCGGCCGGGACCTGGGTGGTGATCCAGTTCTCGGCTCGGTCCAGGCGCGGGCGCACCTCGTCCAGGGAGGCCAGCGGCTTCTCCGGCTCCAGGTCGCTCAGGATGCGCAGCGTCTGCTCGTCGTGCCCGGCGGTGATGTCGACGACCGAGGCGAGCGTGCGGTACGGCATCGGGCGGGCGGTGCGCGGCAGCTCGTGCGAGGCGACGCGGACGGCGCGGGCGTGCGCGGCGGCGTCGGCGGGCAGCACGGAGCCGTCGGCGACCTTCGCCTCCAGCTTGTCCCACTCGTCGTAGAGCCGCTGGATCTCCTGGTCGAAGGCGATCTTGAAGGACTGGTTGGGGCGGCGGCGCGCGTACAGCCAGCGCAGCAGCTGCGGCTCCATGATCTTCAGCGCGTCGGCCGGGGTCGGGACCCCGCCCTTGCTGGAGGACATCTTGGCCATGCCGCTGATGCCGACGAAGGCGTACATCGGGCCGATCGGCTGCTCGCCGTCGAAGATGTGCACGATCTGCCCGCCGACCTGGAAGGACGAGCCGGGCGAGGAGTGGTCGACGCCGGAGGGCTCGAAGACCACGCCCTCGTAGGCCCAGCGCATCGGCCAGTCGACCTTCCAGACGAGCTTGCCGCGGTTGAACTCGCTGAGCTTGACCGTCTCGGTGAACTCGTCCTCGGTGCAGACGTAGGTCAGCTCGGTGGTCTCGTCGTCGTACGAGGTGACCTTGGTGAAGTCCTTGCCGCACTCGCCGCAGTACGGCTTGTACGGGAAGTACCCGCCCTCGGTGCTGCTGCCGTCGTCCTCGGCGGCCGCGCCGGAGCCCTCGGCGGCCTCCAGCTCGGCCTCGTCGACCTGCTTCTGCTGGGGCTTCTTGCCGCCCGGCTTCTGCTTGGTGCGGTACTGGTCGAGCACGGCGTCGATGTCGGCGCGGTGCTTCATCGCGTGCAGCACCTGCTCGCGGTAGACACCGGTCGTGTACTGCTCGGTCTGGCTGATCGGGTCGTACTCGACGCCCAGCTCGGCCAGCGCCTCGACCATGGCGGCCTTGAAGTGCTCGGCCCAGCTCGCGTACGCGGAGCCGGCCGGGGCGGGGACGGAGGTCAGCGGGCGGCCGATGTACTGGCCGTAGGTCTCGGGGTCCACGCCGGGAATGCCGGCGGGCACCTTGCGGTAGCGGTCGTAGTCGTCCCAGGACAGGACGTGGCGGACCTCGATGCCCCGGCGGCGGATCTCGTCCGCGACCAGGTGCGGGGTCATGACCTCGCGAAGGTTGCCCAGGTGGATCGGGCCGGAGGGGGAGAGTCCGGACGCGACGACGATGCCCGGAGCGGTAGCGACTGATGCTTTCGCGCCCGGGGCTCGGCGCTCCGCCTCGGCGATGACCTCGTCCGCGAAACGGGAGACCCAGTCGGTCTCGGTGCTGCTCTGGGCGCTCTGAGCCACGACACGTCCTTCTATCTCGAATGCTGGCTGATGCCATTCTCCCAGACGGAACCGGGGGCTCCGAGGTTGTTTTCTCCCGTGAAACCGAAGGCACCCGCGTGGGATACTCGGCTCTTGTCGGAACAACCAAGTGCACGCTCAGGCACGACCTCACAGGAACGGCAGCTCATGGCCTCGGTCCCTTCCCTCGCTTCTTCCGTCAATCAGCGCGTCGCGGACGCCCTCGCGGCGGCGGTGCTGAAGGCAGGCTCCGACAGTGCCGACCCTTCCCCTCGCCCTGCGGGCTGGGGAGACCCCATGCTGCGACGAAGCGACCGGGCCGACTTCCAGGCCAACGGCATCCTGGCGCTCGCGAAGAAGGCCAAGGCCAACCCGCGCGAGCTGGCGACGACCGTGGTCGAGGGCATCCCGACCGGTGACCTGATCCGGGAGATCGAGGTCTCGGGCCCCGGCTTCCTCAACATCACGATCACCGACAGGGCGATCATCGAGACCCTCGCGGCGCGCGCCGCCGACGACCGCCTCGGCGTGCCGCTCGCCGAGCGGCCGGGCACCACGGTGATCGACTACGCGCAGCCGAACGTCGCCAAGGAGATGCACGTCGGGCACCTGCGGTCCGCCGTGATCGGCGCCGCGATGGTCGAGATCCTGGAGTTCACGGGCGAGACCGTGGTCCGCCGCCACCACATCGGCGACTGGGGCACCCAGTTCGGCATGCTCATCCAGTACCTGCTTGAGCACCCGCACGAGCTGGACCACAAGTCCGAGGGCGACGGGGAGGCCTCCGGTGAGGAGGCCATGTCCAACCTCAACCGCCTCTACAAGGCCTCGCGCGCGCTCTTCGACTCCGACGAGGAGTTCAAGACCCGTGCCCGGGCCCGGGTGGTGGACCTCCAGGCCGGCGAGCCGGAGACGCTGGCCATGTGGCAGCGGTTCGTGGACGAGTCGAAGATCTACTTCTACTCCGTCTTCAACAAGCTGGACATGGACATCCAGGACCCCGACGTGGTCGGCGAGTCCGGCTACAACGACATGCTGACCGAGACCTGCAAGCTGCTGGAGGACTCGGGCGTCGCCGTCCGCTCCAACGGCGCGCTGTGCGTCTTCTTCGACGACGTCAAGGGCCCGGACGGCAACCCGACCCCGCTGATCGTGCAGAAGTCGGACGGCGGCTTCGGGTACGCGGCGACCGACCTCTCGGCGATCCGGGACCGCGTCGACAACCTGAAGGCGTCGTCGCTGATCTACGTCGTGGACGCCAGGCAGTCCCTGCACTTCAAGATGGTCTTCGAGACGGCCCGCCGCGCGGGCTGGCTGAACGACGGGGTCAAGGCCCACCAGCTGGCCTTCGGCACGGTCCTCGGCAAGGACGGCAAGCCGTTCAAGACCCGCGAGGGCGAGACGGTCCGGCTGGTGGACCTGCTGGACGAGGCCGTGGAGCGGGCGGCCACCGTCGTGCGCGAGAAGGCCCAGGACCTGACCGAGGGCGAGATCGCCGAGCGCGCGGCCCAGGTCGGCATCGGCGCGGTCAAGTACGCGGACCTGTCGACGTCGGCGGCCCGTGACTACAAGTTCGACCTCGACCAGATGGTGTCACTGACCGGCGACACGTCCGTGTACCTCCAGTACGCGTACGCCCGCATCCAGTCGATCCTCCGCAAGGCCGGGGAAGCGCGGCCCGCCGCCCACGCGGAGCTGGCCCTCGAACCGACCGAGCGCGCGCTGGGCCTGCACCTGGACCAGTTCGGCGAGCTCATCGCCGAGGCGGCCGGGGAGTACGCGCCGCACAAGCTGGCGGCGTACCTCTACCAGCTGGCGTCGCTGTACACGTCGTTCTACGCGGAGTGCCCGGTCCTCAAGGCCGACACCCCGGAGCAGGTCGAGAACCGCCTGTTCCTGTGCGACCTGACCGCCCGCACCCTCACCAAGGGCATGTCCCTCCTCGGCATCCGCACCCCCGAGAAGCTCTGACGCACGCCGGCCGGCCCCGCCCCCTTCCCGGGAGGCGGGGCCGGCGTCGTTTCAGGGGCGTGCGTTGGTCATGTACCAGTAGTAGGCCTGGAAGGTTCCGACCACCGCCCCGGCCACGACGGACAGGAACCGCCGCGTCTGCCTGTTCTGCAGCGCGACCGACCCGCCGGGTCCGGCGACCACGTCCCAGTTGAACTGGTCGCCGCCTCCCTCGGCGACGCGGATCCCCTCGCCGGCCGACGCCAGCTTCCACTCGTCGTCCGCCGCGTCCATGTTCACCAGCGATATGGAGCCGTCGGCGTGTCCGGCCACCCGCCACACGGCGTTGTCGTGCCGGCTGCCGTACCAGAGCCGACTGGCCTGGCACACGACGCTGCCCATCCAGTCGTTGTCGCCGAGCCACTGGTCGGGCGTGTCCTTGGGCGCCACGACGTACGTCTGGCCCGGCTGCGGCGGGGCGGATCCGTCGGACGGAACGCTCCCGCAGTGGCCTAACGCCGGGCACGACGCGGACCTAACGAAGGCCGCGCCCCGGGGGCCGTCGCGTTTCCCGGACCGGGTCCGAGCCGGACGGCTAGGGTGGAGGGCGTCCGATCCGAGGAGGAACCGGAAATGACGACCGCGACGCCTGCGCCTGGTGGATCGGTGCCGCCGATGCCGGAGTACACCCCGAAGGCCGTGCGAGCCGCCATAGCCGCCCACGCCCCGGCCCTCCTGCCGGACTTCGACGCCGCATGGCGACAGCAGATCGCCGACGCGTACGACATCGGGCCCGTCCCTGCATTCATGGCCCGCTGGTGGGGCGAGTACGCCCTCGCGCGCGACCCCGAGCTCGACCGCCGCGTCAAGGATCTCGAAGCTCAGGCGGCTGGAGCCACGCACGCCGAAGCCGCCCGCAAGCTCCTCGACGAGGCCTCGCGCATCCGGCACGCGCTGCGCGAACTGGAACCCGGCGAGTGAGCGAGGAGTTCACCGGGCCACCGTGGGCCGTGGACTGCACGCAGGACGCCGAGAAGTACCGGCTCGCCCTTGCCGACGGGGCTCGCGAGGCGCTCTGGGAAGCCCTCTTCGAGCTGCGGACCGCCCGCAACCCCTACCGGGGAGAGAACGTGGAACCCGCACGGTCCACCCTGCCCCGCGGCCCGCACATCGCGTACTTCGACGGCTATCGCGGATGGATCCTGTTCACGTTCCTCCCCCGAGTGGCCGAACCCCAGATCGTGGTGGAAGAGATCTTCTGGCAGTGACCCCTCCGAACGCGGTCGGCCCCGCCGACGTGTCGGCCACCTCGCGCAAGGGAGCCGAACTCCGAGGAGGACGTCACCCGTTCGGCCCGGTTCGGGCCGTACGGGCCGGGTAGGGGACGGCCCGTCCTTCCCCCAGCGGTACTCACCCCGGAGGCATCCGTGCCCGACATGAACGGCCCGTACAAGCCCGGCACTCCGTGCTGGATCGACCTGATGGTCCCCGACCAGCAGGCGGCCCTCGACTTCTACTGCGACCTCTTCGGCTGGCAGGGCGAGATCGGCCCGGCCGAGACCGGCGGGTACTCCGTCTGCACCCTCAAGGGCAAGCCGGTCGCCGGGATCATGAAGGCGATGAACCCGGACGGGACGACGCCCGACCCGATGCCGCCCACCGTGTGGACCACGTACCTGTCGACCGACTCCATCGACTCCGCCGTCAAGGCCGTCACCGACGCGCACGGCACGGTCATGACGGGCCCGATGGACGTCATGGACCTCGGCCGCATGGCCGTGATCACCGACCCCACCGGAGCCGTTGTGGGCCTGTGGGAGCCCGGCACCTTCGACGGCGCGGGCATCGTCAACGAGCACGGCGCCCTCATCTGGAACGAGCTGACCACCAGCGACATCCCGGCCGCGGCCGCGTTCTACACCGCCGTACTGCCCGTCACCACGACCGCCTCCAAGATGCCCGGCGCCGACGGCTACACGGAGTTCATGGTCGGCGGCCGCGCGGTGGGCGGGATGATGGACATGAGCAAGCTGCCGCCCGGCGTCCCGCCGCACTGGATGCCGTACTTCCACGTCGACGACGTCGACAGCATCCAGGCCGCCGCCGTCCGCGCCGGCGGCACCGTCCTCGCCCCCGCCTTCGACATGGTCGCGGGCCGCATGGCCGTCCTCGCTGACCCCCAGGGCGGCGGCTTCTCCGTCATCACGGCAACCGCCCCGGAACAGCCCGCCTGACCTACGCCCCCGGCCCCCCGCCCACCGCGCGGCACAGCGCCTCCGCTTCCGTGTCGCCGGCCGCGGCGAAGAGGTCCGCCGCCCGGTCGAAGGCCTCCGCCGCCTCGGCCGGGCGGTCCAGCGCCGCCAGCGTGATCGCCAGGTCCCGTACCGCCACGGACTCGTTGTGGCGGTCGCCCGTACCGGCCAGCAGGGCGCAGGCCCGCTCGTGCGCCGCCAGCGCCTCGGCCGGGCGGCCCGCCTCGCGGTGGAGCCGGCCGAGGTTGGACAGGGTCGAGCCCTCGCCGTGCCGGTCGCCGGCCTCCGCGAAGAGGGCGAGGGCCACCTCCAGCCGTGCGAGCGCCTCGTCCGCCCGCCCCTCGTCCAGCAGCGACACCGAGATCCCGTTGAGCACCCAGGCCTCCATGCTCCGGTTGCCCAGCTCCCGGACCGCGGCCAGCGCCTGCTCCCGTACGGCCAGGGACTCCTCGTGCCGTCCGGCGGTCCGCAGCGCGTCCGCCAGGTGGTCCAGGCCGAACGCGGCGCGGTGCCGGTCCCCCACCGACGCCACCAGGGCGACCGACCTCCGGTAGGCGTCGATGGCCTCGTCCTGCCGCCCCAGCCGCTCCAGCACGTTGGCGAATCCCGCCAGCGCCGTGCCCTCGGCGTGCGGGATCCGCAGCTCCCGGAAGATCTCCAGCGCCCCCTCGAAGGCCACCCTCGCCTCCTCGAAGGAGTGCGCCATCCCGTGCAGGGTGCCCAGGAGGTTCAGCGCCTTGCCCTCGCCCCTGCGGTGGGAGCCCGCGCGGAAGATCCCGAGGGCCTCGTCCAGCCGCTCGGCGGCCTCCGCCACCTCGTACCCGTCGACGAGGACGAGCCCGAGGTCGTACAGGGCCGCACCGACGGCCTCCCTGCTCCCGCCCTCCCGGGCCACGGCCAGCACCTGCCGCGCCACGGCGATGCTGTCCTGCGTGTGCCGGTAGAGGTGGAGGTACGGGCCCAGCAGCCCGGCCAGCTCCAGCGCCGCGGCCGGACGGCCGCGCTCGACGGCGAAGCCGACGGCGGCGGTCAGCGTGGCCCGCTCGCTGTCGAGCCCGCGCACCGCCGCCTCCAGCGAGGGCAGCCCCGGACCCGTGGCCCGCCGGCCGTCCAGGCCGAGGACCTCCGCCGAGGCGCGGGTGTCGTGCACCAGCCCGGCGAGGAAGGCGTCGATCACCCCCTCCCGCCCGTCGTGCTCGGCGTACTCCTCGCCCCGCTCCGCCGCGTACAGCCGCACCAGGTCGTGCATCCGCCAGCGCCCCGACCCGAGCGGCTGCTCGGCCAGCAGGCTGGCCCGGACCAGCGCCGCGAGCTTGCGCCGCAGGCCCACGGCCTCGCCGGTGAGCAGCGCGGCGTGGGCGGTGGAGCAGTCCGGCCCCGGGTTCACCGTCAGCAGCCGGAAGATCCGGGCCTGCTCCTCGGGCAGCCGCGCGTACGAGAGGTCGAAGGCGGCCCGCACCCCCAGCGGTACGTCACCGTCCTCGAAGGTCAGCGTCGCCAGCCGGGTCCGGGTCTCGGCCAGTTGCCCGGCCAGCTCGGCGGCCGGCAGCCCCGGGTCGCCCGCCAGCAGGGCTCCCGCCACCGTCAGCGCCAGCGGCAGCCGCCCGCAGTGCTCGGCGATGCCCGCCAGCGCGGCCGGCTCCCGCTCCGGCCGCGGATCGCCCCGCCAGGCGCTCCGCAGCGCGCCCGCGAGGAGCTGCGCCGCGGGCCCGGCCGCCAGCACGTCCAGGCCGACCCGCTGCGCCGCGAAGCCCGGGAACACGAGCCAGTCGCGCGAGGTGACCAGCAGCCGGTGCCCGTCCCCGGCCGGTACGAGGTCGCGCACCTGCTCGACCGACCCGGCGTCGTCCGCGACGACCAGCACCCGCTGCCCGGCCCGCGCGTACGCCGCGAGCCGCGCCCGGTACAGCGCGAGGCGGCCCTCCGGCGACGGCGGCTGGTCCGCGTCGCGGACGCCGAGGAGCCGGAGCATCTCCTGTACCGCCCGGGCGCCGGTGAGGCCGCCGTCGGGGGCGTAGCCGCGCAGCGGGAGGGAGAGGACCCGGTCCCCGAACCAGCCCAGTTCCGCGGCCCGGTGGGCGATCGTGGCCGCCAGCGCGGTCTTGCCGACGCCCGCGAGCCCGGCCACCACGACCACCGGCGCCCCGCCGTCGGCGTCGCCGAGCAGCGTCAGCAGTTCCTCGACCGCCGCTCCGCGCCCGAACAGCACCTCGGGCGCCTCGGGCAGCCCCAGCAGCGTCGGGGGCAGCGGGCCGGCGCCGGGCTCGTACCGGACGTAGTCCCCGGCGACCTGGGTGATCCGGGCACTCCCCTCGGCCCGGGCCCACTGCGCCGGCTCCGACCCCGAGCCCGGCTCCGGCTCCGGCGCCGGCTTCGGTTTCCGGAAGGCCATTACGGGGTGTCCTGCCCGCCGGTCTGCCGCACCCGGGCCGCGTCCTCGGCCCGGGCCCGCTGCTCGACGTCGGCCGCGCCGCCGCCCGACTGCGTGACCTCGGAGGTCCCGGAGGCCTCGGCGTACTGCCGTACGGTCCCCCGCGGGCCCGGGGCCGCGGGTGCCACCGGTGCCGAGGCGGCCCACCAGCCACCGGCCAGCCCGAACGCGGCGGCCATGGCCCCGCCGAACCCGGCGGCCGCCGCGACCTTGTCCGAGTCCTTCTCCGGCAGCCAGCCGAACGGGTCCCACACCCCCAGCCGGAACCCCAGCAGGAACACGACGGCCGTGCCCCCGAACACCACAACCCACCGCAACGGACGCGACATTGGCCCCCCAGACCGAGCTTGCGAACGGTCAAACGTAGCAAAACAGCGCCGCGGATCTTAGTGAATCCGTGATCTGTTTGCGCACAGAAATTCGCTCGACCTCGCCTAATGTGAGCATGTTCAAAAGGGGAGGGAACCCAAACATGCAGTTCAAGCGCATAGCCGCCGTGGCCGCCGCAGCAGTTGTCGGCCCGACGGTCCTGATGACCACGCCCGCGATGGCGAACGAGCAGCAGCCGTCGGCGTCCGTACCGGACACCGCACCGAAGGCCGACGCGACCCCCGCCGCCGAGACCGCCCCGGTGACCGCTCCCGCGCCCGAGACGGCCCCGGCCGCCCCGGCCCCGGCGGCCGAGAAGACCGCTGAAGCCCGGGACGCCGCGCCGGACACGCGACTCCTGGGCCCTGAGGTCACGCTGGCGGGCATCCCGAGGGACGGCTTCAAGCCAGGCGCCGGCTGGACCCCGCTGACGCTGACGATCGACAACTCGGGGCACACCGAGGTCACCCGTTTCACGCCCCGCGTCGCCCTCGGCCAGAGCGGCGACAAGCTGGCGCCCGAGCACTACAAGATCGAGTACCTCGACGCCGACAGGTCCTGGAAGCCCGCCGAGTTGGCGAACGCCGGCGAGATCGGCGTCATGGACCAGTTCACGATCGGGATGCCCTCGACCATCGCGCGCGGCGAGACGCGAACCGTACAGCTACGGATCAGCTTCGCCGCGGGCGCGCCTGTCATCGCGTTCGACATGGTGAGCAGCGGGGTCAGCCGCCGCGCTGACGGCGGAAACGCCTGGTCCCCGACCAAGGGGTACGACGCCAAGATCGCGGGCGCCGCCGACGACAACAACACGCCGACGGTCATCGACGGGCCGGCTTTCACTCTCACTGGGGTGCCCTCGGACGGGTTCAAGGTGGGCGGGGACTGGCAGGACCTCAACCTGCACATGGACAACTCGGGCAAGCCGGCGCAGGCGAACTACGCCGTCTCCGTCGTCCTCGCCCGCCTCGACGGTGCCGGGCTGTACACCTCGCAGCTCCAGGCGGAGATCTACGGCAAGAACGGCTGGGAGCCCCTGGAGGGCTACGCCGAGTCCAGCAAGCTCCACCTCGAATTCGGCAACGTCCCCTTCACGGCGGGGCAGGTTTCCGATGTGAAGCTGCGCGTCCGTTTCAGCGCAGGCACCAAGCCCGGAGACGTGGTGTTCTTCGCGCACGGAATCGGCCCGTTCGACGGCCCGAACTACTCCTACACGGTCAGCCAGTCTGCGAAGCACCTGACCCGGCTCGTCGCCGCAGACCCCGCCACCGGGGACACAGGGAGCACCGGCAACCAGCCCGAGCCGAACGGCGGCACCAGCACCACACCGATCAGCACCGGCACGGGCACCGGCACCGGCACGGGCGCGAGCACCGGCACCGGCACCGGCACCGGCGGCGAGCTCGCCGCCACCGGCTCCGGCCCCGCGACCACCTGGGCCGTCGGCGGTGCCGGCGTGGCCCTGGCCATGGGCGCCGCACTCGTGGCCGGCACCGGCCGCCACCGCCGCCGTACGACCGCCTGAGTCAGCGGAACTCGCACCAGACGACCTTGCCCGGGTGGCGTGCGAGCACGCCCCACTCGTCGGCGACGGCCGCCACGAGCATGAGGCCCCGGCCGGTGGTGCACTCGCCGTCGAACCGCCCGTCGCCGCGCGGGCTGCCGGGGCCGCTGTCGTGGACCTCGATCCGTACCGTCGCGTCGAAGGTGATCAACCGCAAGAGGTACCCCCGTCCGGGCGGGACGCCGTGCAGCAGGGCGTTGGTGGCCATCTCGCTCACGCAGAGCAACATGTCGTCCCGCCGGGCCACCACCCCCCACGCGTGCAGGGTGTCACGTGTGAACTGGCGCGCTGATCTCACGGTTTGGCGCGACCGCAGGTAGAACTGATCCCGCAGCAGGGCCGGCTGATTATGCAGATTCACCGACCCATGGTGGCGCAGAGTGATCACGATGTTCATCAGCGTCAACCCGTACTCACCAAGGAGTACGGGTCGGCCCCGGGGTATTTCACGCGCACGGGTGGCGGGTCCGCAGGGACGGCCCCGCCGCCCGGCGGGACCCGCTCAGTGGGTCAGCGGGTAGGAGTGGCGGCCCGTCGCCGCGTCGATCTCGGTGTGGGCCTTCTGCAACAGCTGGGACGCGAGATCCATCAGCGCACGCGCGCCTGCGATCTCTTCGCCGACCTGGAGCTGGTCCGGGTCGGACGGGTGACGCATGGCGTAGCCGTGCGCCCTGATCTCGGAGCCGTCAGCGAGCCTGACCATGCATGCCGCACTGGTGCGGTGGCCTTCCTCGGTGAATTCGAGCTCCACATGCCACCCGACGAGCGTAGGCATGGTGCATCACCTCCAGGGGGATCGCCCTGCCTCCAGGGTGCTCCCCCCGCGCCCGCCCCGCACCCCAGGGCCCGGGGCACTCACCGAGCCCCTCACCGAGCCCCTCACCGAGCCCCTCACCGAGCCCCTCTCCGGGTCCTCCCCTGTGGGACCCGGAGGGGTGCCGCCCGCGCCGCCAAGTCTGGCGCGCACCGCGCCGATTGTGGAAGATTTTCTAGAATGATTTTTTAGAACCGGCGGGAAATCACTCCGGTCTCAGCGATCTCCAGACCGCGTCCGGCAGCACCTTGGCGACCTCGTCGAGGTCGAGATCGTACGTATTCGACAGCCAGCGCCGCGCCGCCTCGCACGGCGGCCCGATCACCAGGACCTCCACCACCGACCCCGGCAGCGGCCTGATCTCGCCCTTCTCCATGCGGGTCCACATCCACACCGCCATGGGGGCCAGCTTCTCCTCCTTGGCCGCCCGGATCTCCGCCTCGTGCACGGCCAGGTACCCGGAGTAGGCGGAGGCGTGCAGGAACACCGCGGCGTCCCGGTTCTCCCGAGTGAAGTCCAAGTAGGCCTGCACCAGGGCCCGTACACCCGTCCGGGCGGTACGGGACCGCTCCAGCGCGGCCATCATCCCGTCGAAGAGCCGGCCCATGCAGCGGATGTACAGGGCGGCCGCCAGCCCGTCGAAGCTGCCGAAATGGTGGTACAGGCTGCCGAGGCTGACCCCGCTGGCGGCCGTGACGGCGTTGACGGTGAAACCGTGCTGGCCCGACTCGGCGTACACCCGCAGCGCGGCGGTCAGGAGCTGCTCGACGGTGGCCTCGCCACGCTGCTGCTTCACCATGGCGTCAGGGTAAGCGAGCCCGGGTAATCCCCCGTACGAGAAAACAGGAGAGGGCCCGAGCGCTCTGCCGCGCCCGGACCCTCCCCCTCCGCTCCGCGGTCAGCGCTCGGCGCGCAGCCAGCCGGCGACCTCGGTCGCCCAGTACGTCAGGATCGTGTCGGCACCCGCCCGCTTGATGCCGAGCAGGGCCTCCATGACGGCCCGGTCGCGCTCGATCCAGCCCTTCTCCGCGGCCGCCTCGATCATCGCGTACTCGCCGCTGATCTGGTACGCGGCCACCGGCACGTCCACGGCCTGCGCGACCCGGTGGAGGATGTCGAGGTAGGGACCTGCCGGCTTGACCATCACCATGTCGGCACCCTCCTCCAGGTCGAGGGCCAGCTCCCGCAGGGACTCCCGGGCGTTCGCCGGGTCCTGCTGGTACGTCTTGCGGTCGCCCTGGAGCGAGGAGCCGACGGCCTCGCGGAAGGGACCGTAGAAGGCGGAGGAGTACTTCGCCGTGTAGGCGAGGATCGCGACGTCCTCGTGCCCGGTCTCGTCGAGCGCGTCACGGATGACGCCGACCTGGCCGTCCATCATCCCGCTCGGGCCGACCACGTGGACGCCCGCGTCGGCCTGGACCTGCGCCATCTCGGCGTAGCGCTCCAGCGTCGCGTCGTTGTCCACGCGGCCGTGCTCGTCCAGCACCCCGCAGTGGCCGTGGTCGGTGTACTCGTCCAGGCACAGGTCGGACATGATGACCAGGTCGTCGCCGACCTCCGCCTTCACGTCGCGGATCGCGACCTGGAGGATCCCGTCCGGCTCGGTGCCCGCCGTGCCCAGCGCGTCCTTGTTCTCGTCGGCCGGGACGCCGAACAGCATGATCCCCGAGACCCCCGCCTCGACCGCCTCCACGGCGGCCTTCCGCAGCGTGTCCCGGGTGTGCTGGACCACGCCCGGCATGGCCGAGATGGGGAGCGGCTCGCTGATGCCCTCGCGGACGAACGCCGGGAGGATCAGGTCCGAGGGGTGCAGCCGGTACTCCGCGACCATCCGCCGCATCGCCGGGGTGGTGCGCAGCCGCCGGGGCCGCGAGCCGGGGAAGGATCCGTACGCGCTCATCTTCAGTCGCCTCTTCGAGCATCGACAGCAGTCGCCACCCAGCCTAAGCGGGCTCGGGGAAGCGGGGCACGCCCCCGCGCCGCCCGGCACCCACGCTCGCCGCACCGGGCAAAGACCCGAGTACGTCCAGTACGGGGGCCTTCGCCCGGCACGCCGATCGCACGCACCGGACGACGCGGGAACGCACCCCACTTCCCCGAGACCGCTTAGGCGCTGCCGGGGGGCCGTTCCGCGCCGGACGCACCGACCCCGAACTCGCACCACACCACCTTCCCCGGCACCCGCAGCCCGACCCCCCACCGGTCCGCGACCGCCGCCACCAGTTGCAGCCCCCGCCCGCCCTCGGCCGCCGGATCCCGCGCGGCCACCCGCGGCCACCCGCGCCCGCTGTCGTGCACCTCGACCCGGACGAGCTCCTCGAAGCGCAGCAGCCGCACCCGGTACCCGCGGCCGGGCGGCACCCCGTGCAGCAGGGCGTTGGTCGCGAGCTCGCTCACGCAGAGCGACACGTCGTCCCGGCGGCATGTGACACCCCACGCGTGAAGTGTCGCGCTGGCGAACTCCCTGGCAGAGGCGACGGTTTGGCGACTGCGGGGGTAGACCCTCTCGCGCAGCATCGCCGGTTGGATTTCCACGTTCACGGAGCGATCGTCGCGCTGCGTGACTAGCGTGGAGGAGACCGGCGACCCGTACTCCTTCATGAGTACGGGTCATGACGGGTATCTCGCCTGCCCACAGGGGGAGTTCACAAGCATGCCACCACGCAAGAGGCCACGGCCCAACGAAACCGCGATGAAGATGGTCGGCGCCCTGGTCGCCGCCGCCCGCGTCGCCAAAGGACTGACCCAGCGCGCCTTCGCCGAAGCGCTGCACATGGACGTCGAGACCATCGCCTCGATCGAGCAGGGCAGGCGGGTCCTGATGCCGAACGTCGCGGAGAAGATGGACCGCGCCCTCGGCCTGCCCGGTCTGCTGGCCGTGGCGGCGAACAGGATGCCGGAGGTCGACATGGTCCCGGCCTGGGCGGAGGAGTACATGGAGCGCGAGGCCGAGGCCCTCTCCCTCTCCTGGTACGACACGCTCACCGTGCCGGGGCTGCTCCAGACCGAGAACTACGCCCGCGCGGTCCTCGGCTGCCGCATCCCCTTCGTAGGCGAGGAGAAGATAGAACGCCAGACCGCCCACCGCATCCAGCGGCAGCAGATCCTCACCCGCCCCGTCCCCCCGACGCTCAGCTTCATCGTCTGGGAGCCCGCCCTGCGCGACAGGATCGGCGGCGACCAGGTCTACTACGAACAGCTGCGCCACCTGCGCGCCTGCGCCGACCGCCCGACCGTCTCGCTCCAGGTTCTGCCCCTCGGCATCACCGCCCACGCGGGTCTCGCAGGCCCCTTCATCCTGCTCGAGACCCCCGAATTCCAGCACCTCGCCTACTCGGAAACCCACCGGGGCAGCTTCCTCGTACGCGACCCGAACGAGGTCAGCATCCTCGCTCAGAAGTATGCGATGCTGCGGTCACAGGCCCTCAACTTCGCGGAGACGAAGGACCTGTTGGACCAGCTCCTAGGAGAGTCATGAGCACCCCACTGAAGTGGTTCAAGTCCAGCTACAGCAACGACGAGGGCGGCGCCTGCCTGGAAGCAGCCATCACCTGGCGCAAGTCCTCCTACAGCGGCAGCGAAGGCGGCGCCTGCATCGAAGTGGCGGCCGCCGCCTGGCACAAGTCCTCCCACAGCAGCGACGAGGGCGGCCAGTGCGTCGAGGTCGCCACCTGCGCCTGCGCCGAAGCCGTCCACGTCCGCGACTCCAAGGTCACCGCCGGGCCCGCGCTCACCCTCGCCCCCGCGGCCTGGGCCGACCTCACCACCTGGGTCAGCGCCTAGCGCTACGGCAGTTCCAGGAGCGTCCCGAACACCACCGCGTTCAGCAGCACCACCGCCGGCGCGGCGATCGCGATCCCCACGCGGCGGGGGGCGTTGGCCATGCGCCACGGCAGGGCCCAGCACCACACCAGCAGCCCCAGCACGACCGCCAGCCCCGCCCAGAACACCGGCCAGGCCATCTTGAAGCTCGCGTCGAAGGCGTCGGCGGCCTGCTCGCCGCAGGAGTCGCACGCCATCGGCGAGAGCCCCGCGTAGAGCAGCGTCAGGAACGCCAGCGGGAGCGTCAGCACGGTGGAGGCCAGCGGGGCGATGTGGGCCCGGCGGTCCCGGTCGAGGTCGGTCATGGGAACAGTCAACCGGCCCACCCGGCCCGGGGGATCCGCTCCGCTACTCAGATCCCGTCTGGGTAGCCGCAGTCGCCGAGGTGCTTCACACCCGGTACGCGAGTCGGCTGCCCGCCTCGCTGGACGAACTGGCCGGTCCGGAGCACGGCGTCGTCGAGTTGCCGTTGCACGTGGCCTGGTCCGGGCTGCGTGCCTACGACCTGGACCGACCCCGCCTTCGCATGGGCCTGCACCGCACCGTGCTGGCCGAAGGCCTTGCGGCGCTGCTGAACCGCAACCTTCTCCTGGTGCAGTGGCCCGCTCTGCGCACCCTGGTCAGCCGACACGTACGGCAGGTCTGGGAGGAAGCCTTCCCAGAGCTCCCCGCCAAGAGGTCCACAGCCGCGTGAAGCTGAGCGATCTGCACCAGCGGCTGAGGCCGCCGTCATCGACATCGGCAGCCCCTACCCTCTCGTCATCACCGGCGACCCGGACATCGGCTACCTGCACCGGCGCTGGAACGAAGGTGCCAGAAACGCTGCACAGCTCTATCGAGAGAGCCAGGAACTCGGTCCGTTCGCACGGTGCTGACGTTCGTAGCGGGCGGTCGAACGACCCAGATCAGGTCGAGGCGGGGACTATGGCGTGCTCCACGGGTAGACGGCCTTTGCCCGTACGCGTGAGAGCTTGATCCGGATGATGACGAGCAGGACTGCGCCGATGGGGGTGAGATAGGGTCCTGAGCCTCTCGCTCCGAATTCGCCGATTGCCAACAGCACTGACGGGTCGGAGCTTGAGGCGACGACGCGGGACTCGATCAGTGAGAGTGCCCAGGCCCCCGAGCCGTCGGAGGCTGTGAGGCCTTCGGCGAAACCTGTGTCGCGCGTGTCGTCCATCGCGATGAACTTGCCGTTCGGCACGGTCACGGCGAAGTCGTCTGAAGTGCCGCCGGCAGGCGCACCTTTGGGTAGGTACGGCTCATCGAGAGGTGCTCCGTTGATCGTCAGTTGGGCCGCGCCCTGCCGGTAGCTGAGCGTGTCTCCGCCCAGCGCGATCACGCGTGCTGCGTATGCTCGGTCGGGGTCTTTCTCGGGGTCGGGGACCACGATGATGTCGCCATGCCGTACGTCCCTTCCCTCGATGGGTTCGGCGGCAATGAGGTCGCCCCCGCGGTATTGGCGCTTCATGTTGTGGCCGTCTGCCACGTAGACGAACGAGTGCCCGTAGCCGAAGTACTGGATCAGGGCGCCGGCCACGAACGCGAGCACTCCCATGACGATCATCGCCTTCGCCGCTGTGCTCGCCCACCACCACGGTCTCGACAGCTCGTCTTGCGTCCCCATGTAAACCTCTCCCAGTGACCTGTGCGAGAGCACAGTACGAGGAACCTCCAGCAGAGGGTGAGGGGGGCTGCCTGTAGATGGGCGCGAGGCCTGGCGCGCTGCGAGGAAGGTGCCTGTGCGCGAAAAGGGAATGGCCCTGAACATTGTGTCGTCAGCGCCACCGGCCTGCTGTGGGCGTGCATCCGCTTTGGGTTTCCGGATAAGCAGAGAGGCGCGAGTGCCTGCCGGTGACGCCCTGAGGGGCCAGCCGTTTCAGTGCGACCTCGATCACAGCGGTGATCGTTTTCAGCGAAGGGCTGTACTTTCCGTGCCGACTTAATGCCATTTTCCGTGCGCAATTTCTCCTGGCGGGAAGCTGGTAACTGGAATTGGACCTTGCGTGTTGGTCGCGTGTTGCCTTAAGACTGATCCTCACTTGATCGTTCTGGTGGGGGAGCTCCGTGCGCGTCGCGCGTCCGTTTGTCATTGTCGTTGCTTTCGTCATGGCCGTTCTGGCCGGTACGGAGCAGGCCGCGCTCGCGGTGAATCGCTGGGCAGTCGCCAAGGCTGTTCCCGGTGCTGGAGAGCGCCCGGAGCAAACCTGGGGTTCGGCGCGCGGGCGTGGGCACGACGCGCCCGGTGATGCCACCGGCGCCGATGTGGACGGTGGTAACCGGGGCGCGCAGGCGGCTCCGGGGGAGCTGAAACCCGCTGCGGGTGTGACCTCGGTCGACCTGGGCGATGAAGCCCTGGTGCCGGCTCCGCAGGTGAAGCCAGTGGACGGTCCCAAGGCGCGCCTGCCGCTCGGGTTCGACGGCAAGCGCAGTGTCGAGGTGCTCGAGAAGCGTGAGCAGCGGGCGCGTACGTTTCTCAATCCGGACGGCTCCTACACCACGAAGTACTTCAATGAGCAGGTCAATTTCCTTTCCCATGAGGGCAGTTGGAAAGAGATTGACACTTCTCTGATACGCCCCAAGGGTGCCTGGGCAATGAGTGCGTCCAGTTCCGGCTGGGAGCCGCGCTCCGTTGAGGACCCGGTGTTCTTCTCCGAGTACGCCGACGGCAATCCTCTGGTGCGTCTGGGTGTGGAAAGCAAGTACTCCGTCGGGTACGGGATCGAGGGCGCGGCGACTTCCCAGGGCCGGGTCGCGGGAAGCACTATCACCTACCCGGACGTGCGGCCGTCCGCGGACGTCGAACTTGTCGCCAGCTCCGGTTCCATCAAGGAGACGCTGGTCCTGAAGGAC
This sequence comes from Streptomyces sp. NPDC051183, assembly GCF_040682455.1. Lineage (NCBI taxonomy): Bacteria > Bacillati > Actinomycetota > Actinomycetes > Kitasatosporales > Streptomycetaceae > Streptomyces > Streptomyces sp. NPDC051183. Next base: position 28,545 of record NZ_JBFBBA010000056.1, read on the forward strand.
AAGAACGCGCCGACCCAGTGGCGATTCCCCCTCACGCTCGCAGGCCTCACTGCGAAGATCGACGGTCACGGGAACGTGGTCTTCCTCGACCCGGACGGCATCCAGCACGGCTGGATGCCGGCTGGCTGGATGGAGGACTCGAATATTGGTGAGCGTTCTAACGAGGGCGCGATCTCATCGGGCGTGACCTACGCCATCGTGGAGGAAGCCGGCCGTCAGGTTCTGGTGGTATCCCTGGACGCCCAGTGGCTGGCTGCCCCTGAACGTGTCTTCCCAGTCAAGGTGGATCCTCCGGTCAAGGGCACGGGGGTGCGGGCGAACTCCGGTACCTACGTCGAGTCCCCGTACAACGCGAACAACGCGAGCAGCGACGTGATCAAGGTCGGCACCTACGACGACGGTGTCCACAAGGCTGCCTCGTTCCTCCGCTTCGATGGCGTCCAGGGCGACCTGAACAACGCGTACGTCATCGCGGCGGACCTGAACCTCTACAACTCGTGGTCCTACTCGTGCAACGCCGCGCCCGTCACGGTGCACGAGATCACCTCCGACTGGTCGGAAGGCTCGACCCGGACGCTGCCCGGGCCTGCGACCGGTCCGGCACTCGGGTCGAAGTCCTTCGCGCACGGCTGGCAGCCCAAGGGGGCCACCAACTGGGTTTGTGCTCCGGAGTGGGAGGCCATCCCGCTGGGTGACTCCGGTCGCCAGCTCGTTGATGACTGGACGCACGGGCGCAGGGCGAACTACGGCCTGGCCGTCAAGGCGTCGACCTCGGACTCCTTCAGCTGGAAGCAGTTCCACTCAGACAGCAACGAGAAGAACGGCGGTGCTGGGAAGCCCAGCCTGAATGTGACGTGGACGAAGTACGGCGCCGACTACCAGCTCGGCGGGTTCGTGACGCCCATGACCGCTGTCTCCGAGGGCACCTTCAAGGTGACCGTGACAAACCGGGGCCAGGACACGTGGGGCAAGAACAGCAGCTACAAGCTGCGCTACCTGCTGTATGACGGGGCGAACAATCCGATCGAGGGAGCGGAGAAGGTCCGCTGGACGGACATGCCGCAGGACGTCCCGCCGGGTGGGACTGTCACCGTGGACGCGAAGGTCGCCCCACTGGCGCCGGGGACGTACACGCTGGTGTGGACGATGGACGACTTGGGGTCCAGCACCTTCCAGTCGGCTGGTGTCCCGGGCGCGGCCGTCCGCTTCGAGGCGGTCAACATGCCGCCGCAGATCACCGGGCTGGCCCCGGCGAGCGGCACCGTCAGCGACAGCCTCACGCCCACGCTGTGGGCCGCCGCCGTGGACAAGGACTACTTCCCCGGCGGGGCGCTGAAGTACCAATTCGAGGTGTGTGAGGTCGAAGGCAGCGAGCTTCGCAAGAATTGCCGACAGTCCGATCCGGGTAATGCCCGCAGCTGGGTCGTGCCTGCCGGCTGGCTGACCTGGTCCAAGTCGTACGCCTGGTACGTGACGGCCAACGACGGCAACGCCGCATCGAACCGTACCCAGGCCTCAAGGCTGACAACGCAGGTTCCACAGCCGGTCATCACTTCCCACTTGGGAGGTGCCGACAGCGGCCGCAGCTTCGGTGAACGCGCGGGCAACTACGTGACCGGTGCGACCGATGCCTCCGTACCCGTGGTCGGCCCTGAACTCGCGGTCACCCGTACGTACAACTCCCAGGACCCGCGCCAGGGCAATGCGTTCGGCGCTGGCTGGGCTACCCGCTGGGACATGCGGGCGGTAGCGGAGGCGGATGGCAACATCGTCGTCACCCTCGCCAACGGCAGCCAGGTCCGTTTCGGCCGTAACAGCGACGGCAGCTACAGCGCCCCCTCTGGTTCGATGGGCCTGCTCAAGACCGTCGCCGGGGGAGGCTGGACCCTGCGCGACGCCAGCGCGGCGCTGTACACCTTCGATGCCGCCGGTCTGCTCACCAACATCAAGGACGGCCATGGCCGCGAGCAGCTGCTCACCTACACGGGTGGCAAGCTGGCCAAGGCCACCGATGCGCTTTCCCAGCGGTCGCTGACCTTCACCTGGACCGGTAGCCAGGTCACCTCCGTGTCCACGGACGCGATCGGTCCGGGCACCCCCGCGCTCACCTGGACGTACGCCTACAACGGCATCCGTCTGGCCAAGGTGTGCCCGCCCACTTCCACGACGGCCTGCTCGGTGTACGAGTACACCGACGGCTCCCAATTCCGCAGCATGGTCCTGGACGCGAGCCCCGTCTCCTACTGGCGCCTGGATGAGACCGAAGGCTCCGAGGCGGCGAGCCAGGCCGTCTCCCGCACGGGCATGAGCAGCGGCCGCTACCGCGACGTCGCCCTCGGCGCGGCTGGTGCACTGGCCGGGACCGGCAACAAGGCCGCCACCTTCGACGGCGTCAAGTCCTATGTCGAGCTCCCGGAAGCTTCGTTCTCGTCCTCGCGGGCGCTGACCATCGAGCTGTGGTTCAAGACCGCCAAGCCCGGTGTCCTGGTCAGCTTCCAGAGTGAACGCCTGAACGCCGGATCGCCCTCGAACTACAACCCGGTCCTGGCCGTCGATGCTGCCGGCAAGCTCCGTGGGGGCTTCGAAGTCGAATCCTGGCAGCCTCCGCTGTCCTCGACCGGCGCGGTCAACGACAACGTCTGGCACCACGCCCTGCTCTCCAGCACCGGCACCGATCAGACCCTCTACCTCGATGGCCAGGCCATCGGGACTCGCAGCGCACCGGTTGACCACGCCGTCAAGTCGTTCACCTACCTCGGTGCCGGTTTCTCCAGCTCCGCCTGGGACGGCAACCCTGTGACCGGCACGCGCTACTTCCAGGGCGCCATGGACGACGTCGCCGTCTACCACCGGGCCCTGGACGCCGGAAGCGCGCGTGCCCACTACCAGGCCCGTACCGGCACGGTGAAGCTCACCAAGTCCACTCTGCCGTCCGGGCGGACCGCCGCGCAGGTCGCCTACGACAGCGACACCGAGCGCGCCACCCAGGTCACCGACCAGGCCGGCGGCACCTGGCAGATCTCCGCCCCCTCCTACTCCGCGGGCTCCCGCGCGTACGCCGATGCCGTCAGGGCTTCGAGCCCGGCCAACTACTGGCGGCTCGGCGAGACCAGCGGCGCGGCCGCGGCCGACCAGATAGCCGACGGGGGCAACGCCTCCTACCGGGACGGAGTCACCCTCGGCTCGGTCGGAGCGTTCCTCGACGGCGATGACGGCTCCATCACCCTGGACGGCGCCAAGGGAGCCGTCCAGGTCCCGGCCGAGCCGCTCAGCGCCTCACCGGCGATCTCGGTCGAGATGTGGTTCCGCACCGACAAGCCCGGCTCGGTCCTCCTCGGCCTGCAGGACACCGACCTGGGCACCACTCCCACGATGTGGAATCCGAGCCTGCTGATCGACGCCGACGGCAAGCTGCGCGGTGAGCTGTGGGACAACGCTCTGGGCAACCCGAACGTCAGCGTCTCCAAGGTGACCGACAACAAGTGGCACCACGTCGTCGTCACGGGCAATGCCAGCGGCCAGACCATGTACCTCGATGGAGCCAAGCAGGGCTTCCAGCCGGGTGTGGTCAAGCCGCAGACCCTCGCCCGCGCCTACCTGGGCGCCGGATACTCCAGCGAGCTGTGGGACGGCCAGGCCCCGGGGACCCGTTACTTCGGCGGGCAGCTCGACGAGGCCGCCTTCTACGGCAAGGAACTGACCGCCCAGACCGTGGCCGAGCACTACAAGGCCCGCAACAGCCTCATCGCCGGAACGGGCTCCCAGTACCGGGGCAACGTCATGGCCGACGCCCCCACCGGCTACTGGCCCCTGGACGAGACCTCCGGTACCCGGGTGGTCAACAAGGTCGCGGTCACCGGCGGCAACGGCACCTACACCAAGGCCACCCTGGGCACCACCGGCACCTTCGGGATCAGTGACGGCAGCGCGGTCGCGTTCAACGGAGACGGACACGCCGAACTTCCCGGCGCCCGCGTCCCCAGCACCGACCTGTCGGTCGAGCTCTGGTTCAAGACCACCCAGCCGGGTGTCCTGTTCAGTGACCAGGAACGGCCCATGCCCGACCCGGGCATAAGCACCTTCACACCCGTCCTGTACGTCGGTACCGACGGCAAGCTCCACGGCCAGTACTTCACGCCGAACACCCACGCCACCAACATGTCGCCGAACACGGTGACCGACAACGAGTGGCACCATGCCGTGATCACCGCGGCAGGCGGAACCCAGACCCTGTACCTGGACGGCACCCAGGTCGCCCAGGCGACCAACGTGCCCATCTCCCACCAGGCCAACAAGTACACCTACATCGGCGCCGGCTTCGCCTACGGCTGGCCCGCCAGCCCCGGCGCGGTCAGCTACTTCACCGGCCAGATCGACGAGGTCGCCGTCTACCAGCGGCCCCTGACCGCCCAGCAGATCGCCGGTCACTACCAGGCCCGCACGATCGCCGGAAGCTCCACCCTGGCCTCGACCGTCACCGTCACCGACCCCGCCGGCGCGAAGACCAGCAGCACCTACGACGCGGTACGCGGCCAGCGCCGCACGGCAGCCACCGCAGCCGACGGCGCCGTCACGACGTACGCCTACGACACCGGCGGCTTCCTGCACACGGTCACCGACCCCAACGGGCACGCCACGATCACCGGCCACGACGAGCGCGGCAACACCGTCTCGACCACGACCTGCCGCGACGCCGATTCGTGCTGGACCTCGTTCGCCGAGTACTACTACAACGCAGCCGATCTCCTGGACCCCAGGAACGGCAGACAGACCACGGCCCGGGACGCACGCTCCACGGGCATCGCCGACAACCGCTACAAGACGACCACCAGCTACACCGCCCTCGGCCGGCCCGAAACCACCGTCCTGGCAGACGGCCGCACCTCCACCACCACCTACACCAAGGGCACCGAACCTGCCGTCGGCGGCGGCACCACCCCCGCCGGCCTGGTCGCCACTCAGAAGACCGCGGGCGGCGCCACCGTCACCTACAGCTACAAGGCGAGCGGTGACGTCGCCCAGTCCACCGCCCCCTCCGGCCTGGTCACCAAGTACACCTACGACGGCATCGGCCGCACCCTCGCCCAGACACAGGTCACCACGACCACTCCGGACGGGGTGACCACCGGCTACACCTACGACGCCCTGTCCCGGATCACCTCCGAGACCGGCCCCGGGGTCAAGAACGAGATCACCGGCATCACCCACACCGCACGCATCGCGCGAACGTTCGACGAGGACAGCCACCTGCTGACCGAGTCCGTGGAGGACGCCACCGGCGGTGATCCGAAGCGGACCACCGCCTACCACTACAACGCGCAAGGTCTCAACGACAGCCGCACCGACGCGGCCGGCAACGAATCCACCTTCGGGCACGACGCTCTCGGCCGCATCAACCGGGAGACGGACCCCGAGGGCAACGTCACCACCCACAGCTACACCCCGCGAGGCCAGCTCGGTGAATCGGTCCTGAAGAACTGGACCGGCGACCCCTCCGGGCAGACCCGCGACCTGGTCACGGCCTCCTACGCCTACGACCCCGCCGGCCGCCTGGCCACGACGACCGACGCCATGGGCGCCACCACCGCGTTCACCTACTTCGACGATGGCCTGAAAGCCACGACGACAGCCAAGAACGTCACCCAGGCCGACGGCAGCAAGCACGACATCGTCCAGGAGGCCAACGCCTACGACGGCGCAGGAAACCTCACCCACCAGACCACCGGAGGCGGCCGCACCACAGCCGTCCACACCGTCGACGCCACTGGGCGCATCAAGAGCACCGTCCTCGACCCGGCCGGACTGAACCGCAGCACATCCTTCACGTACGACAACGACAACCGCGTCACCGAGCAGTCGCAGTCCATCGACGCCGCCGGCAAGAAGCTCACCACCACGACCGAATACGACGTGGCGGGCAACCAGCTGAAGGCGACCGTCACCGACGGCGCCACCACCCGCACCACCACCGCGACGTACGACCAGCGCGGACTCCCCCTCACCGCAGTCAGCCCCAAGGGCAACACCACCACCAGCCGCTACGACACCCTCGGCCGCGTCATCGAGGTGACCTCCCCGCAGGTCCAGGCCGAGGAGAAGGGCGCAGCGGCGACCGCCGTCACTCCCAAGACCGCGACCGGCTACAACACCTTCGGTGAAGCCACCGAGACCCGGGACCCGCGCGGAGCCGTCACCCGCACCGAGACCGACGTCCTCGGCCGACCCGTCGCCGTGACCCTTCCCGACTACACCCCGCCGGGCGGAGCGAAGATCACCGCGACCGCCCGCACGGCCTACGACAAGCTCGGCCGCCAGGCATCCACGACGGACCCGCTCGGACGTGCGACCTTCTTCGAGTACGACCAGCTCGGCCGTCTGAGCCGCAAGACCGACCCCGCGGCCGACCCGGCCGACGGCAGCCTGCAGAGCCCTGGCGCCCAAAGCCTGGCCACGACGACGCAGGCTCTCAGCGGCGGCGGCATCACCGCCTTCACCTGGACGCCGACCGGCCTGCAGCTGTCCGCCACCGATCCGACCGGCGCCCGTACGGAAGCCACCTACGACGAGCTCGGCCGCAAGCTCACCGCGACCACCGTCGAACGCAAGCCCACCCTGCAGAACCTGACCAGCCGCTACACCTGGGACGACGCCGGCAACCAGACCGCTTCCAGAACACCCGCCGGCCGCACCACCACCGCCCAGCACAACCCGGCAGGCGAACCCGTCAAGGTCACCGACCCCGCGGGCGCCATCACCACCTCCGTCTACGACGGCCTCGGGCGCACGGTCGAAACCAAGGACCCCACCGCCCGCAAGACCACGACGGCGTACGACGCGATGGGCAAGCCCACCACCGTCACCGACTACGGCACCGGCACCACGCCACTGCGCACACTCTCCTCGGAGTACGACGCGGACGGAAACCTGACGGCAGCGGTCAACGCCAACGGAGCCCGCTCCACCTACACCTTCGACGCACTGGGCCGGATGACCCAGCAGGTCCAGCCCGTCAACGCCAACAAGTCGATCACGACCACGTTCGGATACGACGCGGCAGGCAACCGCACGCGCCTCACCGACGGCCGCGGCAAGTCCACCTACTACACGTTCAACGTGTGGGGCCTGCCCGAATCCACCATCGAACCCGCCACCAGCCAGCACTGGACCGAAGACGTCCGCACCTGGACCACCGCCTACGACGCGGCCGGCAAGGCCGTCAGCGAACTCCTACCCGGCAACGTCAAGCGTCAGCGCACCTACGACGGCCTCGGCCGCCTCACCGGCGAAACCGGCTCCGGCACCGCCGTTGCCACCCGCCCCCGCACCCTCGGCTACGACCTCGTCGGCCGTATGACCAAGGCGGGCGGCGCGGGAGCCCTCTCGGAGAACAGCTACACCTACAACGACCGCGGCCAGCTCCTGACCTCCGACGGACCCGGCGGACGCTCCGAATACGGCTACGACGCCGACAGCCTCATGACCTCCCGCAAGGACGCCGCGGGCACCACGACCTTCACCTACGACAGCACCGCACGGCTCGACACCACCACGGACCCTCTCACCGGGACCGAAACCCGGACCGACTACGACGCGGCCGGCCGACTCAGCCTGGAGCAGTACGCCCGCAAAAACGGCACCCAGTACCAGATCGCCTCGAAGCGCGACTACACCTACGACAGCCTCGGCCGCCTCACCAAGGACGCCGTCACCCGCACCGCCGGCGGTGAAGTCCAGGGCCAGACCTACGACTACGACCTCGCCGACCAACTGGTGAAGAAGACCACCACCGGCACCACCGGCGCGGCCGCGAACACCTACACCTACGACCAGGCGGGCCGCATGGCCTCCTGGAACGACGGCACCACCAACACCCCGTACGAATGGGACGACGCCGGCAACCTCACCAAACGCGGCAACACCACCGGCACCTACGACTCACGCAACCGACTGGAAACCTGGGGCACCGAAACCTACGCCTACAGCGCCCGCGGCACCGAGAAGACCATCACCGAAACCGCAGACGCCAACGCCACCCGCCAAATCCAGTCCGACGCCTTCGAACGCACCATCACCAACGGCGCCAGCACCTTCACCTACGACAGCCTCGACCGCGTCATGACCCACAACGGCGCCGGATTCACCTACGACGGCGGCTCCAACAACCTCGTCACCGACGCCACCACCACCTACACCCGCACCCCCGCCGGCACCCTCCAGGCCACCGCGACCACCACCCAGACCGGCAGCGCCCGCCTCGCCGTCACCGACCAGCACACCGACCTCGTCGCCAGCCTGGCCCCCGACGGCACCACCCTCGCCGCCTCCCGCGCCTACGACCCCTTCGGCAAAACCACCGCAACCGACGGCACCAACCCCAACCTCGGCTACCAATCCGGCTGGACCGACACCACCAGCGGCGAAATCAACATGGCCGCCCGCTGGTACCAGCCCAGCATCGGCAGCTTCACCAGCCGAGACACCTGGCAACTCGACCCCACCACCAGCGCCCTCAACGCCAACCGCTACACCTACACCACCGGCTCACCCCTCAACCGCATCGACCCCACGGGCCACAAGAACGAGATGGGCGGTGGCAGCGGCTCCGGCTTCGGCGCCGCTGCTGGGGCTGGGGCTGGGGCAGGAATTGGTTCGATCAGCGGAGCCGGGGCGGGTGCCCTGATCAACGGCAGTATCAAGGTAAGCCTGGCCTACTTCACATTCGAAGGCGTCCTCTACGCCTACAACTGGTACACGGGCACCCAGGTGCGCGTAACCCCCATCCGCCCCACCTACAACGAATGGGGCGAGAAGACGCAACGCCTGCCCCGCGGTCCCGGTCCTGGTGACGGTCCTGGTCCCGGTGACGGTCCTGGTCCCGGCCCTGGTCCCGGCCCTGGTCCCGGTGGCGGCCCTGGTCCCGGTGGCGGTGGCATCAAGCCCCCGCAGAACCCCAACAAGGCAGCCGAAGCACTGAAGCGGTGGATCAACTGGGACCCGGGCAAAGGAAACTGGGACCCGAAGAACGGCTTCGACATGGTCATCGGAGCCTTGAACCTTCTCAATCAACTACAGAATGGGAACGGATCTCAGGCAGATCCGACCCAGGAACTCCTGCCGATTCCGCAGAATAATGCGGGGGGAAAGAACAATGGTCGCGATCGTGACGACGAAAAATGTGACATCGGGCCGGGAGTCAGCGCAACCGGGCACGCCGTGTATCTTCCACGCGAACGCTACTTTGACAAATTTGAAAACAGTTATCAATGTCGGGCGACTGGCGTGTATGGGCTACTCGATATGAGCGACTTCAATCCGGGACGCAAGGCTCCAGGAACCAATACTAACGGCTCGACAAGACCTCCAGGCATGCTTGAGATCGACAAAGGGCAGGGACATACAGCAGCGAATGGTCACCTAATACCCGCCGCCCTGATGGGTTCCGGAATCGATCTCCGCAACCTGGTTGCCGAATACGAAAAATTCAACAATCCGTACCTGAGCAGGGGTGTCGAAAAGGAAATTAGAGAGGGGGTTAAATCCGGAAACCGGATGCTGGTTTCAATAGTCCCCCGCTACGAGAATGTCAATTCCGGAATTCCGACTATCGTCGAGTATAATTACGGAACCCTGGGGGGCGTGATGAAGCACTGCGTACTTCGCCAATCCCCGACGGGCGGCACCACGACAGGCAGCGCGACCTGCCCAGGGAGGTAAGTTCGATGAATGATGCGTATCTGGTAAGGGTGATGTCCCTGCTGGGGGATGTGCGTAACTCGCACAGTGACCCGGAGGCATGGCGGCAGATTGAGGGCGAGTTGGGGTTCGGGCTCCCCGGGGACTTTAAGGCGCTGGTGGACGCCTACAGTCCGATAAAGCTGAATCAGCACATCTATCTGCAGCATCCAGGCGCTACACCCCGATGGAACCTTGGAGAGTACATCCGCGACACCTGTCAGGCCTGGTCTGCCGTTTCCTGGGACGGTGACATTGATGGAGATCCGCGGACAGTGCTCGAATTGAGCGAGATGGAATTTGGTACCGCGCGAGGACTGACTCCCGTCGCGTCTGCAGATAGCGGCCAGGTAGTCTTCCTGGCGCGGCACCCAAGAGATCTTAGTCCACTAGTCGTGGTGGATGACGGCGATGGCGAATTCTTCACATACGCCATGAGTTTCTCGGAATGGCTGTATAGATATCTGATTGGAGAGGATATGTCTGGGCCAAACTCGTCATATTTCTACCCCGGGCCAGTTCAATTGGAATCGCTACCTATGTCGCCCGATGACGCCGTGGTGCAATGGCGCGGTCCTGCTCGAGGTATGTGAGCGGCTTTTCCGACTGCACGGCAAGACCATAGAAGATGGGAAGTCAATCAGCCGTGATGAGGCCCGGCTTCTGATCACCGAAGGTGTGGAGCCGACGGCCGCGGCAAGGCCACCTACTACCAGGGCTGATTCATAGTCTTGGCTGTGAGGAGAAGCGGCAGGTCACAGCCGTGTGGCGGACCTTCAGTTTGGACACGCCGGACGCAACGAAGCTC
>NZ_JBFBBA010000057.1:0-37676 GCF_040682455.1 Streptomyces sp. NPDC051183
GGCAGTCGTCAGGCGCACTCGCGGCGTCAAGCCCGTCACCGCAAGGTAGACGGGAATCTCCTTCCTGAGCTTGCGAAGGGAGGAGAGCACTTCAATGGCGCAGCATCGACCACAAGTCCTCGCTCTACGACGACGCCCCCATGCCGTACGCCCAGTTCTTCGACGGGGGCCAGGCCCTGCACGGCCGCCCCGGCGACCTCTACGCCCACGGCGGCTCCGCGGGCTGCGTCAACCTCTCGGTCCCCGACGCCGCACGTCTGTGGGACCTGCTCGGCGAGGGCGATGCGGTCTACGTCTGGGGCACCAAGCCCGGTACCGAGGACTGATCCCGCCGCCCTCCCGGCACTTGGGACGGAACGGTGACAAGACCGTGGCTCTTCGTGATCCCCCCATGTGATTACCTGTCGACATGCGCGCGACTGCCCGCGCGCGGGGGACATGGGGAGAGTAAGAGTGAACCTGCAGCCGAGGCGCGGTCGCGTCCGCGTTGGCCTGCCGGCCCTCCTGCTGGGTGCGGCGCTGCTGCTCACCAGCGCGTGCAGCGGCGGCGGCGAGGGCGGCGGCACCGGCGGGAGCGGTGGCGGGGACGGCGGGAGCGGCAAGACCGGTACCGAGGCGTCCAAGGCCGTCGTGAGCGTCAAGCCGGACGACGGGGCCAAGGAGGTCGCCACCAGCGGCGTCCTGAAGATAACCAGCACCGGCGGCAAGCTCACCACGGTGACCGTCGCCGACACCAAGGGCAACGCGGTGGAGGGCAAGCTCGCCGACGACGGCGCGAGCTGGGAGCCCGTCCGCCACCTCGCCTCGGCCACCGAGTACAAGGTGCACGCGGTCGCCAAGGACGAGGCCGGCCGGGAGTCCGCCAAGGACACCGCCTTCACCACCCTCACCCCGGTGAACACCTTCGTGGGCCACTACACGCCCGAGGACGGCTCGACCGTCGGCGTGGGCATGCCGGTCTCCATCAACTTCACCCGCGGCATCACCAACCCCGAGGCCGTCGAGAAGGCCATCACGGTGACGGCCGAGCCGGCCGTGCCGATCGAGGGCCACTGGTTCGGCAACGACCGCCTCGACTTCCGTCCCGAGAAGTACTGGGCCGCGGGCACGAAGGTCACCGTGAAGCTCGCCCTCGACGGGGTCGAGGGCCGCCCGGGCGTCTACGGCAAGCAGACCCGTACGGTCACCTTCAACGTCGGCCGCTCGCAGGTCTCCACGGTCGACGCGAGCGAGCACACCATGGAGGTCGTCCGCGACGGCCAGCTGCTCAAGAAGATCCCGATCACCGCGGGCGCCCCGTCGACGACCACGTACAACGGGCAGATGGTCATCAGCGAGAAGTACAAGGTGACCCGGATGAACGGCGCGACCGTCGGCTTCGGCGGCGAGTACGACATCTCCGACGTCCCGCACGCGATGCGGCTGTCGAACTCGGGCACCTTCGTCCACGGCAACTACTGGGCCTCCTCCGGCACTTTCGGCTCGGAGAACGTCAGCCACGGCTGCGTCGGCCTGAAGGACGTCCGCGGCGCCGGAGACGGCAACCAGCCCGCCGCCTGGTTCTTCAACGAGTCGCTGATCGGCGACGTGGTCGTCGTGAAGAACTCCAAGGACAAGCAGATCGCCCCGGACAACGGACTCAACGGCTGGAACATGGACTGGGCGGAGTGGATCAAGTAGTCCCCCGTACGCGGTTCCAGGTGGCCCGGTGCTGTGACCCACAGCACCCGGCCACTCCCGGTTAACCGGCGCTAACCTTCCCCGTATGACCATCTCTCTCGAAGTCTCCGAAGGCGTCGGCACCATCCTCCTGGACCGGCCGCCCATGAACGCCCTGGACATCGCGGCCCAGGACCGGCTGCGCGAGCTCGCCGTGGAGGCGACCGACCGGAGCGACGTCCGGGCCGTCGTCATCTACGGCGGCGAGAAGGTGTTCGCGGCCGGCGCGGACATCAAGGAGATGCAGACGATGGACCACGCGGCGATGATCGCCCGGTCCCGCGCCCTGCAGGACTCCTTCACCGCCGTGGCCCGGATCCCCAAGCCCGTCGTCGCGGCCGTCACCGGCTACGCCCTGGGCGGCGGCTGCGAGCTGGCGCTGTGCGCCGACTTCCGGATCGCCGCCGACAACGCGAAGCTCGGACAGCCCGAGATCCTGCTCGGCCTGATCCCGGGCGCGGGCGGCACCCAGCGGCTGTCCCGGCTGGTCGGCCCGTCCAAGGCCAAGGACCTGATCTTCACCGGCCGCATGGTCAAGGCCGAAGAGGCCCTGACCCTCGGCCTGGTGGACCGGGTCGTGCCCGCCGCCGAGGTGTACGAGCAGGCGCACGCCTGGGCCGCCAAGCTCGCGCAGGGCCCGGCCATCGCGCTGCGCGCGGCCAAGGAGTGCGTGGACGCCGGCCTGGAGGCCGACATCGACACCGGGCTCGCCATCGAACGCAACTGGTTCGCGGGCCTGTTCGCCACCGAGGACCGCGAGCGCGGGATGCGCAGCTTCGTCGAAGAGGGCCCGGGCAAGGCCAAGTTCCTCTGAGCCTCCCCTGGATCCGCCCGCGTACGGGGCCCCCGGACCGGGGGCCCCGTCGTGCGTTCCGGGGCGGAAGCACGACGCGGGCAACCGATTTCGCGGAGCCGGTGGTCTAGGGGGCGAGGGGGTGTTCGATGCAAGCCGAGCAAGAAGCTCAGTTCCAGGCCTTCGTCAGCGCGCGCTGGCCGTCCCTGGTGCGGACCGCGTACCTGCTGACCGGCGACCCGCACGACGCGGAGGACCTGACCCAGACCGCGCTGGCCAAGGCGTACCGGTCGTGGCGCCGGGTGTGGCGCAGCGACCATCCGGACGCGTACGTCCGGCGGATGCTGGTGACCTGCAACAGCGACCGCTTCCGCAAGCGCCGGGTCGCGGAGCGGCTGACGGCCGCGCCGCCCGAGACGTGCGTACGGGACTCCGCCGCGGCCTGGGCCGACGAGCGGAACGCGCTGATGGCCGCGCTGGCCGTGCTGCCCGCCCGGCAGCGGGCCGTGGTGGTGATGCGGTACTGGGAGGACCTCTCCGAGAGCGAGGTCGCCGATGTCATGGGGTGTTCCCGGGGCACGGTCAAGAGCCAGGCCTCCAAGGCCCTGGCGAAGCTGCGCGTGCACCCCGGGCTCGCCCAGGTGATGGACGGGCCGGTCCGAACGGCGACGACGAAGCAGGGGGAGATCCGATGACGGCACGCGAGAACGGGACCCGGGGCGAGGAAGACCTCGGGGCGTTCGAACTGGGCCTGCGGCAGCGGCTGGCCGAGGGTGCGCGGGAGGTGTACCCGGCGGCCGCCCCCTACCCGGCGATCGTCGAGCGGGGCCGCCGCGAGAGGCGCCGGCGGCTGGCGGCGGCGGGCGCGGCGCTGGTCGTGCTGGGCCTCGTACCGGTGGTGGCCCTTGCGCTCCCCGGCCGGGACGCTCCGGCGAACGGCGCCACGGTGACCTCGGTGCCGGAGCCGTCCACGGCCGCCCCTGCGCCGCCGACGGCGAACGCGCCGGCCGGGCCCGGGGCTCCCGCGACCCCCGGTCAGCTGGCCGACGGGATCACCATGGCCGCGGCGGCCGAGGGGCTGGAGCAGTGCCTGGCCTTCGGCCCCCCGGGCGGCGCCTCGGGCGGTGGGCCGCTCGGCAGGGACGCCGTCGGGAAGCCCGAGGACTACCGGATCCTGCTCGCGCACCGCAGCACGGGCAATGACAACTCCCCGGGCGACGGCCGGTTCGTCGTGGCGGTCAAGGACGGGCCGACACCGGTCCGGCTCATCTGCCGGATCGTGGACGGCGAGGTGAGCGGGCGCAACACCTCGTCCGGCAGGGACGGCAACCCCGAGCGCGGGGCCGTCGTACCCGACATGAACGGCGGCAAGCTCTTCCTCCAGCGCCTGAGCACGGAGGGCCCGTGGAAGCTGCCGTACCGCTGGGGGAGCATCGGCACCGTCGACGAGCGGGTGGCCAGGGTGACGGTCACCTACGGGGGCGCCACGGTCGAAGCGGCCCTGGACCACGGCTGGTTCGCGGCCACCGGGATCCTGGAGCGCAGTGTGGTCAACTCGCCCCGGATCAAGGGGTACGACGCCCAGGGCAAGCAGATCTACGACTCCGACGGGGACAGGGCCTACGACAGGCTGATCCCGTGATCCTCCCTTTGTGTGGATTAGGCAGGCCTTAAGGCAACCTTAAGGAGAAACGATGATCCACCCAGCGTGATCATTGCGATGCGCAATGTAATCGCAGGTCAGGCGGGTATCGCGAGCATCCGCTTGCCAATCGCATATGACAGGACGCCCCTTCGGAATCCTTGATTCCGGGGGGTGTTTTCCCGCGGAACGCCCCGGACGGGTGCGTCGGCCGTCCATGATGGGTGCATGGCGGGCCTGGAGGGTGTGGAACAGCCGCGGCAGCGCAGCAGCGCTTCCGCCTTACGGTTCACGGCGGCGATCGAGGACGAACAAGGCCTCAAGGCGCTGGAGTTGTACGGGAATCCGGCCGAGGCAGAAGTGACACTCCCGTCCATGCCGGAATCGGCGAGCACCGCCCGGCGGCTCACCCAGTGCGTGGTGATCCGGCTCTGGGGCCTCTCGCCGCAGATCGCCGAGCACACCGTCCTGCTGGTCTCGGAACTCGTGGGCAACGCGGTCCGCCACACCGGAGCCCGGTCGTTCGGCTTACGGATGCTCCGGCGGCGCGGCTGGATCCGGATCGAGGTGCGCGACCCCTCGCGCGGACTGCCCTGCCTGATGCCGGTGCACGAACTCGACACCACCGGCCGGGGCTTGTTCCTCGTCGACAAGCTCTCCGACCGCTGGGGCGCCGATCTGCTCCCGCGCGGCAAGATCACCTGGTTCGAGATGCGGGTGGCCGACCGCTAGCTGGTGCGGCGGCGCGGCTGGTTGGCCGGCGACGTCCGCATCGGGCCGGTCGGCGGCGCCGATTCACCGAAGTCGCGCAGGTCGTAGCGGATGACGGTGTGGCGCTCCGCCAGGCCGGGCGCGGCCGGGTCCCACCCGGTAACGCAGAAACCCCCTGTCGCCGTGGTGGGGCGCTGCGGGGGTTTCATGGGTGCGCCGAGGATCGAAGGGGGTGTGATCCTCGGCGTGGCGACTTCGCTCGGGTCAACGGGAAGTCGTGATTCCGACTATGGCAGACGAGGGACCAAACGCCAAAAGTCCCAAGTTGGACATAAGTGTGCAGATCGTAAGAGTTTCCACCTAAAATCAAGGTGAGCTGGGCCACGTACCTCGTAATCTATGAATAAGTATGGGCTGCCCTGTGTGAATCGTTGATCACATAGCGGACAGTCCACCGATTGGGCCCCCCTCGGCGAAGGTCCCGAATTGGGTCAATCATTACCTTCGGGGTCATCCACCCCTTAAATGGGCAGGTGCTCTGCTATCCGGACCGCCGAACCGTCCTCCGCGCCGGCGCGGCGGTCGCCGCCGGTGCCCTCACCGCCGCCTGCGGCGCGGGCGGCCGCACCGCTCCCGCCGCACCCGCCGCGACGGCGCCCGCCAAGGCCGCCGCGCCCGCCAAGCCCGCCCGCGCGGCGGCCGGCCCGCGCCGGTTCGCCGGGCAGCCCGTGGAGATCGGGCACGGGCCGCGCGAGCGCCCCCGGGTCGCCCTGACCTTCCACGGCAACGGTGAGCCGGCCATCGCCAAGGCCGTGCTCGCCGAGGCGGAGCGCGCGGGCGCGCGGGTGACCGTACTGGCCATCGGCGCCTGGCTCGACGCCCACCCGGACATGGCCCGGCGGATCCTGGACGGCGGCCACGAACTCGGCAACCACACACAGAACCACCTCGCGATCAACAACCTGCCCGAGGCCCGGGCGCACGCCGAGATCACCGCCTGCGCCGACCGGCTCAAGCGGCTCACCGGGTCCATCGGCACCTGGTTCCGCCCCTCCCAGACGCAGTACGCGAGCCCGCTCGTACGCAGACTCGCCCAGCGGGCGGGCTACCCGCACGTCCTCTCGTACGACGTCGACTCCCTCGACTTCACCTCGCCCGGCGCCGCGGCCGTCATCCGCACCGTCGCCGGGACGATCCAAGGCGGATCGGTGGTGAGCCTGCACTTCGGCTACGCGGACACGGTCGACGCGATGCCGCCCCTCCTCGAAGAACTCGCGCGCCGCGAACTGCGCGCGGTGACCACCACGGAGCTGCTGACCCCATGACGACCACCCGCCTTCCCCGGAAGGCCACCGCGCTGCTGGCCGGTCTGGTCCTCGCCGCCCTCGCCGGCTGCGGAGCAGCCGACAAGGGACCCGCCGAGGCGCTCGGCACCAAGGGGCCGGCCGCGCCCGCCAAGGTCGTGCCGGCCGTACCGGCCGCGCCGCCGGGCCTCGCCGGGATGCCGCCGGTCCTCGACCCCAACGACGTGTACGCGGCCGACCGGCCGAACAAACTCTCCCCGGTGGTCAAGGACTTCCCGTCCCGCGTGTACGTGCCGAACACCAACTCCAACACGGTGTCCGTCATCGACCCGGCGACCTACAAGGTCATCGACACCATCCCGGTCGGCATCCAGCCCCAGCACGTGGTGCCGTCCTGGGACATGAAGACCCTCTGGGTCAACAACAACCGCGGCCACACGCTGACCCCGATCAACCCGGCCACCGGTGAGGCCGGCAATCCGGTCGAGGTGCACGACCCGTACAACCTGTACTTCACGCCCAACGGCAAGTACGCGATCGTCATGGCGTCGATGGACAAGGAACTGGTGTTCCGCGATCCGCACACGATGAACCGGGTGAAAACCGTCCCCGTCACCTGTTTCGGCGTCAATCACGCCGACTTCTCCGCCGACGGCAGGTACTTCATCGTCTCCTGCGAGTTCTCCGGTGAACTCCTCAAGGTCGACACGGAGAAGATGGAGGTCGTCGGCCAGCAGAAACTGCCGTTCGAGGGCGCGATGCCGCAGGACGTCAAGGTCTCCCCGGACGGGAAGACCTTCTACGTCGCGGACATGATGGCGCACGGGATGTGGGTGCTCAGCGGCGACAAGTTCGAGACGCCCAAGCTGCTGCCGACCGGTAAGGGCTGCCACGGTCTGTACGTCAGCCGCGACTCCAAGGAGATGTACGTCTCCAACCGGGGCGAAGGCAGCATCTCGGTCTTCGACTTCGCGCAGAACAGGCTGACGAAGAAGTGGGAGCTGCCCGACGGCGGCAGCCCCGACATGGGCGGGGTCTCCGCCGACGGCAAGGTGCTGTGGCTGTCGGGCCGCTACAACTCCGAGGTCTACGCGATCGACACGGTCAGCGGCAAGCAGATCGCCAAGATCCCGGTCGGCGGCGGACCGCACGGCCTCGCCGTGTACCCGCAGCCCGGCCGCTACTCGCTCGGCCACACCGGCATCTTCCGGTAGCCGGACACGACGGTGCCCCGGGAGCTCGCACAGCTCCCGGGGCACCGTCGCGTCATGCGGACCCCGACTACCAGGCGACGGGCAGTCGTTCCGGCAGCCGCTTGATGAAGCCGGTGCGCCATACGAGGTTCTCCGCGGGCACCGCGAGCCGCAGCTCGGGCAGCCGCTCGACCAGCACCTCCAGGGCGATCTCGGCGTGCGCCCGGCCCAGCGCGGAGGCCGGGCAGAAGTGCCGGCCGGCGCCGAAGGCCAGGTTGGCGTTGGAACCCTCGCGCTCCAGGTCCAGCTCGTCCGGGTTCTCGAAGGCCTCCGGGTCGAAGTTGGCCCCCTCCAGCAGGACGAGGACCAGTTCTCCCTCCTTCACCAGCACGTCGCCGACCTGGACGTCCGCCATTGCGATGCGCGGCAGGCCGTCACCGACCGACAGGTTCCAGCGCAGCAGCTCATCGACCGCCTTCCCCATGCGCTCCGGGTGCTTGCGCAGGTACCCGATCAGCTCGGGCTTCTGGAGCAGCGCCAGGACCGCGAGGGTGAGGAAGGCCGAGGTGGAGACCGCGCCGGCGCCGAAGAGGGAGACGGCGACGGTCGCGAACATGTCGTCGGTCAGGTGCGCCGACTCCGGGTCCGCCTCCTTCAGCCCGGCGAACTTGCCGAGGAGCCCCGTACGCTCCTCGGCGGGCAGCGCGAGCTGTGCCTTCAGCCGGTCCTCGAAGTAGCCGACGTCCTTGTACCAGTTGAGCGCCGAGTCGGCGAACGGCTCGCGCGCGGTCATGAACGCGACGTCCAGCCCCGACATCAGACGCCGCCAGTCCTCGAACGGCACCCCCAGCACCTGGCAGTGCATGGCCGCCGAGAAGGGGTCGGCGAACCCCGCCCGGAGGTCTGCCGGACCGCCCTCGGCGACCAGCTGGTCGATGAGCTCCCCGGCCTTGGCGCGCAGCCAGTCCTGGAGCCCCTTCTGGCGCGGGTTGAGCGCCTTCATGACCGCGTTGCGCAGTCCGGCGCTGTTGATGTTGCCCATGTTGTTGACGACCTCGGGCGGGATCGTCAGCGCGTACTGGCGGGGGACCCCGGCGTTCGCCGTGTCCTTGAGGCTGAAGCGCTCGTCCTCCAGCACCTGCTTGGCCAGCGCGTAGCTGCTCACCAGCCAGGCCGGGTCCCCGGTGAGGGTGCGGACCTTGGCGACGGGGGCCTTCTCGCGCAGCCAGGTGCACTCCTCGGGGAGCACGTCACCGCGCCGCGAGAGCGGGAAGTCGAGGAGCGGCTGCTCCTGGATCTCCCGGCCCTCAAGCTGCTCGACGCTCATCGACGTTCCTTTCGGTTGGTGCGTGGTTCGTGGTGGGTACGGCGGCCGCGGCCTCGGCCGGTTCGGGCCGGACGACGGCGTACGCCTGGTTCCGGGTCGCGCGCAGGCCCCCGCCCCGCGCGAACAGGACATCGGTCATCGGCATCTTGACGTGGTAGGCCGCCACCGAGGACGGGACGTCGAGAATGCTCGGGGTGTCCACGAAGAACGGCAGCTCGGCTGCCATGTAATCGAAACAGACCTGCAACTGGCTGTCCGTGATGGATTCACCTTCCGGCAACTTGGAGCCGACAAAGTGGAGGGCCATTTCCTCGCAGCCCTTACGGAATTCGTCGTCGGTCTCCAGGAAATGCAGCACGCGCCGGTGCAGTAGTTGGTACACGGGATTCGCCTGGAACTCCGAAAGTGCCCTCACGCGAATCTCGGCGTGCGGAGGTCCTGATTCCTCCACGCCCTTGAGAATCCTTCGCCGGACTGCCTTGATTTCCTTCGTCGCGCGCTTCTCGGCGTGTTCCCGGGTGTAGCCGAAAGCGGCGAACATCCGATCGACATGGAGGTCTGCGTAGACGAAGTCGACCTGCGCGAAGCGGGTCGTGGCCCATCGGGCGAGGCTGGTGATGCGCTCGGAACTGAAGTAGCTGTTTCCAGGACTGACTCCGATGAGCACATGGTCGCCGTCTTCCCAGATATGGCGGCAGGTGCGGGTGAAGGGCAGAACTTCGAATGATGCGTCGGCTGTGATCGTCACCTGTGTGATCGCCCTTGTTGCCGCTTGTCCCTGGGAGCCCTGCGCTCCTGGTGTGGCGGCAATGTCGGTACGTTATGCCGTGGCCCCGGAGCGTGACAAGTGGGGGTCCGATTTGTTGGCTGGAATTATCGCTTCCGCATTGCGGAAGGGTAATCGAATTTCTATCTGCCGCTCGAACGGGACCCGCGGGACGGACGGGGGCCGCAGGCCGCTACCCTGAGCCGGTCAACAAGCACCAAGAAGGGGTGGACCCAGTGGCGGACATCGAGAGCGCACGGGCGACGTTCGGCAAGTTCGACGCCGACGGCGACGGCTTCATCACGGCCGACGAGTACAGCGCGGCCATGAAGGCCATGGGTGACGCCTTCGTCACCGGCGCGGTCGCGGACGCCGTGATAGCCGCCAAGGACACCGACGGCGACAAGCTCCTCAGCTTCGACGAGTTCTGGGCCTCCCTCAACAAGTAGGCCCGCACCGAGCAGGCCCCGCACCGCCCCCGCCCGCCTGCCGCAGCGGGGGCGCGTCAGGCCATGTCCTCGACCTCGCCGAGGGCCTCCTCCAGCCAGGCCAGCCAGAAGCTCTCCAGGGCGATCCCGCCGTGCAGCACGAGCCGGCGCAGCCGGTCCTCGACGGCGTCCCGCCCCGGGGGGAAGTCCTTCGCCTCGATGGCCTCGTACTTCGCCAGCTGGTCCCGGTGCAGCTCCAGGTGCCGGCGCAGCTCGGCGCCCAGCCCCTGCGGCCCCACCACGCCCGCCGCGCGGATCCGCAGCAGCAGCGGGTCGCGCATCGGCTTCGGGTCCTGGCTCTCGCCGACCCACCGGGCCAGCTCCGCGCTGCCGTCGGGGAGGACCTCGTACTCCTTCTTCTGCCCCCGTACGGGCACCTCGCTCGGCAGCGCGCGGATCAGCCCGGCCTCCTCCAGCCGGCCGAGCTCGCGGTAGATCTGCTGGTGCGTGGCCGACCAGAAGTACGCGATCGACTTGTCGAACCGCCGGGTCAGCTCCAGCCCCGACGAGGGCTTCTCCAGCAGGGCGGTGAGGATGGCGTGCGGCAGCGACATGCGGCCATCCTAGGTTTGCGGCGCCCGCGTCAGCGCAAGGCCGCGAGGGCCTCCGGAGTGCGGGGGCCCGGGGCCGCCTCGGGCAGCAGACCGTGGGCGCGCAGGAAGGCCGTCACCGCCGGGGACCAGGCCTGGCGCAGGCCCGCCGAGGCCAGCAGGGCGGGGTCCGACAGGAGGGTCCCCGCCGGGCCGAAGCGGATGCCCGACGGGGTCAGGACCGCCGCGTCGTCGGCCCAGCGGACCGCCAGGTCCACGTCGTGCGTTGCCATGACCACCGTGGTGCCCTGCGCACGCAGGCCCGCCAGGGCGTCCAGCAGCCGCTCCTGCCCGTCCGGGTCCAGGCCCGCCGTCGGCTCGTCCAGGATCAGCACGCGCGGAGCCATCGCCACCGCGCCCGCGATGGCCGCGCGCTTGCGCTGCCCGTACGAGAGCAGGTGCGTCGGGCGGTCGCGCAGGGCCGTGATGTCCAGGGCCGCCAGCGCCGAGTCCACGCGGGCCCGTACCTCCTGCGGCGCCAGGCCCATGTTCATCGGGCCGAAGGACACGTCCTGCTCCACCGAGGCGGCGAAGAGCTGGTCGTCCGGGTCCTGGACCACCAGCTGGACCGCCGTGCGCAGGCGCGTCAGGCCCTTGCGGTCGTGGCCGACCTCCGCGCCGTCGAGCCGCAGCGTGCCCGTACCGGGGCGCAGGCCCCCGCTCAGCAGCCGCATCAGCGTGGTCTTCCCGCTGCCGTTGCGGCCCAGCAGGACCAGTGCCCGCCCCTGCGCGATGCCGAAGTCCACGCCGGACAGCACGGCCGGGCCGTCCTCGTACGCGTAGCCCGCGCCCACCAGTTCCACCAACGGCCTCACAGGTAAAGCCCCTTCAGCAGGAGAGTCAGGGTGATCAGTGCGGCCAGCAGGGCCGCGGTCCCCGCCAGGAACCGCCACGACAGCGCCGCCTCCGGTACGAGGACCCGCAGCGCGCCGTCGTAGCCGCGCCCGGCCAGCCCCACCTGGAGCCGGGCCGCGCGGTCGAAGGCCCGTACGAACGAGGTCGCGGCGAGCCCCGCCAGGGACCGCCACACCGCGGCCCGGCCGGTGTGCCCGAGCCGGGCCGCCTGGGCCCGGCGGACCTGGGCCATCGAGTCCAGGAGCAGGAACCCGATCCGGTACATGACCAGGGCCACGTCCACCACCGGGGCCGGCACCCCCGCCCGCACCAGCCGCGGCAGCACGTCCGAGACCGGGGTGGTGAAGGCGAACAGCAGCACGCCCAGCGAGGCGGCCGAGGTGCGCAGCAGCAGCTCCGCCGCATGGCGCGGCCCGTCGGGGGCGAGCGAGAGCGGCCCGGCCGGACCGCCGACGGCGAACAGCAGCGGCAGCGCCCCGGTGAAGCAGAAGCCGAGCGGGATCCGGAAGGCGCGCCACAGCTGCCGTCCCCCCACCCCGGCGGGGCCGAGCAGCAGGGCGAGGGTCGCCGCGCCGACCAGCGGCCCGCCGGGCCAGGGCGGGAGGGACACGGCGGTGACCGTCAGCCCGAGGCCCAGCAGGGCCTTCTCCAGCGGGTGGCGGCAGCGCCAGCGGCTGCTGTGGGCCGCTACGTCGATGGGCAGCACCGCCTAGGACTCCGGGGCGGCTTCGGCGGCGGCCTCGCGCGCGGCGGCCTCACCCTGGCGGCGGCCCTTGCGCACGCCGAAGTAGTACGCGAGAACTCCCGCTCCGATGGCGGCCTGCAACGCGAACAGCGCCGACTCGACTTCCCCGGACGGGGGCTCGTACAGGGGGGAGAACCACGGCTCGTAGTCCGGCTTGAGCTCGGTGATGGCCGCTTCCGCCTGCGCGTCGGCACCCGCGAACGGCTCCTCCTTGCCCTCGCCCAGCCCCAGCGCGAGCGGGAGCACGGCGAGCGCCGCCACCAGGAGCAGCAGCAGGGCGTTGACCTTCGTGTTCTTGTTCATCTTGATGCCCATCAGGCCGCCGCCTCCTGCTGCTTGTCCCGGGTGAGCTTCGCGACGCCCAGGCGGACCAGGTCCGACTTGCTGGACTGCATGAGCAGCCGCATCACGAGGACGGTCAGCAGGCCCTCGCTCACCGCGAGCGGGATCTGGGTGACCGCGAAGATCCCGCCGAACTTCGCGAGCGCGCCGGGGAAGCCCGTGCCCGGGTCCGGGAAGGCCAGCGCCAGCTGCACGCTGGTGACGCAGTAGGTGACCAGGTCGGCGAAGAAGGCTCCGAAGAAGACGGTCACCATCAGCGGGAGGTCGAAGCGGCGCAGCAGCCGGTAGACCCCGTAGCCCGCCCAGGGGCCCGCGACGGCCATGGAGAAGACGTTGGCGCCGAGCGTGGTCAGCCCGCCGTGCGCCAGCAGGAGCGCCTGGAACAGCAGGGTGATCGTGCCGAGCACGGCCATGATCGGCGGCCGGAACAGGATCGCTCCGAGCCCGGTCCCGGTGGGGTGGGAGCAACTACCCGTCACCGAAGGGATCTTCAGGGCGGAAAGGACGAAGGTGAACGCTCCGGACGCCCCGAGCAGCAGCGTGCTCTCGGGGTTCGCCTTCACCTCACGGGTGAGGGCCCGGACGCCGTGCACGACGAAGGGGGCGGACGCGGCGCCCCAGGCGACCGCGTGCAAAGGGGGCAGGAACCCCTCGGCTATATGCATGAGTAGGGAGACCTCTCCAGCACCTCGTGGATGGACAACGCGCCCCGGCCGGTCTCCTGGCTCACGGGTGCTGATGCCCTGTCTCCGCCTTCCCGGGCGGCGCGGAACCTCCCGCACAGCCCAGTGGCTTTCCCGCAGGAGTGGAGCCGGACTTCCCGTTCACAGTGGCGAGGGCCGCGCCGGTTTTCCACCGGCTTCCCGAACACCAAGGCCCGCTGACCCTAGTCGCCCGGACGGACCGCTAACAACTTGCACCGATTCGTACGGCCGCGGTCCGGTGGCGGGCCCGCGCGGCGCCGGGGAGGGTGGGGGAATGGCCGCTGACTTCGACTACTCGGACCTGACCGCCGTCTACGTGAACTGCACCCTCAAACGCTCGCCCGAGACCAGCAACACCGAGGGCCTGATCGACAGGAGCCGCGCCGTCATGGCGGCGGCCGGCGTACGGACCTCGCTGATCCGCGCCGTGGACCACGACATCGCCACCGGTGTCTGGCCGGACATGACCGAGCACGGCTGGGAGAGCGACCAGTGGCCGGTCCTGTACAGCCAGATCATGGACGCCGACATCCTCGTGCTCTGCGGCCCGATCTGGCTCGGCGACAACAGCTCCGTGATGAAGCAGGTGATCGAGCGGCTCTACGCCTGCTCCTCGATCCTGAACGAGCGGGGCCAGTACGCGTACTACGGGCGCGTCGGCGGGGCGCTGATCACCGGGAACGAGGACGGCGTCAAGCACTGCGCCATGAACATCCTCTACAGCCTCCAGCACCTCGGCTACGCGATCCCCCCGCAGGCCGACGCCGGCTGGATCGGCGAGGCCGGGCCCGGACCCTCGTACCTCGACCCCGGATCGGGCGGCCCGGAGAACGACTTCACCAACCGGAACACCGCCTTCATGTCGTGGAACCTGATGCACCTGGCCGCCCTCCTCAAACGGGCCGGCGGCATGCCGGCGCACGGCAACCAGCGCTCCGAGTGGGACGCGGGCTGCCGCTTCGACTTCCCCAACCCCGAGCACCGCTGAGCCGCCCGCCGCGCCGCGGCCCTACGCGGGCACCTCCGCCAGGGCCGACTCCAACTGCGCCAGCAGGGGCCGGGCATCCATCCGGCGGCAGCTAGCCAGCGCCTCCTCCAGCAGAGCCCGGGCCCCCGCCGCGTCCCCCGAAGTCAGCAGCGCGCGGGCCAGCGGCGGCACGGCCAGGGCCCGCACCAGGCTCTGCCCCGAGCGGCGGCCCAGCCCGTCGGCCTCCCACAAGTGGTGCAGCGCCGCGGCCGTGTCCGAGCGCGCCAGGGCGATCCGGCCGAGCCCGATGCGGGCCGCGCTCTGGCCCGCCAGGTCGCCCGAGCCGACGGTGAAGGCCAGGATCTCGCCGAAACCCGCCTCCGCCTCGGCGAGCCGCCCCAGCACGCGCTGGGCATCGGCGACCCAGCGCAGCATGCACATCCGGGGCCAGGCCGCGCCGCCCGCCCCGGCGACCGCCAGCGCCTCGCGCAGCACCGGCAGTGCGCGGCCGGTCTCGCCGCGCGCGAACAGCACCTGGCCGATGCCGCGCAGCGCGTGGGCGTGGCCGTAGTGGTCGCCGGCCGCCTCGAAGACCGGGGCGATGCGCCGGCAGCGCCGCTCCGCCTCGGCGAGCCGGCCCTGGACCCGGTCGAGGTAGGAGAGCAGCCAGCCCGCGTACGCCGCCCCGTGCGCGTCCCCGAGCTCCTCGAACAGCGCCTCCCCTTCGGCCAGCATCTCCCCGGCCGCGCCCCACTCCTCGCGGCAGGTCCGCAGCCGGCCCAGGCCGACCAGCATCACCGCCTCGCCGGTGCGGTCTCCGGCCGAGCGGGCCGCCGTCAGCCCCGCCTCCTGGACCGCCTGCCAGCCGGCCAGGTCGCTGCGCAGGTCGAAGACGTACTCCCCGGCCGCCGCCAGCTCCCAGCAGGCGTACGGATCCACGCGCCCGGCCTGCCGTACGGTCGCCACGAGCGCGTCCCGCTCGGCCCCCAGCCAGCGCACCGGCTCGGCGCGCGGCCCCGCGAGCACCGCCGGGTCGGGGACCCGGGCGGCCGTGCGCCCGCCCAGCCCGGGGTAGTCCAGGCCCTGGTGGGCCCGCCGGCCCTCGCGCGCCAGCGCCACCCAGCAGGCCAGCACCCGGCGCACCACGCGCGTGGCGTCCCCGGAGCCCCCGGCGCCCGGGGCGCTCGCGGCGGGGGCGGCGAGCTCGCGGCCGAAGGCACGGACCAGGTCGTGCATCCGGTAGCGCGACTGCCCCGCCCCGTCGCGGCCGGCTACCTCCAGCAGATGCGCCGACACCAGGGCGTCGAGGGCCTCCTCGGCGGCGGCGAGCGGCCGGTCCAGCACGGCGGCCGCCGTCCAGGACGCGCAGTCGGGGGCGTCGAGCAGCGCCAGCCCGCGCAGGAGTGCCCGCGCGTCGCCCGGCAGCGCGCGGTAGCTGAGCCGCAGCCCGGCCCGTACCCCGTCGAGCACGTCCAGCCGGGCCCGCTCGTCCCCCAGCCGCGCCGCCAGCCGGGCCAGGTCCCGGTGCGGGAACGCGGCCAGTTCGGCCCCGACGATCCGCAGCGCGAGCGGCAGCCGCCCGCACAGCCGCACCAGCTCGCGGGCCGCCCCCGGTTCGGCCGCGACCCGCCCGGCCCCGGCGATCCGGCCGAGGAGCCCGAGCGCGGTCGGCTCGTCCAGCAGCGGCAGCTCCAGGGCCACCCGGCGCTCCAGCCCCGCGAGCCGCCGGCGGGCAGTGACGAGTACGGCACTGCCGCCCGGGGAACCCGGCAGCAGGGCCCGGACCTGCGCCTCGGACGCGGCGTTGTCGAGCACCACCAGCACCCGCCGGTCCGCGAGCAGGCTCCGGTACAGGGCCGCGCGCTCGCCCGGCTCCGCGGGCACGGCCGGACCGTCCACGCCGAGCCCGCGCAGGAAAGCGGCCAGCACCTCGGCCGGGTCCGCGGCGCCGGCCGGGTCGGCGCCGCGCAGGTCGGTGTGGAGCTGCCCGTCGGGGAACTCCCCGCGCAGCGCGTGCGCGACCCGCAGCGCGAGCGCCGTCTTCCCGACCCCGGGCGGCCCGGTGATCACGCACACCCCGCCGTCGGCCTCCCGGAGCCCCCGGGTGAGCGCGGCCGCCTCGTCCTCCCGGCCGACGAAGGCCACCGTCCCGGCGGGCAGTTGTGCGGGCCGCCGCCCCGTCCCGTCGGTCCCCTGCTCCGGCAACTGCCGCCCGCCCCCTGCGGGGACCTGCGCCGCCCGGCCCGGCGCCGAGCCGTCCGGGCCCGTTCCGGTGGGGTGTCGGTGTCGGGCCGACGGGTGCTGCGCCGTCTGCCGCGGGCCCGGCGTCGGCTCGGTCGGACCGGGGGCCGGGGGCGTCCAGCGCAGGGCCGGGTCGTCCGCCAGGACCCGTGCGTGCAGCGCGCGGAGCTCCGGGCGCGGGTCCAGGCCCGTCCCCTCGGCCAGCTGCGCGCGGGCGCGGGCGAAGACCGCCAGGGCCTCGCCGCGCCGCCCCGCACGGTGGAGCGCCAGCACGTGCAGCTCCACCAGCCGCTCCCGCAAGGGGTGTTCGGCGGTGAGCCCGGCCAGCTCCGCGCAGGCCTCCGCGTGCCGGCCGAGGTCGAGGTCCGCGGCCAGCGCCCGCTCCACGCAGTCGAGCCGCTCCTGCGCCAGCCGGGCCGCCGCGGCCTCGAAGACCCGGCCGCGCAGTCCGCCCAGCGCCACCGGGCCGCGCCACAACTCCAGCGCCCGGCCGAGCAGTCGCCGGATCTCGGCCGGGTCGGCGCAGGCCGCGGCCGCCCGCCGCAGCCGCGCGAACTCCCGTAGGTCCACCTCCGCCCGGCCCGGCTCCAGGACGAACCCCGCCTCCGTACGCGCCACCGGAAGCCCGAGCCGGCGCAGCGCGGCCGCGACGTTCTGCAACTGCTCCCGGGCCGTCACCGGCGGGTCGTCCCACACCGCGGCCGCCAGCCCGGCGGCCGGGACCACCCGGCCCGCCTCCAGCAGCAGCGCCGCCAGCACCCGCCGGCTGCGCGGCCCGCCGAGCGCCAACGGGCGGGCGTCCAGGGTGGCTTCCACCGGCCCCAGGACGGAGAGGACCAAGGTCATGGCGGACTCCGGGCACCGGTCGGCGGACGGATGGGCGACGCGTGGCCGGCGGATGGGACACCGGTGGGCGCCGATCGTAACCTCTGCCCACCCGGTCGGAGCAGGGGTCGTTCCCATTCCGCTCCGCCCCGGCCGCGGGGGCGCCCGGGTCCGGCCTCCCACCTCCCCGGCCCACGGCGAACGGCGCCCCCTTCCATCTCTTCCGAGAGGACCTCCCCATGCGTACCCGCACGCGCACCGCCACCTCCACGGGCACCGCGCTGCTCACCGTCGCCGTGCTCGGCCTGGCCGGCCTCGCCGCGCCCCGGGCCTCGGCGGCCACTCCCACCGGGCCCGCCGTCGCCGTGGCGATGGGCGACAGCTTCATCTCCGGCGAGGCCGGGCGCTGGCTCGGCAACACCGACCGCTACGCGGGCAGCCGCGAGGGCACCGACCGGGCCTGGACGGGCGGTTCGAACTACGACCCGGCCAAGGTGTACGGGGCCACGGGCGCGGTCGGCGGCTGCCACCGCTCCGACGTCTCGGAGATCGCCAAGGCCCCGCTGCCCGGCATCGACGAGCGCGTCAACCTCGCCTGCTCGGGCGCGGAGACGGTCAACGTGCTCAGCGCCGCGAAGGGCGGGCAGCCGTACAACGGCGAGGCCCCGCAGACGGACCGGCTCGCGGCGCTCGCGAAGACCAAGCGGGTCAAGCTGATCGCGCTGTCGGTCGGCGGGAACGACCTCGGCTTCGGCCGGATCATCGGCGACTGCGCGTACGACTGGTACTTCCGGCGGCTGTGCTGGAAGAAGCAGGCGCCGGTCGTCGAGCAGAAGCTGCCCGGGGTGCAGGCCAAGGTCACGGCGGTGGTGGACGACATCCGCGCCACGATGCGGGCCGCCGGGTACGCGGACGGCGACTACCGGCTCGTACTGCAGTCCTACCCGTCGCCGATCCCCGGCGGAGAGTCCTTCCGGCTGGGCCAGAACGACTCGGACCGGATGTTCAAGGACGGGTGCCCCTTCAACGACCGCGACGCGGACTGGGCGGCGTACACGCTCGTTCCGCAGATCGGCGGCATGGTCGAGTCGGTGGCGACCGCACGCGGGACGGACTTCATGGATCTGCGGGACGCGCTCGCCGGTCACGAGGTGTGCTCGCTCGGCACCCGGCAGGTCGGCCCGGGCGGACCGGACCCGCGTCAGCACGAGTGGTTCCGCTTCCTGGACTACGCCAACACGCAGGGCACGCTGGAGGAGTCCATGCACCCG
The DNA here is from genome assembly GCF_040682455.1 of Streptomyces sp. NPDC051183. Classification (NCBI taxonomy): domain Bacteria; kingdom Bacillati; phylum Actinomycetota; class Actinomycetes; order Kitasatosporales; family Streptomycetaceae; genus Streptomyces; species Streptomyces sp. NPDC051183. The sequence continues at coordinate 18,484 of NZ_JBFBBA010000057.1, forward strand.
AACGCCTACGGCCAGCAGGCGATGGGCGCCTGCCTGGGCCTGGTGGCCGCGGCGGCCCCCGGCCGCTACGAGTGCGCCCAGGACTGGTTCGGCAACGGCGACCCGGGCAGGATGCGGCTCCGCCCGGCGGGCTGAGGCCGGCGGAGCGCGGTGTCCGGGGCGCGCGGCGGCGCCCCGGACACCGGGCGCTCAGCAGACGGCGGGATGCGGGAAGTCGACGACGAGCCGCTCCGGCGAGTGCAGGACCGAGGTGCTGTAGGTCGGCTTGGTGTCGAAGGCGGCGCCGAAGGTGACGTACCCCTCGAAGTCGCCGGTCAGGGCGATCCCCTTGAGCTTGCTCAGGTAGATCTTCTGGAGCTTGGGACCCTGGTAGACGTTGTTCCCCGCGTCGTCGTGCCCGGCGGCGGGGTGCAGGCGGATCGACAGGAAGTGGTTCCCGGCCAGCGGCACGGGCTTGCCGGACCCGTCGTAGACCAGCTCGGGTACGGCGGTGACCGTGACCGGGGGCACGTACCCCTGGAGGTCGATGACGAGCCGGTCGTACGTGCAGTGCCCGCCCCAGCGGGCATTGACGACGAGCGGGGTCTGGGTGCGGGTGGCGGCGGAGGCCGGTGCGGCCAGGCCGATGCCCGCGGTGAGCAGGGCGCCCGTGATCAGGGCGGTGACCTGGCGGCGACGTAGGCGGTTCATGGCGTCCCTCCGAATCTCCTCAGACGGGACAAACGGGTGTCACTGATGAGGACACCGCCGCCGCGCCCCCGGTTCCAGGGGGCGCCGCCCCGCCGGCCCTCAGCGCAGCAGCAGGGCGCTCAGCTCGGCGTCGAGGTCGTAGTGGCGCTGCTCGTGCCCGCGCGGCACCAGCTGCGTCATCCGCCGGCACAGCTCCCGCACGTCCTTGGCCCGGGCGGACACCACGCAGCTCTGCGCGCCGTTGCTGAAGGCGAGGAAGATCCGCGGCTCGCTGCCCTCCCAGCGCGGCCAGACCTGGATGTCGCCCTCGCCGGTGGCGCAGACCTGCCCGTCGAGCAGCAGCTCCCGGGAGAACACCCAGCGCGCCAGATGCATCCCGGCGCCCTCGAAGTCGAGGGTGACCTCGTAGGGCCGCTCGGAGCGGTACGCGAAGACGCCCCGCAGCGGGACGGATACGGGCGTGGCCTCCAGCCGGAGCGGCAGGACGCGGTGTTCGGTGCAGGACATGCGGCCCGCCTCTCTCTCGGCGTGGGGGATTTCCCGCCCACTCGGGCAAGTTAGCCCACGCCCCGGCGGCGCCCCCGTGCCAAAGGTCCTGTGAGGCCGGGTCCCTCGACCTTTTTCCGCCAGGACGCCGGGGGCGCACGGGGGCGGACGGGTGCACGGCGCCCCGCCCGGCGCCGGCAACGGAAAAGGGCCCGGCGCGTACGCCGGGCCCCTCCTCGTCAGTCGTGGCGGATCAGCACTCGATGACGTTGACCGCGAGGCCGCCGCGGGCGGTCTCCTTGTACTTGACCTTCATGTCGGCGCCGGTCTCCTTCATGGTCTTGATGACCTTGTCGAGGGAGACCTTGTGGGTGCCGTCGCCGCGCATCGCCATCTTGGCCGCGGTGACGGCCTTGACCGCCGCCATGCCGTTGCGCTCGATGCACGGGATCTGGACCAGGCCGCCGACCGGGTCGCAGGTCAGGCCGAGGTTGTGCTCCATGCCGATCTCGGCCGCGTTCTCGACCTGCTCCGGGGTGCCGCCCAGGACCTCGGCGAGGGCGCCGGCGGCCATGGAGCAGGCCGAGCCGACCTCGCCCTGGCAGCCGACCTCGGCGCCGGAGATCGAGGCGTTCTCCTTGAAGAGCATGCCGATCGCGCCCGCCGCGAGGAGGAAGCGGACCACGCCGTCCTCGTCCGCGCCCGGCACGAAGTTGACGTAGTAGTGCAGGACGGCCGGCAGGACGCCCGCCGCGCCGTTCGTGGGCGCGGTGACGACGCGGCCGCCCGCCGCGTTCTCCTCGTTGACCGCCATCGCGTAGATCGTCGTCCACTCGCTGCGGTGCATCATCGGGTCGCCCTCGGTGCGCAGCTGGCGCGCCGTCGAGGCGGCCCGGCGCTTGACCCGCAGGCCGCCCGGGAGGATGCCCTCGCGGGACATGCCGCGCGAGACGCAGGACTGCATGACGCGCCAGATCTCCAGGAGGCCCTCGCGGATCTCCTCCTCGGTGCGCCAGGCCTTCTCGTTCTCCAGCATCAGGGAGGAGATCGACAGGCCGGTCTCGTTCGCCAGGCGGAGCATCTCGTCGCCGGAGCGGAAGGGGTACTTCAGCTCGGTGTCGTCCAGCTTGATCCGGTCCTCGCCGACCGCGTCCTCGTCCACGACGAACCCGCCGCCGACCGAGTAGTACGTCTTCTCCAGCAGCGGGGCGCCGGCTTCGTCGTACGCGAAGAGGGTCATGCCGTTCGCGTGGTACGGCAGGGACCGGCGGCGGTGCAGGATCAGCTGGTTCGGCTCGTCGAAGGCGATCTCGTGCACATCGCCTATCTCGGCGCCGAGCAGGCGCAGGCGGCCGGTCTGCCGGATCCGCTCGACCTCGGCGTCGGCCGTCTCCACGTTCACGGTGCGGGGGGAGTGGCCCTCCAGGCCCAGCAGGACCGCCTTGGGGGTGCCGTGGCCGTGGCCGGTGGCGCCGAGGGAGCCGAAGAGCTCCGCGCGCACGGAGGCGGTCTGCGCGAGGACACCGTCCTTCTTCAGGCGGGTCACGAACATGCGTGCCGCCCGCATCGGACCGACCGTGTGGGAGGAGGACGGGCCGATGCCGATGGAGAAGAGATCGAAGACGGAGATGGCCACTGGCGGACTCCCTTGTCTGCTCGTGGGGTGGGAGGGGGCAGGAGAGGTGGGGCGGGTGATCTGCGGATTTTGTCCGGCAGACGAGCTTAACTCGGCGAGGTGAACAGCTCGGCTGCCGGACGGGTAGGAGGGGTTTCGCTCAGGCGTGGGTCAGCTCTCGCTCCGGCGCCCCGCCCCGGTCCTGCCGCTCCGCGGAGCCGTCCAGGACCGGGTCGGGGCCCGGCAGGCCCGCGTGGTGGGCCTTGACGCCCGCCTCCACGGCCCAGAAGTAGGTGCCGAGGGCCATGGCGGCCACCAGCGCGATGTCGTAGCCGCCCGGGATGGTGCCGCGGCCCCCGAAGTCGGTGGAGCCGAGCCAGGACAGCAGGGACAGGGCACCGAGGAAGAAGACGATCCACCAGGCCGGGGCGAACTGGCGCATGAGGTTCCTCTCGCCCTTGCGGGAGAGCACCAGCGCGGCGATCGGAGCGGCCAGCAGAGTCAGGGCGGTGACGATGCCGGTGTTCGGCCACTTCGACCAGTACAGCGCGCACGCGGCGAAGACGAAGGTCAGCGGGCAGAGGACCTTCGCGGCGGGCAGCCGGAAGGGGCGGGGCAGACCGGGCTTGGTCCGGCGGAAGACGCCCACCGCGATCGGGCCGATCAGGTACGAGATGACCATGGCGGCCGAGATGATCGGGGCCAGGGTCTTCCAGCTGTGGCCGACGGTGACCAGGAGCAGCACGGAGAAGCCGAGGTTCATCCACATGGCCGGGCGCGCGGTCCCGTACACGGGGTGGGTCCGCTTGAGCCGCTTGGGGAAGAAGCCGGTCTCGGACAGGTTCTGGACCATGTACGCGGCCGAGGCGACGTTGGCGATGTTGGAGCCGGCGGGGGAGATGAAGGCGCCGAACTGGAGCATCACCACGACCCAGTGGATCATCAGCAGCTTGGCGAGCTCGGCGAACGGCGAGTTGAAGTTCACGCCCGACCAGCCGCCGGCCTGCGCCAGGTGCTCCGGGGGTACGGCGCCCAGGAAGGCCGTCTGCAGGGCGAGGTAGATGACCAGGCCCAGGGAGAGCGCGCCGACCAGGGCGATGGGGATGGCCCGGCCCGGGTTCTTGGCGGCGCCGCCGAGGTTCACGACGGCCTGGAAGCCGTTGAAGGCGAAGACGACGCCGGAGGTGGTGACGGCGGTCAGGACGGCGGTCCAGCCGTTGGGTGCGAAGCCGCCGTGGGCGGTGAAGTTGTCGGTGTGGAAGCCGGAGGCGATCAGCGCGGCGACGGCGAGGACCGGGATGGCGAACTTGACCAGGGTCAGGGCCGCGTTGATCTTCGCCAGGAGCTGGACCGACCAGTAGCAGGACAGCCACAGCAGGAAGGTGAGCGCCAGGGCCGTGAACATGCCGAAGGTGGTCAGCTGGTGGGACTGGGCGTCGACCAGGTCCTGGGCCCAGCCGAAGCTCCACGAGGACATGTACTGGGTCGCCGCGATCGACTCGATCGGGATCAGCGAGGCCACGGCGATCCACACCGCCCAGCCGGTGATGAAGCCGAGCACCGGGCCGTGCGAGATGGTGCCGTACCGGGCCATGCCGCCCGGGATCGGGTAGGCCGCGCCGACCTCGGCGTAGGACATGGCGATCATGCCGATGAACACGGCGCCGATGACCCAGGCGACGAGCGCCGCCGGACCGGCGACCTGCGCGGCCGTGCCGGCTCCGAAGAGCCATCCCGAACCGAAGATCGAACCGATGCCGATCATGATCAACGCGAAGAGACTGAGTCCCTTCTTGTTGGCTGCGCTCATGTCCATGGGTGCGTGTCCGTCCTGAGGGGGATGCCTTTACGTGGAGCCTATTTGCCATTTTTTGATGGAATCAGTGGCAATGGGCCGCATCCGCCCGGGGCTTTGGTCATGAGAAGGGCCCGGCCCTGTGCAGAACAGGGCCGGGCCCTTCCGGGCCGGCGCCTAGAGCGTCGGGTACAGCGGGAACTTCGCGGCGAGCGCGGAGACGCGCGCCTTGAGGTCGTCGGCGTCGAACACCGGCTTCAGCGCGGCCGCGATGATCTCCGCGACCTCGGTGAAGTCCTCGGCGCCGAAACCGCGCGTGGCCAGGGCCGGCGTACCGATCCGCAGGCCCGAGGTGACCATCGGCGGCCGCGGGTCGTTCGGGATGGCGTTCCGGTTGACCGTGATGCCGATCTCGTGGAGCCGGTCCTCGGCCTGCTGGCCGTCCAGCTCGGAGTTGCGCAGGTCGACCAGGACCAGGTGGACGTCCGTACCGCCGGAGAGGACGGAGACGCCGACCTCGGTGACGTCCGGCTGCACCAGGCGCTCGGCGATGATCTTCGCGCCCTCAAGGGTGCGCACCTGGCGCTCCTTGAAGTCCTCCGAGGCGGCGACCTTGAAGGACACGGCCTTGGCGGCGATCACGTGCTCCAGCGGACCGCCCTGCTGACCCGGGAAGACCGCGGAGTTGATCTTCTTGGCCAGCTCCTGCGTCGACAGGATGACACCGCCGCGCGGACCGCCGAGGGTCTTGTGCGTGGTGGTGGTCACGACGTGGGCGTGCGGCACCGGGTTCGGGTGCAGGCCCGCGGCGACCAGGCCGGCGAAGTGCGCCATGTCGACCATCAGGTACGCGCCGACCTCGTCCGCGATGCGGCGGAAGGCGGCGAAGTCCAGCTGGCGCGGGTAGGCGGACCAGCCGGCGACGATCAGCTGCGGCTTGGTCTCCTTGGCGAGGCGCTCGACCTCGGCCATGTCGACCTGGCCCGACTCGTCGACGTGGTACGGGACCACGTTGTAGAGCTTGCCGGAGAAGTTGATCTTCATGCCGTGGGTCAGGTGACCGCCGTGGGCCAGGCTCAGGCCCATGATCGTGTCGCCCGGCTTCAGCAGCGCGAACATCGCGGCCGCGTTCGCCTGCGCACCCGAGTGGGGCTGCACGTTGGCGGCCTCGGCGCCGAACAGCGCCTTGATGCGGTCGATCGCGATCTGCTCGACCACGTCGACGTGCTCGCAGCCGCCGTAGTAGCGGCGGCCGGGGTAGCCCTCGGCGTACTTGTTGGTCAGGACCGACCCCTGGGCCTCCATGACGGCGACCGGAGCGAAGTTCTCCGACGCGATCATTTCCAGGGTCGACTGCTGGCGCACGAGCTCGGCGTCGACGGCGGCGGCGACGTCCGGGTCGAGCTCGTGGAGAGGGGTGTTCAGAACAGACATCAGGATCCCCTGGGGTCAGTTACCGGCGGTGAGCTTGGCGTACTCGTCCTCGGAGAGCAGGTCGGCCGGCTCCTCCGTGACGCGCACCTTGAAGAGCCAGCCACCCTCGAACGGCGCGGAGTTCACCAGCGACGGGTCGTCCACGACGTCCTGGTTGGCCTCGACGACCTCACCGGTGACGGGGGAGTACAGGTCGCTGACCGACTTGGTCGACTCCAGCTCGCCGCAGGTCTCGCCCGCGGTCACCGTGTCGCCGACGGCGGGGAGGTCGGCGTAGACGACGTCACCGAGCGCGTTGGCCGCGAACTCCGTGATGCCGACCGTCGAGACGCCGCCCTCGGCGTCCGACAGCCACTCGTGCTCCTTGCTGTAACGCAGCTGCTGGGGGTTGCTCATGACCTGATTCTCCTGGATGCGGGGGAGTGGATACGAACGGTGGTCTTGGGTACTGAGACGGCGCTGTACGGGGTGCCCGCACAGCAGCACTGCGTACGGGCTACTTCTGCCGCTTGTAGAACGGCAGGGCCACGACCTCGTACGCCTCATGCGTACCGCGAATGTCCACGCCGACGCCGGAGGTGCCGGGCGCGGCGTGCGCCGCGTCGACGTAGGCCATCGCGATCGGCTTGCCCAGCGTCGGGGACGGGGCGCCCGAGGTGACCTCGCCGATGACCTGGCCGTCGGCCACGACGGAGAAGCCGGCGCGCGGGACGCGGCGGCCCTCGGCGATCAGGCCGACCAGCTTGCGCGGCGGGTTGGACTCGGCGCGCTCGGCGGCGGCCTCCAGGGCGGCGCGCCCCACGAAGTCGCCCTCCTTCTCGAACTTCACGACCCGGCCCAGACCCGCGTCGAACGGGGTGAGGGAGGTGGTCAGCTCGTGCCCGTACAGCGGCATGCCCGCCTCCAGGCGCAGGGTGTCGCGGCAGGACAGGCCGGCCGGGACCAGACCGACGCCCTCGCCGGCCTTGGTCAGGGCCTGCCACAGCTCCACGGCGTGCTCGGGGGAGACGAACAGCTCGAAGCCGTCCTCGCCGGTGTAGCCCGTACGCGCGATCAGCGCGGGCACCCCGGCCACCGTGCCGGGCAGGCCGGCGTAGTACTTCAGACCGTCCAGGTCGGCGTCGGTCAGCGAGGCCAGGATGCCGGGGGACTCGGGGCCCTGGACGGCGATCAGGGCGTACGCGTCGCGGTCGTCGCGGACCTCGGCGTCGAAGCCGGCGGCGCGCTCGGTGATCGCGTCCAGCACGACCTGGGCGTTCGAGGCGTTGGCGACGACCATGTACTCGGTCTCGCCCAGGCGGTAGACGATCAGGTCGTCGACGATCCCGCCGTCCTCCTGGCAGATGTGCGTGTACCGGGCGCGGCCCACGCCGACGGTGGAGATGTTGCCGACCAGCGCGTAGTCGAGGACCTTGACGGCCTCCGGGCCGGTCAGGGTGATCTCGCCCATGTGGGAGAGGTCGAACAGGCCGGCCTTGGTGCGGACCGCGTTGTGCTCGTCGCGCTCGCTGGCGTACCGCAGGGGCATGTCCCAGCCCGCGAAGTCGGTCATGGTCGCACCGAGCGAGCGGTGCAGAGCATCGAGGGCGGTCAGACGGGGGGCAGTGCTCATGGGTGTGGCTCCCGGGTCCCAGGGCATGACATGACGAGGAGGATCCTCCCCATCTGTCATCGGAACCTGAGAGGTTCGCCGAGAGTTCCCCCGTTCACGGGGATCCGTCGGCTTGCACCTTGGGTGGAGCGCACGCCGGTGTCACGGGGACGGAGGGCGCGGCTCGCTTTTCAGATCTGCCTCATCCACGCGGTACGGGGCCTGAGAGATTCAAGGGAGGTACTTGCTCCTTCGGCGCCCGGACACGGCCTTGCGGCGTGCCGGGACTCTCCCGCGCGGATTCAAGCGGCCGGTATGCAGTTGGTGTCCAGATGGCGCACATCATTGCACGGTGCGGCGCCGATTGGCGCTGGGGGGTCGAAAGAGCGTACGGACCGGAACCGGGGCTGCCGGATTACCGTCTCTTTACACTCAGTGGGCATGGGGCTCCCCAGGAGCCCGATTCGGGGGGAGACGATCACTGTGCGGAGATTCGGAGCACTGGCGGCGACCGGGGCCGTGGCGGGGGTCCCGGCGCAGCGCGGCCGGGTGCGGGACGCGTGCGGGGCCGCGGGGCCGGTGCGCGACCTGCGCGGTCCCGGGGTGCACGGGCCGCAGCGGCTCGGCTTCGCCGCGGGGGACATCGTGGTGGTGTCCGGCCTGCCCGGCGGCGGCAAGAGCACGCTGATCAAGCGGGCCGCGGAGGGCGGCGGCATCGACTCCCAGGACGCCCGCGAGCGGTGGGAGCTGCGGATGCCGCGGGCGCTGCCGTACGCGGTCTACCGGCCGCTGGTGCGCGCCGCGCACTACTGGGGGCTGTGGCGGGCCCTGAGCTCCGGCGCGTCCGTGGTCGTCCACGACTGCGGTACCCAGAGCTGGGTACGGGGCCTCCTCGCCGCGGCCGCGCGCCGCCGGGGCCGGGCGCTGCACCTGCTGCTGCTGGACACCACCCCCGAGGAGGCGCTGTCCGGCCAGGCCGCGCGGGGCCGGGGCGTATCGGCGTACGCCTTCGCCCGGCACCGCGGCGCCGTGTCGCGGCTGCTGCGCGAAGCCGAGGCGGGCCGCCCTCCCGCGGGCTGCGCCTCGGTGGTCCTCCTGGACCGCCGCTCGGCCGCCGCCGTGACCCGTATCGGCTTCCACGGCTGACCCGTACCCCTGCGGGGGGCTGTGCCACCCCGGCCGTGCCGGACCCCCGCGGGCGGAGCCCCGTAGCGGGGCCCCGCGCCGGACCGGCCCGAGATAGCCTCGGGGCGACACACCGCGACCCACACGGAGGCAGGGGCACATGCACAGCGGCGGCTGGCCGGAGAATGAGCTGGAGCAGGTGCTCGGGGCGGCGCTGGGCCAGGCGGACGCCGGGGCGCGGATCCTGGAGGTGCTCGGGCGCAGCCACGTATGGGTCCCGCTGCCCGCCGGCGGCGGACCCGACCGCGCCTCGCTCGCCCTGCCCACCATGGAGATCGCCGGCGCGGCGTACGTCCCGGTCTACAGCTCCGAGGCGCAGTTCCGCTTCTGCGTAGGCCCCGGGATGGACTTCGCCGTCGCCCCCGCCGTCGAGTTCGCCCGCGGCCTGCCCCCGCAGCTCGGTATCGCGCTGAACCCCGAGGGCGCGGTCGGCGTCCCGCTGCCCCCGCCCGCCGTCGCGGAGCTCTGCCGCACCGGCCGGACCCCGCTCGACGGGACCGCCACCGGTGGCCGGGTCCGGCTCTACGAGCCCGACTGGCAGGACGACCCGGTCGACTTCCTGGCCGCCGCCGCCGAGGAGTTCCGGTCCACCGGCGTGGTCGCCTCGGCCTCCCGCTGCTTCGCCAGCGTCGAGGGCGGGGCGCCGGAGCTCTACATCGGTGTCCAGCTGGTGGGATGGGAGCCCGAGATGCGAAACGCCCCGATGGACGCCCTGGGCCGGGCCCTGGCCCGTGTCCCGGCGCCCTGGCCCGTGCAGTTGATCCTCCTGGACGCGGTCCAGGACCCGGTGACGGACTTCATCGTTACGCGCGTACGCCCCTTCTACCTGCCGTAGACCCGATTAAGCTGGTTACATCTCCTGGCCGCACGCGTGGCCTGGGCACGCGTGGACGACGGGCGGACGAAGAGGGGTACCGGGTGAGTGCGTCAGGCACGGCCGCGGCCGGGCAGGTCGAGCACATGCTGCGCCAGGTGACTCCCGGGCGCTATGAGAGCTACGAGTCACTTCTGCACGCCCTCGCCGAGGGCCGGCTGTGGATGCTGCTCTGGCAGGGGCAGCCGGGTTCCCCGGACGCTCAGTACGCGGGCATGGAGGTGGAGGGCCTGGGATACGCGCCCTGCGTCACCTCCCCGCAGGAACTGGCCGCCAGCGGCTGGAACCGCGGCTACGAAGTGGTCACCGGCCGGGACATCGCCCGCGCCCTCTACCCCGACCGCTGGGGGCTGTGGCTCAATCCGCACGCCCAGGGCGGCGGCGTCGGCATCCCGTGGGCCGACCTGCGCCGGATCGCGACCGGCCTGGACCGGATGCCGGCCGGACCGCTGCGGCTGTCCGAACCCGCCATCGAGCTCCCGCAGTTCTACGGGCTGCTCACCCAGCACGCGCACCGCACCCCCGCCGTGCGCTCGCTGCGGCGCGCCTGGGTGCAGCCCGCGCTGGGCTCCCCGTACCTCGCGGTGGGGCTCGACCTGTACGACGCGTCCGCGCCCGCGCTGGAGTCCGTACGCGAGATGATGCGCCAGTCGGTCGGCGCGGTGCCCGAGGGGGTGCCGGTGTGCACGGTGGCGCTGGCGGACGAGCACGACCCCGTGGCGATGTGGCTGCGCGCGCAGACCCGGCCGTTCTACGACCGCGAGGGCCAGGCCCCGTCGTACTGACCGCGCGGCGGCACGACCGCATCTTCCTGACCGCATATTGAGACATCTCGTCCGAAGGCCGTACCGGTCCCGTCCGGTGCGGCCTTCGGCGTTCTCCATGGAGTCCGCCCAAGTAGAAGCCCTGAAATGGCACTTGGGCACGATGTCCGTTCCGCGCGGTACGGCCCGTCTTTCACCGCTGACCAGAACCCGCCGTTCGGATAACGGAAGGTGCAGGCGCAGATCACGGTTGCGCATCACATCCCCGGCAGGTCTGGCGGCTGCTCACGAGGCCGTTGAAGACTCCCCCCACCGAAGGCCGGTCAATCCCACAAGCACTGGCTCTTCACGTGCACTTCAGGCGCAATTCGCGTCAATCGCACCATCAGCGACGCCGAAAGAACCAAGCCGCCACAGCGGCGGGCATTGGCCGGCCACCGTCGGCCGAGAGGGGTCCCCACCACGATGACGGCACCACTGCACGACACCAGCGCGGCCGAGCCCGCGGCCGTGGCCGCCCCCGAACTGCCGCAGAAGGCGATCGAGGGGCGCTCACCGTGGAAGATCGCCTGGCTCCGGCTCAAGCGTGACAAGGTCGCCCTGGCCGGCGGTGTCATCGTGCTCCTGCTGATCCTCGTCGCGGTCTTCGCGCCGTTGATCGTCAAACTCCTCGGGCACCCGCCGGAGGAGCTGCACGAGGACATGCTGGACCCGCTGCTCGGCCTGCCGGCCGGCCCGCGCGGCGGCATGAGCGCCGACTTCCTGCTGGGCGTCGAGCCGGTCAACGGCCGCGACGTCTTCAGCCGGATCGTCTACGGCGCCCGGATCTCGCTCCTGGTGGCCTTCCTGTCCGCCTTCGTGGCGGTCTCGCTGGGCACCATCTTCGGCATCATCGCCGGCTACTTCGGCGGCTGGGTCGACGCGGCCATCAGCCGCGTCATGGACCTGCTGCTGGCCTTCCCGCAGCTGCTGTTCATCATCGCGCTGATCTCCGTGATCCCCAGCAAGCTGTGGGGATTCGAGGGGTCGGGCCTGCGCATCGCCGTGCTGGTGCTGGTCATCGGCTTCTTCGGCTGGCCGTACATCGGCCGCATCGTCCGCGGGCAGACCCTGTCACTGCGCGAGCGCGAATACGTCGAAGCCGCCCGCAGCCTCGGTGCCGGCCGCGCGTACATCCTCTTCCGCGAACTGCTTCCGAACCTGGTGGCGCCCATCACCGTCTACTCGACGCTGATGATCCCCACCAACGTGCTGACCGAGGCCGCCCTGAGCTTCCTCGGAGTCGGCGTCAAGCCGCCCACGCCGTCCTGGGGAGAGACCCTTTCCACGGCGGTGCGGACCTACGAGGACGATCCGCTCTTCATGATCTTCCCCGGCGTGGCGATCTTCATCACCGTGCTGGCCTTCAACCTCTTCGGCGACGGCGTCCGCGACGCCCTCGACCCGAAGGGCTCCCGCTAGCAGCCTGCAGGTCACCCCAGATCCCGGTATCGAGCTTCGCGCTTCGAGCCGTGAGTACACCAGTTCACCGGAACTACAACGGAGGGTTGCGAGCATCGTGACTACCCATCGCACGTCGAAGCGCAGGCTTGCCGCTGGCACGGCCGTCGTGCTCGCCGCCATGCTGACCGCGACCGCCTGTGGCGGAGGCGACGACAAGAAGGACGAGAAGCCCGCCGGCGCGTCCGGCTTCAACGCCGGTATCGGCAAGGTCGCCAACGCGTCGGACACGAAGGGTGGCGAGCTCAAGTTCGTCGGTACCCAGGAAGCCGACTCGTGGGACCCGCAGCGCGGCTACTACGGCTTCATGTGGGACTTCTCCCGCTACTACGCGCGCCAGCTGGTCAGCTACAAGGCCGCCCCCGGTGAGCAGAGCACGGACCTCGTTCCCGACCTCGCCACCGCCAAGGCCGAGATCAGCGACGGCGGCAAGACCTACAAGTACACCCTCAAGGACAACGTGACCTGGGAGGACGGCACCCCCGTCACCGCCCAGGACGTGAAGTACGGCATCGAGCGCACCTGGGCCCAGGACGTCATCTCCGGCGGCCCGGTCTACCTGATGCAGGTCCTCGACCCGAAGACCGAGTACCCGGGCCCGTACAAGGACACCGCCCCGGACAAGCTCGGCCTCAAGGCGATCGAGACCCCGGACGCGAAGACCATCATCTTCAAGCTCCCGCAGGCCAACGGCGACTTCGAGCAGATGCTGGCCATGCCGGCGGCGAGCCCGGTCAAGCAGGAGAAGGACACCGCGGCCAAGTACGGCCTGAAGCCCTTCTCCAACGGCCCGTACAAGATCGACTCGTACGAGCCCAACAAGAGCATGAAGCTCTCGCGCAACACGAACTACAAGCCCGAGTCGGACACCATCCGCAAGGCGCTCCCGGACACCATCTCGGTCACGTTCATGGCGAATGCGGACGACATGGACAAGCGCCTGATGAACGGCGAGTTCGACCTGGACATCAACGCGACCGGCATCGGCCAGGCGGCCCGCGCCACCGCGCTGAAGGACCACAAGGGCAACCTGGACAACGGCCAGACCGGCTTCATCCGGTACGCCGTCATGCCGCAGACCGTCGCGCCGTTCGACAACATCGACTGCCGCAAGGCCGTCATCTACGCGGCCGACCACAAGTCCCTGCAGACCGCCCGCGGCGGCCCGCAGGCCGGTGGCGACATCGCCCCCAACATGCTCCCGCTGGGCATCAAGGGCTCCGACGGCGCGTACGACCCGTACGAGGTCCTGACGAACGACGGCAAGCCGAACCTCGACAAGGCCAAGGCCGCCCTGAAGGCCTGTGGCAAGGAGAGCGGCTTCAAGACCACCATCGCGGTCCGCAACAACAAGCCGGTCGAGGTCGCCACCGCGGTCTCGCTCCAGAACGCCCTGAAGCAGGTCGGCATCGAGGCCGACGTCGACCAGTTCGACGGCGCCCAGACCTCCGGCATCATCGGTTCGCCGAAGGTCGTCAAGGAGAAGAACTACGGCATCATCATCATGGGCTGGGGCGCCGACTTCCCGACCGGTCAGGGCTTCTCCCAGCCGCTGGTCGACGGCCGCTTCATCCTGCAGAGCGGCAACAACAACTTCTCCGAGCTGAACGACCCGGCGATCAACAAGCTCTTCGACGACGCCATCGCGGAGACCGACCCGGCCAAGGCCGGCGAGATCTACAAGAAGATGAACCAGAAGGTCTCCGAGGCCGCGGTCTACCTTCCCTTCGTCTACGACAAGACGATCACCTGGCGCTCCAGCCGTCTGACGAACGCGTACACCTCCGACGCCTACAACGGTCGCTACGACTACGCGTCCCTCGGCGTCACCAAGTAACACCCGTCAGACAAGGTCCAGTTCCGGTTTCCAGTGTTCCGGTGCCACACCCGCTAGGCACGAAGGGCAGGTGATGGCCGCGGTTACGGCCTGGGGGCGCTCTCCAGAAGAGGGCGCCCCCGGGCCGCAGCCAGGCCGAGCGCAGTGCTTGCATATCTCACCCGACGGATCTTCGCCGTCATCGTCATGCTGTTGGTCATCTCGTTGGTGACCTTCGGAATCTTCTTCCTCTTCCCGAAGATGATCGGGACGGATCCGGCCCTGTACTTCGTCGGCAAGCAGTCCGACCCCGCCGCGATCGAGGGCATCCGGCAGAAGATGGGTCTCGACGACCCGATCCTCGTCCAGTTCGGCAAGTTCGTCGTCGGGCTGGTGGCGGGTCGCACGTACGCCAACGGCTCCGACGTCACGCAATGCGCCGCGCCCTGCTTCGGCTACTCCTTCAAGACCGAGCAGGAGGTCTGGCCGCTGCTGCTGGACTGGCTGCCGGTCACCCTCTCGCTCGCCGCGGGTGCCGTCGTGCTCTGGGTCATCGGCGGTGTCGCCACCGGCGTCATCTCCGCCCTCAAGCGCGGCACGGTCCTGGACCGTTCGGCCATGGGCGTCGCCCTCGCCGGCGTCTCCCTCCCCATCTACTTCACGGGCATGCTCGCCATCGCCTTCTTCTCCGACCAGCTCGGCTGGTTCGGGCGCCCCGAGGCGACCTTCGCCGACGACCCGGGCAAGTGGTTCAACGGCATGATCCTGCCGTGGGTCTCGCTCGCCTTCCTCTACGCGGCGATGTACGCGCGGCTCACCCGCGCGACCATGCTGGAAGTCCTCAACGAGGACTACATCCGCACCGCCCGCGCCAAGGGGCTGACGGAACCCGTCGTCATCGGCAAGCACGCCATGCGCTCCACCATGACCCCCATCCTGACCGTCCTCGGCCTGGACCTCGGCGCCCTGATGGGCGGCGCGGTGCTGACCGAGTACACGTTCTCGCTGCACGGCCTCGGCTACAGCGCGGTCCGCGCGATCAGCGAACACGATCTGCCGGTCATCCTCGGCATCACCCTGATCTCCGCTTTCTTCGTCGTCGCGGCGAACCTCATCGTTGACCTCATGTACGCGGTGATCGACCCCCGAGTGAGGCTGTCATGACCGATCTGACCAAGACCGGAGCGCTCAACGAGCCCGTCGGCACGAGCCGGCCCTCCAGCGCCTTCCTCGAAGTCCGCGACCTCAAGGTGCACTTCCCGACCGAGGACGGCCTGGTCAAGTCCGTCGACGGACTCTCCTTCACGCTGGAGAAGGGCAAGACCCTCGGCATCGTGGGCGAGTCCGGCTCCGGCAAGTCGGTCACCTCGCTGGGCATCATGGGCCTGCACCGCGTGGGCCAGTACGGCCGCCAGCGGGCGCAGATCTCCGGCGAGATCTGGCTCAACGGCAAGGAGCTGCTCTCCGCCCCCGAGGACGAGGTCCGCAAGCTCCGCGGCCGGGAGATCGCGATGATCTTCCAGGACCCGCTGTCCGCGATGCACCCGTACTTCACCATCGGCAAGCAGATCGCCGAGGCCTACCGGGTCCACCACAAGGTCGACAAGAAGACCGCCCTCAAGCGGGCCGTCGAACTCCTCGACCGCGTCGGCATCCCCGAGCCCCACAAGCGGGTCGACAGCTACCCGCACGAGTTCTCCGGCGGCATGCGCCAGC
Source organism: Streptomyces sp. NPDC051183 (assembly GCF_040682455.1). Taxonomy (NCBI): domain Bacteria; kingdom Bacillati; phylum Actinomycetota; class Actinomycetes; order Kitasatosporales; family Streptomycetaceae; genus Streptomyces; species Streptomyces sp. NPDC051183. The sequence continues at coordinate 33,950 of NZ_JBFBBA010000057.1, forward strand.
GCGCGATGATCGCGATGGCGCTGGTCAACAACCCGGAGCTGCTCATCGCGGACGAGCCGACGACCGCACTGGACGTCACCGTCCAGGCGCAGATCCTCGACCTCATCCGCGACCTCCAGCAGGAGTTCGGCTCCGCGGTCATCATGATCACGCACGACCTCGGCGTGGTCGCCGAGATGGCCGACGAACTGCTCGTGATGTACGGCGGCCGGTGCGTCGAGCGGGGCACCGCCGAGAAGGTCTTCTACGAGCCCCGGCACCCCTACACCTGGGGCCTGCTCGGCTCGATGCCGCGCATCGACCGCGACCAGACCGAGCGCCTCATCCCGGTCAAGGGTTCGCCGCCCAGCCTCATCAACATCCCGAGCGGCTGTGCCTTCAACCCGCGCTGCCCCTACGCCGACGTGCCCAAGGACAACGTGACGCGCACGGTGCGGCCCGAGCTCACCGAGGACGACAGCCGCCACTGGTCCGCCTGCCACATGTCGCAGGAGGAGCGGACCCGGATCTGGACCGAAGAGATTGCGCCGAAGCTGTGAGCGACGACATCAAGAAGACGGAAACGGCCGTCATCCCCGCACAGGCCTCGGACTCGCCCTCGGACGAATCCCGTGAGGTCCTGCTCAAGGTCACCGGCCTGACCAAGCACTTCCCGATCACCAAGGGGCTGCTGCGCCGCCAGGCCGGTGCGGTCAAGGCCGTGGACGGCATCGACTTCGACGTCCGCCGCGGTGAGACCCTCGGCATCGTCGGCGAGTCCGGCTGCGGCAAGTCGACCATGGGCCGACTGATCACGCGCCTGCTCGAACCGACCGGCGGCACGGTGGAGTTCGAGGGCAAGGACATCACGCACCTCGGCGTCGCCGGCATGCGGCCGATGCGCCGCGACGTGCAGATGATCTTCCAGGACCCGTACGGCTCCCTGAACCCGCGCCACACGGTGGGCACCATCGTCGGCGCCCCGTTCAAGCTCCAGAAGGTCACCCCCGAGGGCGGCATCAAGGCGGAGGTCCAGCGGCTGCTCTCGCTGGTGGGCCTCAACCCGGAGCACTACAACCGCTACCCGCACGAGTTCTCGGGCGGCCAGCGCCAGCGCATCGGCATCGCCCGGGCGCTGGCCCTCAAGCCGAAGCTGGTCGTCGCCGACGAGCCGGTCTCGGCGCTGGACGTGTCGATCCAGGCCCAGGTGGTCAACCTGCTGGACGACCTCCAGGAGGAGCTCGGCCTCACGTACGTGATCATCGCGCACGACCTGTCGGTCATCCGGCACGTGTCGGACCGCATCGCGGTCATGTACCTCGGCAAGATCGTCGAGCTGGCCGACCGCAAGTCGCTGTACGAGGCGCCGATGCACCCGTACACGACGGCCCTGATGTCGGCCGTGCCGGTGCCGGACCCGCGTCGGCGCGGTGCGAAGAGCGGCCGCATCCTGCTCAAGGGCGACGTGCCGTCGCCGATCTCGCCGCCGAGCGGGTGCCGTTTCCACACGCGCTGCTGGAAGGCGACGCAGGTCTGCACCACGCAGGAGCCGCCGCTGGTCGCGCTGAAGACCGGCCACCAGGTGGCGTGCCACCACCCAGAGAACGCCCCCGACCAGGCCCCGGGCGACGCGGCGGCCACGATTTCGGAGTAGCGGCCGAAAGAACCGGCGGGGCCGGGCGACCCCCGGCCCCGCCGGCAGATCCCACCGCGCCGCGAGCCGCCCTTCGCCTCCGGCGGCAGGTCCAGGCTCGCGCGGCAGGTCCAGACTTGCGCGGCAGGTCCAACCCCGCCGGCGTTCGAGGCGCGGGGTCCGGGGCGGAGCCCCGGGTCTGAACCCGGGCCCGCACCGGCCCGCGGCCGGGCACCTGCGCCGGCCCGCCGGGCACCTGCGCCGGCCCGCCGGGCACCTGCACCGGCCCGCGGCCGGGCCCGCACCGGCCCGCGGCCGGGGGCACCCGCAGGGGCCCGCGCAAGCCCGCGGCAGGCGCCCGGCCCGGCCCGGCCCGCGCAAGCCCGCGGCAGGCGCCCGGCAGAATGGGGCCGTGCTCCACGATCTCTTCCCGCCCGGCATCCAGCACGCCCTGGACCTCGCGGGCATCTTCGTCTTCGCAACCGCCGGCGCGCTGCTGGCCGTCCGCAAGAACTTCGACGTCTTCGGCATCGCCGTCCTCGCCCTCGTCACCGCCCTCGGCGGCGGCCTCTTCCGTGACCTCGTCATCGGAGCCGTCCCGCCTTCGGCCTTCGGCGACCTCAGCTTCTTCGTCACACCGCTGATCGCCGCCGCGATCGTCTTCTTCCTGCATCCCGAGGTCCAGCGGATCAACCGCGCGATCAACGTCTTCGACGCGGCCGGTCTCGGGCTGTTCTGCGTGACGGGCACGACCAAGGCGTACGAGTACGGCCTCGGCCTCACCGCGTCCGCCGCGCTGGGCCTGGCCACGGCCGTCGGCGGGGGCGTACTGCGCGACGTGCTCGTCAACGAGGTGCCCTCGCTGCTGCGCGACCGGGAGATGTACGCCGTGCCCGCCATCGTCGGGGCCTCGCTGGTCGCCGTCTTCATCGGCTTCGACGTCCTCAACGCCCTCACGACCAGCGTCGCGATCGTGACCACCTTCGTGCTGCGGCTGCTGGCGATGCGCTACCACTGGCGGGCGCCGCTGGCGTGGAACCGCCGCTCGGCGGTGGCCGAAGAGCCGTAACGAGGACGTAGCAAAGCAAAGCTACCGCTTAGTAATCTCTGGGTGTACGTTCGTTCCATGTCATACGCAGCGACCCAGTCATCCGTCGGCGACAGCGAGTTCGACCGCGACACCTCGGTCACCGCCCGTGCGGGCGAGCCCGGGGTGTACGACGCGGAGCTCTCCGCCGGCTGGACGATCATCGCCGCCGTCAACGGCGGATACCTGCTGGCCCTGGTCGGCCGGGCCCTGTCCGCGGCCCTGCCGCACCCGGACCCCTTCACGGTCTCGGCGCACTACCTGACCTCCTCCGTGCCCGGCCCCGCGGTCATCCGCACACAGGTCGTACGGGTGGGCCGGACCCTCTCCACCGGCCAGGCCTCGCTGTTCCAGTTCGACGAGAACGGCGCCGAGGTCGAGCGGATCCGCGTCCTCGCGTCCTACGGCGACCTCGCCTCCCTGCCGGACGACGTCCGCACGACGGCACTGCCCCCGGCCATCCCCCCGTACGAGGACTGCCTCGGCCCCGAGGCCGGCCCGGCCCCGATCCCCGGCAGCTCCGCGATCGTGGACCGGCTCCGGCTGCGGCTGGACCCGGCGACGGCGGGCTGGGCCGTCGGCGCGCCCTCGGGCAAGGGCGAGATGCGGGCCTGGTTCGAGCTCGCCGACGGGCGGGACGCGGACCCGCTGTCCCTGCTGCTCGCGGTGGACGCGCTGCCGCCGACCTCCTTCGACCTGGGCCTGCTGGGCTGGACCCCGACGGTGGAACTCACCACGCACGTCCGGCACCGGCCGGCGCCGGGTCCGCTGAGGGTCTCGATCACCACGCGGAACCTGGCCGGTGGCTTCCTGGAGGAGGACGCGGAGGTCTGGGACTCCGCGGACCGTCTGGTGGCGCAGTCCCGCCAGTTGGCTCGCGCCCCCCGCCAGCCTTCCTGACGCGCCCCTCGCACCGCTGCGCGGGCTTCGGCGCGCTGCGCCGGACTCCGTCCGTCGGGCCTCGGCGGGGCCGGGGGCGCGGGTTGCCGCTGCGCGGGGCCGTCCCCTACCCGCCCTTCCACCGTTCC
>NZ_JBFBBA010000058.1:0-37661 GCF_040682455.1 Streptomyces sp. NPDC051183
GCCCCGAGTCCTGGCCAGGACTCGGGGCGACCGGCGGTTTTCCGGGTCGACCGGGGAGGTCGGCCGATCAGGCCCGGCCGCGGATCGGGCGGCGCCGGCGGATCACGTGGGCGCCTGCGCCGAGCGCCGCCGCCCCGACGAGGCCCGCGCCGATGGCTGTCTCGGCGGCGGACGGGCCGAAGGAGCCGCCGATGCCGCCCTGTGCACCGTTGCCGGGAAGGATCGTGAACCGGTGCGTGGCGACCAGGCTGTTGTCGTGGCACTTGACCGACAGCGTGTGGTGGCCTGGCGAGGCGTGATTGAAGATCCGGACGGTCGCGAACCCGATGGAGCCGGCCGACAGGTTCGTCTGGGGAAAGTTGCCGTGCGACCAGACCGTGCCGCCGTGGCCGCAGCCGGCGGCACTGACCTGCATCGAGGCGCCCTGGTGCACGGAGTACGGGTTGACCGTGACGTTGCTGGGCCCGCCGTTTCCGCCCGATGGCGGGCCGCCTGCCGGGTTCGCGGTGGCGAACGGAACGCTGAGGCCGATCGCGGCGCAGGCCGCCGCGGTCACGGTGAGAGCGCGGAGAACACGCATGGTGGAACCTCCAGCGGGAAGCGCCCCGGAGCGGTGGCCCGGGCAGATCGACGAGAACGCCTCCCATGACGAACCCTCACGTCGTCTCGCAACCAGCGCATTTCCACCTTTGGGCCGCCCGGTTGAGCGACACGCCGAGGAGCGGACGGGTCTGCTGACGGATCCGCAGGTCACGACCTGTCAGGCATTTATGTGACGATTACCTGGATGGGCGCACCCCTTCCGGCCCCACCACCCGTTCGCCCTCCACCGATCGCCGTCCCACGCGCGCACCCTTAGCGTGCGTGAAGTAGGGCGTACAGGGGTGGGACAAGAACGCGGGTCGGGACCCCCGCGTCGGGAAGGGAGAGCCATGACCGAGGACGAGAGTGAGAGGCCACCGAGGAGGCGCTCCCCCTGGGGAGCCATCGCGCTGGTCATGCTCAGCGGCCTCGCCATGATGCGGAACGGGGCCAGCGTGGACGACGGCCCGCCGCAGCCGGCCGCCGCGGCGGCGGTGTCCGTGCAGTCCGGTCAGCAGCCCGGTCAAGCCGCGGAGCCGCCCGCGCCGCCGCCGGGTCTGGAACTGCTGGAGCACTCGTCGGTCCAGCGCATCCGGATCCCGGCGATCAAGGTGGACGCGCCGGTGATGACGGTCGGGCTGGACGCGCAGGGCTACATCGACGCGCCGCCGCCGCAGGATCCGAACCTGGCCGGCTGGTACCTCAACGGCATCTCGCCCGGCCAGTCGGGCTCGGCGGTGCTCGTGGGCCACGTGGACAACGCGCAGGGCCCGGCGGTCTTCTACGGCCTGGGCTCGGTGCAGAAGGGCAACCACATCGAGGTGGAGCGGTACGACGGGCGCACGGCGGTGTTCGAGGTGTACGGCGTCGAGGTGTTCTCGAAGGAGACGTTCCCCGGAGCCCGGGTGTACGGGGACACCGGCCAGCAGGAGCTCCGGGTGATCACGTGCGGCGGCGGCTACTCGAAGGCCAAGGGCTACGACGGCAACGTCGTGGTCTTCGCCCGCATGGTGGCGACCCGCTGACGGCGCCCAGCCCCACCGCCGCCGCCCCTACCGCCGCCGCCCCCGCTGCCCCCCGCTGCCGCCGCGCCGAGGGAACGTATCCTCAGCGCGGCGGCAGCACCGGCAGCGTCATGCGGTAGCCCCGCGCGAGCAGTTGGGGCAGGTACGAGGACAGGGCCTGGACGCTCTGCGACCGGTTGCCGCCCGCGTCGTGGTTCAGCACGATCACGCCGGGGGCCGCGCCCTTGAGGATCCGCGAGACGATCGCGGTCGTCCCGGGCTCCTTCCAGTCGAGGCTGTCCACGGTCCAGGCGAGCGGCTCCATGCCCAGCTCGGCGCCGATCTCGAACGCGGCCCGGTTCCATGCCCCGTACGGCGCCCGGAACCACTGGGGCGCCTGCCCGACGGCCTGTTGCACGACCTCGCTCGTGCGTCCGATCTCGGAGGCGAGGGCGGGGCGGCTGAGCTTGGGGATGAGCGGGTGGGTCCAGGTGTGGTTGCCGATGACGTGGCCCTCGGCGGCCATCCGGCGCACCAGGTCCCGGTTCTCGCCCGCCATCTCCCCGCAGACGAAGAACATGGCGCGTACGCCGTACCGGGAGAGGGTGTCGAGGATCCCGGGGGTGTAGCGGGGATCGGGGCCGTCGTCGAAGGTGAGCACCATGTCGCTGGCCGAGACTCCGGCCGGGACGTCCAGGATCGGCCGGGTCCGGACGGCCGGCCTGGCGGCGGGCGGCCGGGCGGGGGCCTCGGCGGTCATCGGCCGCAGCCGGTACGACTTCTCGGACAGCCCCTGGGCGCGCTGCCCGGGCGCGCCGGCCACGGGGGCGCCCGGAGCACCGGGACCCGGCCCCGATCCGGCGCCCAGTCCCGCGCCGGGACCGGCGCCCGGGCCGGGTGCGCCGCCCTCGCTTCCGGTGGTGATCAGCCCGGCGGCGGCAGCGACTCCGAGGAAGACGGCGGAGCGCAGGAGCACGCGTCGCCCTACTGTCGGCTCGTCATTTTTCATTACTACTACGTATCAACGACATCGCCGAAGATGTCGAGAGGCGCGAACGCTCCCCCTCCCCCTCACCCGTTCAGCCGCGGCGCACCAGCGGGAACGGAAGCGTCTCCCGGATCGTCAGACCCGTGAGGAACATGACCAGCCGGTCCACGCCGATGCCCAGTCCGCCGGTCGGCGGCATGGCGTACTCCAGTGCGTCCAGGAAGTCGTTGTCGAGTTCCATCGCCTCCGGGTCGCCGCCCGCCGCCAGCAGCGACTGGGCGGTGAGCCGGCGCCGCTGCTCCACGGGGTCGGTCAGCTCGGAGTAGGCGGTGCCCAGTTCGGTGCCGAAGGCCACCAGGTCCCAGCGCTCGGCGAGCCTCGGGTCCTTGCGGTGCTGCCGGGTGAGCGGGGAGACGTCGGTCGGGAAGTCCTTGTAGAAGGTGGGCAGCTCGGTCCTCTCCTCCACCAGCCGCTCGTACATCTCCAGCACCACGTCGCCCCGCGTGTTCTCGGGGGTGTGCGGCACCTTCGCCCGGTCGCACAGCCGCCGCAGCACGTGTTCCTCGGTGTCCGCGTCGACCTCCTCGCCCAGGGCCTCGCTGATCGCCCCGTACATCGTCTTGACCGGCCAGGCCCCGGAGATGTCGTGCACGACGAGCTTGCCGTCCGGGCCCGCCTTGTGGGCGATGGGGGAGCCGAAGGCGGCGGTGGCGGCGCCCTGGATCAGCTCGCGCGTGAGGTCGAGCATGACGTCGTAGTCGGCGAAGGCCTGGTAGGCCTCCAGCATCGTGAACTCGGGGTTGTGCTTGTAGGAGACGCCTTCGTTGCGGAAGGTCCGCCCCATCTCGAAGACCTTCTCCATGCCGCCCACGCACAGCCGCTTCAGATACAGCTCGGGTGCGATGCGCAGGTACAGGTCGAGGTCGTAGGCGTTGATGTGGGTGCGGAACGGCCGGGCGTTGGCGCCGCCGTGGATCTGCTGGAGCATCGGGGTCTCGACCTCCAGGTAGCCCCGCTCCAGCAGGCCCTGGCGCAGCGCCTGCACCGCGCTGGAGCGGGCCCGTACGACGTCGCGCGCCTCGGGGCTGGCGACCAGGTCGAGGTAGCGGCGCCGGACCCGCGCCTCCGGGTCGGCGAGGCCCTTCCGCTTGTCGGGGAGCGGGCGCAGGCACTTGCCGGTGAGCTGCCAGGAGCGGACCACTACGGACAGTTCGCCGCTCTTGCTCGCTCCGACCTCGCCTTCGGCGACGACGTGGTCGCCGAAGTCGACCTGGGAGGTGAAGGAGTCGAGTACCTCGGCCCCGGCTTCGTCCCGCGTGAACATCAGCTGTACGTCCCCGGACCAGTCGCGGAGCACGGCGAAGACCACGCCGCCGAGGTCGCGCACGACCATCACGCGCCCGGCGAGGGTGACCTGTTCGCCGGTCCGCGTGCCGGGCGGGTACCCGGGGTGGGCGGCCTTCAGTTCGGCGACCGTGTGGGTGCGCTGCCGGATGCCGACCGGGTACGGGTCGGTGCCCGCGGCCCGGATCCGCTCCAGCTTGTCGTGCCGGACGCGGACCTGTTCGGGCAGCCGCTCGCCCCGGGCGGCCTCGCCCTCCTCCCCCGCGAGCTCCAGGCCGAGCGAGTCGATGGACGGCAGGCCCGCGGTGTTGGCGGGGGCGGTGAGGCCCTTGGGGTGGCCGTTGCCCCACAGCTTGCGCAGGCTCGGTACGGAGACGAACCCCTCGGCGATGCCGGAGGCGAGGCTGACCCGGGCGAGCGAGCCGGCGTCCTGGTAGCAGAGGAACCGCGGGTACCACTCGGGGCCGTACTTGACGTTGGAGCGGTACAGCGCCTCCAGCTGCCACCACCGGGAGAAGAACAGCAGGAGCTTGCGCCACAGCTTGAGGACGGGTCCGGCGCCGATCCGGCCGCCCTCCTCGAAGGCGGAGCGGAAGACGGCGAAGTTGAGGGAGATCCGGCGCACGCCCAGGCCCGGCGCGGCGGCGCAGAGCTGGGCGACCATGAACTCCATGACCCCGTTGGGGGCGGAGCGGTCGCGGCGCATCAGGTCGAGGGAGATGCCGTCCTTGCCCCAGGGCACGAAGGAGAGCAGGGCGATGAGCTCGCCCTCGGCGTCGAAGGCCTCGACGAGCAGGCAGTCGCCGTCATCGGGGTCCCCGAGCCGGTCCAGCGCCATGGAGAAGCCGCGCTCGGTCTCGGTGTCGCGCCATTTGTCGGCCCGGTCGACGATGAGCCGCATCTCGTCCTCGGTGAGGGCGGAGTGGCGGCGGATCACGGTGGTGGCGCCGGTGCGCTGGACGCGGTTGACGGCCTGGCGGGTGACCCGCATGTCGCGGCCGTCGAGGTCGAAGTGGGCCACGTGCAGGATCGCCTCGTCGCCGAGTTGCAGGGCGCTGAGTCCGGAGCGGGCGTACGCGGTCGCTCCCTCCTCGGAGGCGCCCATGACGGCGGGCTGCCAGCCGTAGCGGCGGGCGACGGCGAGCCAGGCGTCGATGGCGGGCGTCCAGGCGGCCGGGTCGCCGACCGGGTCGCCGCTGGCGAGGCAGACGCCGGCCTCGACGCGGTAGGTGACGCCGGCTCGGCCGTTGGGGGCGAAGACGACGGCCTTGTCGCGCCGGGTGGCGAAGTAGCCGAGGGAGTCCGCCCGCCCGTAGGCGCCGAGGAGGGCGCGGATGCGGGGTTCCTCGTCCCCGTGCAGGGCGGCGGTGAGCCGCTGGGAGCGGAAGAGGGCGGAGGCGGCGTTCAGCAGGGCGAGGGCGCCGAAGAGGCCGAGCAGGAAGTAGAGCGGGCGGGGCGGGCGGCCGTCGAACTGGCGGGCGGAGAAGAGGCCGCCGAAGACCTGTTTGGCGGCCCAGTCCAGCCACTGGCCGCGCGGGAGGGTGCCGGGGAAGAGCGCGACGAGCCCCCAGCCGAGGAGCACTGCGGCGAGCAGGCCCAGGCCGAGCACCATCATGGCCCGCCACAGGGCGCCGGGGCGGGAGGCGGCGTAGAACTCCTTGCGGGCGGCGATCAGCACGGCGAGGGCGGCGACGGCCAGCGCCATGGAGGGGACGCCGATCCAGTACTCCCCCACGGCCATGGTCAGCACGTCGACGAGGACCAGCAGGGCCAGATAGGTGACGACGATCCACCAGGCGACCTTCTTGCGGGTGCCGAGTGCGGCGGCGAGCAGGAAGAGGAAGACGGCGTACGCGAGGTTCGCGCTGACCGGTACGACGATCTCGTCGAGGAAGCGGACGACGTGCCTCAGCAGCCGCCGCAGCGTGGGGGAGAGCGCCAGCACGGCGCACAGCAGGCCGAGCGTTCCGAAGAACGCGCCGAAGGCGTCGGGCACCCGGTTCAGGAAGCGGTTCCGGGTCCCGCGCGTCTCCTCCACGGTGGCACTCATGGTTCGCACTGTAGGGAGGCGTGCGCCGGTCCGCGCGCCGAGCCGGATAGCCTCGGGAGGGTGACTGAGCACGTGAACACGGGATTCGAACGCGGTACGGACGGTCCGAAAGTGATCCTCGCCGGGGTCGACGGGTCGCAGTCCTCGCTCCGCGCCGCGGCGTACGCGGCGGGGCTGGCCCGGCGGCAGAACGCCCTGCTGGCGCTGGTGTACGTCCAGCCGGTGATGCCGGCCGGGGCCTCGCTGGGCGCCCCGGTCGCCGACGCCACCGGGGAGATCGCCGAGGGTCTGGTGGCGGAGATCCGGGAGGCGGCCGAGCGTCTCAAGGGCGTCTACGACGTGCGCTGGCAGTTCCACACCTTCCGCGGCGACCCGTACACAGGCCTGGTGAGCGCGGCGGAGGAGCTGACGGCGGACGCGGTGGTGGTCGGCGCCTCGGAGCAGGCCGGCCACCGCATCGTGGGTTCGGTGGCGGTGCGCCTGGTGAAGGCGGGCCGCTGGCCGGTCACGGTCGTCCCGTAGCGGGGGTCCGCGACCGGCCGGGCGCGTCCTACTCGGCCATGGTGAGCCCGTGCTTGGCCGCGCCGCGGCTGAGGACGGCCTCGGTGACGGTGTCCTGGGCGTCCTGGTACTCGTCCTGGCCGGGGTCCTTGGCGAGGGCGGCGGGCAGGTTGACGACCTTGCCCGCGGACAGGTCCATCATCTGCGGCACGAATTCGGCCTTGGTGACCTGCCAGCGCTGCCCGGCGGCGGCCGGCGGGGCGAAGGTGAAGCGGCCGATCGAGCCGTAGTTGCCGCGCATGTCCCGCGCGCCCGAGTAGTTGAACATCTCGCCGGCGACCTGGTCGCCCATGCCGTAGACGATCCACGTCCCGTTGACCTTCTCGTAGGCCTGCGGGATGTGGGCGTGGGTGCCCAGGATCATGTCGATGTCGGGGCGTCCGGCGGTCTGCGAGGAGGTGAGCGCCTTGCCGAGGGAGAGCTGTTTCTCGTCCGGTTCGGTCTGCCACTCCGTGCCCCAGTGGAGGCTGACGAGCACCACGTCCGCACCTGCCTTCCGGGCGGCCCGCGCGTCGGCGACGATCTTCTCGCGCTCCATCAGGTTGACCGCCCACGGCTGCCCCTCCGGAAGCGGGTAGCCGTTGGTGTCGTAGGTGTACGCGAGGTGTGCGACCTTGGCGGAGCCCGCCGCGTACATCGTGGGCGTGGCGGCCTCGGCCGCCGTGCGGGCGGAACCGGCGTGTTTCAGGCCGGTCTTGTCGAACTTGTCGAGCGTGCGCTTGAGGCCGTCGCCCCCGTCGTCCAGGGTGTGGTTCGAGGCGGTGGAGCAGCCGTCGTACCCGGCGTCCTTCAGTGCGTCGGCGACCTCGGGCGGGGACTGGAAGGCCGGGTAGCCGGTGAAGGGGCCGCCGTCCTCGCCATAGACGGTCTCCATGTGGCAGAGGGCCAGGTCGGCCGCCGCGACCAGGGGTTTGACACGGGAGAACATGGGCCGGAAGTCGTATCCGGAGCCCTCCGCGTCGGCCGCGGCCCGCTTGATGATGGAGTCGTGCGGCAGGACGTCCCCGCTGGCGACCAGGGTGAATCCCCGGCCGGCGGCGGTGGCGGGGGCCCCGGCGCTGGGGGAGGCCTGCGGACCGGAGCCCGGTCCGGCGCCGGGTTGCCGGGTGCTCCCGAGGCGGTTCGGTGCGGACCCGCCGGCCGTGGAGCAGGCCGCGGTCGCCGACAGCAGGGCGGCGGACAGGAGTGCGAGGGCGGCGTGGCGGGTGCGCTTGGGGCACGTGGTCATCTGTCCCGGCTCTCTTTAAGTCGGACTATCCGATTACCTGCAATCCATAGAAGTAGGAGTCCCAAGTCAAGAGACGGCTCCGCCGCCGGCCCCGGCCTCACTCCATTGGCCGTTCGCCGCGCCGTTCGACCGTTCGTCGTCCCGCGCCGCCGCCCACCGGATGACCGGGGGGCTTGGGCGCACCGCCGGGGCCGGACGGTTCCCGGGCGGCCCGGTGCAGGTCAGGGTGGATGCGTCGGACCCGGACGGCCCCCTGGAAGGAGCCCCTCGTGACCCTCTCCCCCACCCTCGAACGCACGGACCCCGAGACGCTCGCCGAACTCCAGCGCGAACACGGGCGGGCTCTGTTCGGATTCCTCCTCGGCCTCACCGCCGGGGACGCACAGCGCGCGGAGGACCTCGTACAGGAGACGCTCGTACGGGTCTGGCAGCATCCGGAGGTCCTGGCGAGCGGTCACGAGTCCCTGCGGCCCTGGCTGTTCACGGTGGCCCGGCGCCTCGCGATCGACGCGCGGCGGGCCCGGCTGTCGCGGCCCCTGGAGGTGGACCCGGAGGGGCTGGAGCAGGCACCGGCGCCCGAGGACGCGGTGGCCGGCTCGGTGACGGCCATCGACGTACGGCGCGCGGTGGGGTGTCTGGGGCCGGAGCACCGGGAGGTGCTGATGCAGGTCTACTTCCGGGACCGCTCCGTGGCCGAGGCCGCAGCGGAGTTGGGGATTCCGACAGGAACGGTCAAGTCCCGGACGTACTACGCCCTGCGCGCCCTCAAGAAGGGACTGCAAGGGTACGGGTACGGGCTCGGCGCCTGAGAACACTCAGCCGGCGAACGAAATGCACTCCAATCGGACACGAACCGCATCGAAATCGGCATCAGACCGTTCAAGTTGAGTAAACATCCCCCGCTCCGCGAGCCGCTCGGTGAAGGCTCTTGGCTGACGACGGGAATGCTCGACGCGCGGGAGAAGGTGGAACGGTGCAGCCCGAGGGTATGAACGGCACCAGTGACGGCGGGCTCGCGGTGCCCATGGCATGGCTGTACGCGGAGTACATCGCCGACGAACTGCTGCGCACCGGCCGGCTGATCCCGGTCAGCACCCTGGAGTTCCGCGCCGGCCGCGACACGCTCGCGCTGACCATCTACCTCTCCGACGCCGCCGGCGAGCTCTCCGGGATCCGGGTGGTCTCCCAGCTCGACGAATGGCTCTCGCTGACGGCGTACGGCCACCCCTGGCGCGACTGGGTCCACACCCGGTTCCTGGCGCTGGGCGAGGAGGCCAGGGAGCGCGGCCGCGGCGAGGACCCCGACCTGGAGCTCGCCCGGGCCGCATGGAACTGGCTGGACCGCACCGAACTGTTCGCCACCAACCTCGACCCCGGCCGCCACGGCCACGCCGACACCCCGCCGGGACTGGACGAGAACGCCCGCGTCTGGACCCCGGCATGGCAACTCGGGCTCCCCCTGGGCCACTTGGCCATGCACCTGTTCTAGGTACGGTCCGCCCGGCGCGGCCCCGCCGGAGGGTCGGTCGGATCCGTCACCAGGCCGGTGAAATCGGCCTCGTTGCGCTCGGCCCGGGTCACGTACCAGCGCGCGATGAGCCACAGCACCGGATACACCAGCAGGCCCAGCGCCGCCCACACCAGCGGACCCGAAGCGGTGCGCGGCAGCAGGAACAGCAGCGGCAGCGTCCCGACCAGCAGGGCGAGGGCGGCCAGTGCGCCGAGGGCGGCGCGCAGCTGGCTGCGCATGAGGGCCCGTACGTAGGTCGCGCCGAGCGTGGTCTGCTCCGAGATCTCGGAGCGGGCCGGGGCGTGCGCGGGCGGCCGCCGGCGGGTGCCGCGCGGTATCCCGGTGACGATCTCCCGCCGGGGCGGCGACTGCTGCTCCTCGGCCATGGGGCCGGAGTCTACGCAGGGCGGGGCTATTTGAGGAGCCTGGACAGCCGGCGGTCGGCCAGGGGCTTCCCCCCGGTCTGGCAGGTGGGGCAGTACTGGAGGGAGGAGTCGGCGAAGGACACCGAGCGGACGGTGTCCCCGCACACCGGGCAGGGCTCGCCGGTCCTGCCGTGCACGCGCAGCCCGCTCTTCTTCTCGGCCTTGAGGTGGCCCGCCGCCACTCCGTGCGAACGCTCCACGGCCTCGCGCAGGGTGTCCTGGACGGCCGCGTACAGGTGGGTGACCTGGCCCTCGTCGAAGGAGGAGGCCAGCTTGAAGGGCGATACGCGCGCCCTGTGCAGGATTTCGTCGCTGTACGCGTTGCCGATGCCGGCGATGACGCTCTGGTCGCGCAACACGCCCTTGATCTGGCGGCGCTCCCCCGCGAGCAGCGCCGCGAAGGCCGCGCGGTCGAAGCCGGGGGCGAGCGGGTCGGGCCCGAGGCGGGCGATGCCGGGCACCTCTGCGGGGTCGCGGACCACGTACACGGCGAGGCGTTTCTGCGTGCCCGCCTCGGTGAGGTCGAACCCGCCGCCGCCCTCCAGTACGAGGCGCAGGGCGAGCGGTCCCTTGCCCGGGCGGGGCGGCTGGGCGGGCAGGGCGTCCTGCCAGCGCAGCCAGCCGGCCCGGGCCAGGTGCGTGACGAGGTACAGGTCGCCGATCGCGAGGGCCAGGAACTTGCCGTACCGGGCGGTGGGCCCGGCCGGCTGTCCTTCGAGGGCGGTGAGCGGCGGATCGTAGGTCTTGAGCACGCTGACGGCGAGCGGGAGGACTCGCTCGACCACCCGCCCGGTGAGGTGCGCGTCGAGGAACTCCCTCAGGGCCTCGACCTCCGGCAGCTCGGGCATGTCCCTAGCCCATCACGAACTCGCACCAGACGCATTTGCCGCTGCCCCGGGACTCCACTCCCCAGGCGTCCGCGAGGCGGTCCACCAGCAGCAGCCCCCGCCCCGACACCCCCGATTCGCCCGCCTCGCGCCGCCTCGGCAGTGCGCTGGACCGGTCCTCCACCTCGACCCGGAGCCGCCGCTGGGGGCCCGGCAGGACGCGCAGGGTCACGATCGCCGGGCCGTCGGTGTGCATGAGGGCGTTCACGATCAGCTCGTCGGCCACCAGCTCGATCTCGTCGGCGCGTTCCCGCGCTCCCCAGGCCCGTACCGCGGCCCCGATCATGTGGCGGGCCGCCACCAGGGCCTCGGGGTCGCCCGGGGCGACGTGCTGCTGGAGGCGGCCGCCGCCCTGCGGGGCGTCCTCCACGTGGCGGCGCAGCAGCAGGAGCGCCATGTCGTCGTCCCCGCCGCGGTCGTCCACGACCTCGCAGAGCCGGTCGGCGAGCCGCTGGAGGTCCGACGGTCCGCTGCGGATCAGGGCGGTCAGCAGGTGGATCCCGTCGTCCAGGTCCGCGCCGGGCTGTTCCACCAGGCCGTCCGTGCACAGCAGAAGCGTTTCCCCCGGATCCAGTTCCACGGTGGTCACGGGGTACTCCAGGCGGCCGAACTCCGCCGAGAGGCCGAGCGGCATGCCGCCTTCCACCGGTACCCGTCGGCAGTCCCCCTCGCGGGTGCGCAGCAGGGGGTCGATGTGACCGGCCCGGACGAGCTGGAGGACCCCCGTCGCGAGGTCGGCCTCGGCGTAGGTGCAGGTCGCGAAGCGGTCGGTGTCCAGCTCGTGCAGGAAGACGGAGGCCCGGGCCATGACGGTGGCCGGCGAGTGCCCTTCGGCGGCGTAGGCGCGCAGCACGATCCGCAGCTGTCCCATCACGGCGGCCGCGTGGGTGTCGTGGCCCTGGACGTCTCCGATGACCGCGCCGACGCGGCCGCCCGGCAGGGGGATGACGTCGTACCAGTCGCCGCCGATGTCCTGGCCCATCCGGGCGGAGCGGTAGCGCACGGCGATCTCACCGCCCGGCACGGAGGGGATGCGCCGGGGCAGCATCGCCTGCTGGAGGCCCTCGGCCAGGTCGTGCTCCTGCTCCAGGAGCATGGCGCGCTGGAGGCTCTGCGCGATGCTGCTGCCGAGGGCGACCAGCAGGTTGCGCTCCTCCTGGGTGAAGCCGGCCTTGTCCTGGTAGAGCAGCCCGATGGCGCCGATCGGCCGGGCCTGGGCGATCAGCGGCAGGTAGGCGGCCGCCGAGATGTCCATGTAGGAGATCTTCGCCCAGAGCCCGGGGTAGCCCGTCGCGAACTCCTGCGCGGAATCGAGGAAGCGGGGCTGGAGCGAGCGCACGACCTCGCTCATCGGGTACTGCTCGTCGATCCGGGTGTACCGGGTGCCGGGGACGAAGCTGCCTTCGGGGCCCTCGGCGACGAGGTGGATCCGCCCGGCCTCGACGAGGCCCATCACCATGCCCATCGAGCCGAGCCGCTCCAGGCCGTGCGCGTCGCCGAGCGCGTCGATGACGTCCTGGACCGTCCGGGCGTGCGCGAGCGCGGCGGTGGTGCTCTCGACGACGGAGGTCTGGCGGCGCCGTTCCTCGTCGAGGCCCAGGCGCTCGGCCGAGTGGCTGAGCTCCTCGGTGGCGTCCCGGACGATGCCGATGATCCGGTACGGGCGCCCGTCGGGGCCGCGCATGACGCGGCCCTGGGTGTGCGTCCAGCGCAGCCGCCCGTCGTGGCAGCGGATGCGGAAGTACGCGCCGTAGCTGTCGACGCCGCTCTTGAGCGCGCTGGAGACGAGGGCGTCGAGCCGGGTCGCCTCGGCGGGCGGGACGCGCGGCCCGAGGGACTCGGGCCGGCCGTCGTACTCCTCGGGGGCCGTGTCGAAGACGTCGAGGGCGGCCGAGTCCATGTGCATGAGCCCGGTGACCAGGTCCCAGTCGAAGCTGCCCATGCGGTTCAGGGAGAGCGACCGGTCCGGGTGTGCGGGCCAGTCGTCCGGCAGCGATACGGTGGTCGGCACCGGTCCACCATGACACACGGGCCGGTCAGGCGCTCTCCAGGTGGGGGCCGCTGTCCGGGGTGGGCGGCTGCTGTTGGTCCGGGACGCCGTAGGGGTCGCTGTCGGGGTCGCCGGGCGCGTACGGATCGCTCGGCCGGGACAGCGGGCCGTCGGGCTCCAGCGGGACCCCCGGGTCACTGGGGAACTGGGGCGGCAGGTCCGAGGGGATGTCCGCGGGAACGTCCGGGGAGGCGTCCTCGGGCGGCCGCGGCGCGGTGGGTACCCCCGGGACACTGGGTGCGCTCGGGACGCCGGGAACGGTCGGGTCCCGCTGCGTGTCCCGGGGGTCGGGCCCGGTCGGCGGGCAGTCGGTCCGGGCGGGCGTCGGGCTCGGATTCGCGCCGGGCGGGGCGGTGCGCGCCAGGCTGTTCCTGTCGGGGGTGGGGCACGGGTCTGCGGGCGAGGTTCCGGGCGGGGTGGCGGGGCCGGTCGGGATGCCGTCGGCCGGGTCGTACGGGGGCGGCGTACGGGGGATGCGGTCCTGGGCGCCGTCGTCGCCGCTCTTGCGCTCGATCCAGGTGTTGTTGGAGACGTTGACGATGACCAGGTTGTTGATCACATGGACGGTCGGCTCGATCACGACGACCTGGTTGGGGTGGTAGCCGCTCCAGGTGTCCCCCTTCTGCACCGGGGAGCCCTTGGCGGAGCGCGGGGCCTGGAGCGGGTTCCCGCAGGCGCAGCGGACCCGGGGCATCCCGTGGTCGTCGACGAGGACGGCGGTTCCGGCCTGGAGCACGGACTGGAAGCTGTTCGCCCGCCCGCCGCTGAAGCCGTGGTTGGTGACCCGGGTGTCGGCGCGCAGCACCACCGGGGTGAGGGCGCGCAGGAAGTCCGGGATCTTCTCCTGTTCGACGTTGGAGGCCTCGGCGAAGGCGCGGGCCTTGGCGTCGTCGCCGGTGAGGGCGCGGACCTGCTGTTCCACGTCGCAGCTGCCGAGGCGGTGGGTTCCGCCGTAGAGGCCGGGGGTGGCTGCGTTGACGGTACGGATGCCCTGGCCGGTCGGGTTGGGGAGCGGGGGCTGGACGGGGGCCGACTCGCCGGTGGCGGAGGAGGCGGTGAAGGGGTCGGGGCCGGCCGAGGCCACGGGCTGGAGGTGGACCTCCTGGCTCTCGGCGGCCGGGCCCTTGGTCTGCCCGTCGTCTCCGGAGGCTCCGCAGGCGGCGGCGAGGAGCCCGAGGGCGGTGAAGAGGGCTGCGCGGGCCGGTGTGTGACGACTCGGCGCCTGACGAGGTGTCGGAGGTGTCGGTGCGTGCACGTGAGTTCTCCCTTTTCGCCCCGGTTGGTTCCTCTTGTCTGCCGCATCCGCGCGATCACCGCAACCGGAGCGCCGACGGGCGGCTTGAACATGTTCAAGGAACCCCGTAGGGTCACGACCGTGAGTTGAACGCGTTCAACGCGTTCGTGCGGGAGGGGAGTCCACGGTGACGGTACTGGTGAACCTGATCGTCACCCTGGGCATGCTCTACGTCGTCCCCGCGGGCCTGCGCCTGATCGACCCGGCCGGACTGCGCCGGGCCGCCCGGCTCTGGCCGCTGGCCGCCGCCCCCGGGGCGCTGTGCCTGTGGCTGCCCCGCGGGACCGCCGCCACGGCGCTCGCCGCACTCTACGCGGCGGCCACCCTGGCCCTTGCGGCGCGGGCCCCGGCCCGGCTGCTGCGGACCCGGGCCACCGGGAACCCGCTCGCCCCGCCCGAGGTCGCTGTGCTCACCGCGCTGCTGTCGCCGTCGGTGGCCGGGACCGCGCTGGTCGCCGAACGCGCCGGGTACCGGCTCTTCGGCTTCGACCTCGACATCCTGGCGCTGACCGTGCCGCACTTCCACTTCGCCGGGTTCACGGCCGCGCTGGTCGCGGGCCTGGTGTGCCGCGGCGTCGGGGCCCGGGCCGCGAGCGGGCCGGCGCGCTGGGCCGCGTACAGCGTCCCGGCGGGCACCCTGCTCGTCCTGCTCGGCTACTTCGTCGACGACTGGGCCGAGCTGGTCGGCGCGGTGGTGCTGACCGGCGGCATGTGGGCGGTGGCCCTGCTGACCTGGCGGGAGATCCGGCCCGGTGCCCGCGACCGCGCCACCGGGGCACTGCTCGCCACCTCGGCCGCCGTACTGGTGGCCACCATGCTGCTCGCCCTGTGGTGGGCGCTCGGCGAGGCCACCGGGGTCGTGCACCCCACCCTGACCTGGATGGCCGCGACCCACGGCCTCGGGAACGCGCTCGGATTCGCCCTGTGCTCGGTACTGGCCTGGCGCCGCCTGGCCGCCGACCGAATGGAGACCCTGCCATGACCCGCCTCCTCAACACCGGGCGCCCCGCCCCGGCCGGGCCCGGCTTCAACTACCCCGACGTCGGCGCGACCCGGCGGCGCCCGCTGCCCGCCGCCTACCACCACCTGCACCACCGGACCCGGATCGGCTATGGCCGCGCCGTCTTCGAAGCCGCCGGGGCGGCGGTGTGCGGCTTCGCGATGCACCGGGCCACCGGCGCGATCGTCCGGGCCGGTGCGCGGACCGCGCGGCCCGGCACCCGGGTGGACATCGGCCTCGGCTTCGGACCGATGCGCATCACCGTGCCGTGCCGGGTGCTCTGGACCCCGCAGGAGCCGGACCTGGCCGGATTCGCCTACGGGACCCTGACCGGGCACCCCGAGGCCGGGGAGGAGTCCTTCCTCGTGCGGCTCGACGGGGACGGCGCGGTCTGGTTCGAGGTCACCGCCTTCAGCCGCCCGGGCGTCTGGTACACCCGCCTGGCGGGCCCGGTCGTCCCCGTGCTGCAGAAGGCGTACGCCCGGATGCTGGGCCGCGCCCTGCGCAAGCTGGCCGGTGCCGCCCGACCGGCCTGATACTGGAGGCGATGGACTGGTTCACGGCGCCCGGATACTGGCTGGGCCGGCTGGTCTTCCAGCGGGCCCTGGCCGGTGTCTACCTCGTCGCCTTCGCCGGCGCCGCCCTGCAGTTCCGGGCACTGATCGGGGCGCACGGCATGCTGCCCGTGCCGCGGTACGTGCGGTACGCGCCCTTCCGGCACGCCCCGAGCCTCTTCCAACTCCACTACTCCGACCGCTTCTTCGCCGCCTGCGCCTGGGGCGGGGCCGCGCTGGCGGCGGCACTCGCGGCGGGGGCCGGGGACGCGGTGCCGCTGGGCGCCGCGATGGCCATGTGGGCCCTGCTGTGGCTGCTGTACCTGTCGATCGTGAACGTGGGGCAGACCTGGTACTCCTTCGGCTGGGAGTCGCTCCTGCTGGAGGCGGGCTTCCTCGCCGTCTTCCTCGGCAACGCGCGCACCGGACCGCCGGTCCTGGTGCTGTGGCTGCTGCGCTGGGTGGTCTTCCGGGTGGAGTTCGGCGCGGGGCTGATCAAGATGCGCGGGGACGCCTGCTGGCGGGGGCTCACCTGCCTGTACTACCACCACGAGACGCAGCCGATGCCGGGGCCGCTGAGCTGGTTCTTCCACCATCTGCCGAGGCCGCTGCACCGGGTGGAGTGCGCGGCCAACCACGTGACGCAGCTGCTCGTTCCGGTGCTGCTGTTCACTCCGCAGCCGGTGGCCTCGTACGCGGCCGGGATCATCGTGGCGACGCAGCTGTGGCTGGTGCTGTCGGGGAACTTCGCCTGGCTGAACTGGCTGACGATCACCCTGGCCCTGCCCGCGGTCGACTTCACCGGGCTCGCCGGACCGCCCCCGGCCGCGGCCTCCCGGCAGGGCCCGGTCTGGTTCGTGGTCCTCGTGTGCGCGGTGACCGCCCTGGTGCTGGTCCTGAGCCGGCACCCGGTGGCCAACATGGTCTCGCGCCGCCAGGTGATGAACCGCTCCTTCGACTCGCTCCACCTGGTCAACACCTACGGGGCGTTCGGCACGGTGGGCCGGATCCGCGACGAGATCGTGGTGGAGGGCACCGCCGACGCGCTGCCGCGGGAGGACGGCGCGTGGCGCGAGTACGGCTTCAAGGGCAAACCGGGTGAACTGCGCAGGATTCCGCGCCAGTTCGCGCCCTACCACCTAAGACTTGATTGGCTTCTCTGGTTTGTCGCCCTCTCCCCCTCCTACGGAGCCTCCTGGTTCGGCGGCTTCATCGAGCGACTGCTGATCAACGACAGGGATACCCTCCGACTGATCCGCCGCAATCCCTTCCCGGACCGGCCCCCTACCTACGTCCGCGCCAGGATCTACCGCTACCGATTTACCACCTGGCGTGAGCTACGCGAGACGGGCGCTTGGTGGCACCGCACCTTCGTGCGGGACCTCCTACCGCCCACCCGGCTGGAGATCGAACCAGCCCCGGAGAACGAGGACGACCCCCCTCCCTGAGGGTCACATTCCAACTTCCCTGGATGAACTAACCCCCTCCGCCGACAGGCCCACGAGGGGGTCAGTTCATTCATGCAGACCTGGACGCCTAGAGCTCGGCAGCCTTGGCATACGAGGAGGGCGGGCCAGACGGAGTACCAGGTCACCCAGTACTCCGGACCATGGCCAAGAGGACAGGGGAGTCCGGGGACGGCTGGCTCGTACCGAGCGGGGTGTAGTTCCACGACTCGTAGATGCGCCGAACCTTCCCATCGCCAGCCTCCGGGTTCACCATCAGGCTCACGTATTTCTCTTCGCGGCCCGCGAGAAGGTGATCGTGGATGCGCTGGGCGGCGCCGGTTCCTCGCCAGGCGGGGCGGACACCCAGCTCCTTGAGGGCGAAGCCGCTTCCGCGGAGCGACAGGTCATCAGGGAAGGGTGTGATCCGAGCCCAGTACCTGTCGTCCGGTCCAGCATGGTTGCCGTAGACGTACCCGACCGGCTCGTCTCCGTCGTAACCGATTACGACCTCGAACCCTTCGTCCGTGGCGTGCCGATCAAGGCGCTCGGAGACGGTACTGACAGCGTAATTCGGCAGGTGCAGCAGCGGCGCTCGGACCTCTGCCCACAGGTCCAGGAACGTCTTCTTCACGGCCCCCAGCTCGGTGTACCGCTGGAGGGTGAGCGTGCTCGTCATAGGCCGGCCTTCCGTGTGTCGAGTGCGTATTGAGTCCAGCTAGCGGCTTCGGCGCTCCCGGGGGCCAGGGTCTGGAGCCGCTTCCCGAAGACGTGGAGCATCCCCGCTACCCGAGGGTGCAGCATCGCTGCGTCGCGGGACACGGACATCGCGGTTGCGACCGCAGGCTCCAGGTCACCCTGTTCCAACTGGGCTCGCGCGAGTCGAGTCGTGGAGATGGCCTTCGAGCGGGCCATGTGGGGGCGCACGCTCGCCAGACACTGATGGGCGTGGTACTCGGCTCGGGCGTGGTCGCCCAGAGCCAGGTATGCGGACAAGGCGAGGGAATGAAGTTCAGCCTGGTCGAAGAAGGCGTTCATCCAGACCGGCCGGTAAGCCAACGGGTCGGCTCGGTCCATGGCGACCTGGGCATCATGGAAGGCTCTGCGGGTCGCGGTCTTGTCACCAGCGGCCCCGTGGATCGCACCTTGGCGAGCGAGCCCGAGCGAGGCGAACATGGGGTCGCGGCGGGTGAGGTCCAGGTTCCTGGCGACCTGGTTCGCGGCGGCTGCGTCGACATGGCGCCCCATGTGCCGGTACATGGTGCCGGCGTGTGACCAGATCCGGAACTTGATGGCGGAGTCACCGGACATCTCAGCCAGGTGTTGAGCTGCCTGCATGTGCGCGATGGCGGCGTCGTACCTACGGCCGTCGATCGCGGCCCACATAGCGGAGCTTCGGAAGGCAGCGGCAGTGCCGTACAGGTGACTACGGACTCGCTGACTGGCGCTCCCTGACTCCTGGAGGTCGAGAGCCTCACCGGACATGGAAGCAGCCTTGACCTCGATGTCTCGCTGACCCCCATGCCGGTGATCACTAGCAATGATCTCTGCGAACCGCTCCTGGAGCCGCTCGACGTCTTGGGTCCCGATCCGCTTGGGCGAGGCGGAGGCGGTGGCCGGAATTGCACTAGAGGCGACGATGCTGGTGGTTGCGGTGACAAAGCGGCGACGGAGCACGGAGTCCTCCCGAAGTGCTTCGGAGCTAGGTGGTCTAAACCCTAGTTCCGCGATCGGGCGTCCGAAAACGGACTCCAAAGCAATCCGCGTCTTACCGAAAGGGCGGCTGGTCGAGCCGTTCAGCAGGTTCCTCACGGTGCGATCCGAGAAGTTGCCGGTCCTGCCGGTCAGCTGCTGGAGCGCAGTGTTCATCTGACCTGCTAACTCTTCTTGCTTGAAGCCGAGTTTGGCCAGTGCCGCCTTCAGTTCGGCGTTCTCTCCCATGTTGCACAAAGTAGTCGGGACACCACGGAGCAGGCCAGGGGTCGGGTAATCACGGCGCAAAGTTTTCCGGTCGACCTCAACGGCCTCGCCCTCAACTCTTCCTGTCGCTAAGGCAGTCAGCGGTCCAATCTGTTACTCACAAGGCCAGAGGTGATCAACGGAGGTGAGAAGTGAGAACCATGGCGATGGACGAGGAGCTGAGGAAAGGCGAGCAAGCGGCGGCCGACCTGAAGGCAGCTTTCGCGGCCAACGACCTGCCGAGCGTCGCCCTGTTCGAGGACCCCAGAATCCCCGGATGTTGGCGCTTCACCAGCATGACCACTCGTGACATGGAGCGCCTGACCCACATTCTCACCAACTGGAGCACGAGGTGACTTTCGTGGAAGGGGACGTGGTTGTGGACGCTCTGAGTCGAGTCGGTCGTGTGGACGCGGTGAACGACGAGGTTCTGACCCTGGTAGGCCCGCCGGGAGACACGAGCTGGACCACGGAAGCCCGCCTCTGCCACTACGCCAGCGAGGACGAGGAGAAGGTCATCATCGGTGACCGCCCGGTTCGCGTCATCGGGAACCACGAGCCTCCGGTGAGAAGGAGGTGAGAGGGTTGAGTCAGCGCGAGAGGGAGCCCCGCTTCCGCAAGGGGGATCGGGTCACGGACACCGAACGCGGCGAGCGGGGTGTCGTGAAGGTGGTCCACCGAGGAGTTCTGGAGCTGGAGAACAGCAACGGCTTCGTGTGGCCCGCTATGGAGACGGTCTGCGTGAAGGCCACCTCTTCCGGAGATTCACGGAACCGAGGCCGCGGTGGGACCAAAGGGCCGGGGCTGGCTAAGCCGAAAGGCCCGATCGGTTACGAGGCGATCGAGTGCCCGCCCAACAGCGTCCGCGTCGGAGACCTCATCCCGCTGGACGGCAGGTACCACCGCGTGGATGACATGAGGGCTACGAGCGGACGCTCCCAGCGAGTGCTGATCTTCCGCACCCACGCCCCCTGGCTCATGACCGTGCACGGAAAGGTCTACCGCCCCCGGGCGCGAATCGCCGCCTAGATTCCCCGCCCCGGCCGTCAGGAAGGGGGCCGGGGTGGGGGCTCCAACCCAGACGGAAGCAATGACTCGGATCGTCCTCATCACACCATCGGTAGCCGACCTCGGTTACCCACACCAAGTCTTCCGTGACCCGGACACCCAACGGATCTACGCGTTGAGATGCCCAGGGATCGGCTGTGGTCGGCTCGCCGCCGTGACCCGAGGCCGCATCACCAACCACACGAACTACACGCTCACCGAGCCGTGCTCCATATCGGGTGTCCCTGTAGAAGACCGAGCGGCCGGGCGCCGGCCTACCCGCACCATCACCCCCAACCGGAGGCGGGTCTAGTGGAGACCTCGGAGGCATGGTGTACCGACTGATCATCTTTCTCACCAGCTTCATCCTCGGTGTCCTCTTGTGCGCCGCCTGGATCAAGAACCCCTAGATCTCCCGCGCGGCGATCAGCCGTTACCCGCGCGGGACGCGCTCCCGAGAGCTTCTGGCACGCCCCCCTGCCAGGAAGGGAGCTGGGCCCGGCTGCATGTGTGGTCGCTCCCGAGTAGCCGGGCCCCATCAACCCCCGCCCCCAACGGGCGGGCAAGCCACATGTGCGGAGGTTGCTGTGACGATCACGCTCTCCCCTTACGACGCGCCGGTAGTCGACTGGACTGCCCTGCGAAACTTCAACGCCCTCCGAGGGCAGGCTCGAATCTCCCTCACGCCCAGGTGCGACCTGGCCTGCTTCTTCTGCCACAACGAGGGGGACACACCGCCCCCGCTCACGAAGAAGGACCGCACCCAGCAGCCGCGCCCCCGCGAACTGGCGGCCACGGACTACATCACGATCATCGGGGCCTTGGCCGACAGGGGCATGGATCGCTTCTACTTCACCGGAGGCGAGCCCCTCACGTCCCCGATGGCCCGCCCGGTTCTGTCCGGACTCCCGCCGCTCGGCCCGGACGGCTCGTACACCCTGATCACGAACGGCACCCACGTTCGCCAGCATCAGCCGTGGCTCGCCAAGACCCGGCTGGACAAGGTCAAGGTCTCCCTCCACTACTTCTCCGACGGCACCTTCCGGACCATCGCCCAGGCCCGCTTCGAGATCGCTCTCGTCCTCGACGGCATCGAGGCCGCCCGCGAGGTCTTCAAGGAAGTCGGACTGAACTGCCTTCTCCTCACGACCAACGCGCACGAGGTCCGAGGCATCCTCGACTTCGCTCTCAACCGCCGGATGCCGGTCCAGTTCATCGAACTCGTGAACACCGACTTCAACGCCGGAATCGTGGGCAACGCTGTCTCCGCAGACGACGTGATCCGCCACCTGCGGACCCTGACGACAGACGAGCGGATCGAGGTGGCCGGCGTCGGCCAGGGACGCCGCGTGTTCAACGTGGACGGCGTCAAGATCGACGTCATCCACCGGGACCTGGGCCGCCACCACGTCGGCCACTGCGGAACCTGCCCCCTGCGGTCGAAGTGCGTGGAGGGCTTCTGGTCGCTGCGGGTCGACCACGGCGGGGGCCTCCAGCCCTGCCTGCTGCGAGAAGACCTCCGGCTGGACCTCAAGGACCACCTGACCGACCCGGAGTACCTGGCCGAAGTCGTGGCCAAGCACGTCACCGCCTTCACGGAGGGAACCCTGTGATCGACGCCATCCAGCTCCCCAGCGCCTTCGAGCCCATCACCTACGACGGGGACCGCGCCGAGGTCTTCATCGCCCTCGAATCGCCCTCGGGCTTCGGCAAGTCCACCCTGGCCAAACTGCTGGCCCGGCGGTGGGACGGGACCGTCATACACACCCTGGACACCCCGCACGACGAGTGGTCGCGAGAAGCCGGCACCCTCAAGCCGCTGCCCCAGTTCGCGTTCTACCTGTCGGGACTGCTGAACGTCTCCGACCGCGCCCGCCAGGCCCTCACCAACGGCCCCGTGATCGCGGACCGGTACACGTCCTCTGTCGTGGCCTGCCAGGCCGCCATCCACGGCGCCACGACCTCCGAGGTGGATCGGCTGCTCCTCCCGTTCAGGCCCTACCTGGTGGTGCCGGACGCGACCTTCTACCTGCGCTGCACGGAGGAGACCCTCCGGAACCGCCTGGAGCAGAAGCCGGACTACAAGCAGGACGACGCAGACCTCTTCGGCATCCCCGGGCGCTTCAAGAGCCTCGTGGAGAGTTTCGATGCGGTCGCCGCCCAGGACCCCACCGCGGTCATGCTCGAAACGGACGGGCTCACCCCGAACGATCTCGTGCACGCCATCACAGCCCACATGGAGACCATCCGTGCTTAACCGCATCGACGTCGATGCGGTCGTCCGCGACGGAGGGGCATCCGGCCGCGTCCCTGAGCAGATCCACTCCGGGGTCGCCTGGTGGTTGGCCTCCTGCTTCGTCGTGGTGACCCGGGCGAATCAGCTCGTCGTCGCCCACGACGGGCACGAGGCCAGCAGCGAGTTCTTCGACCGCCTGTGCAGAGGAGCCATCAACGCCAGGCACTACGCCTGCAAGGTCTACGACCACGGCATCGCCAAGGAAGACGAGCTGCTCATCGCCATGACTGCCCTGGGCGGTGTTCCCGGGATGCACGTGAAGACGGACCCCGGGGACAACGGCGCCCAGGTCGTCACGATCACCTTGTACGGGAAGGACGGGAAGCCGCTGACCGACGAGTCCGGCCTCATCCTGATCCGCCAGATGATCAGCGAGGACCAGGTACCCATCCCGGTCAACGAGCACGCCCGAGGAACCATCGAGCCCTACCCGGGTGTGATGTGGAGGTAGAAGTGATCAACGCTGCGGAGATCATCGAGACCGAGACGAACATCCTCTTCGTCACCTTGGACTCCCTCCGGTACGACGTAGCCCGTCAAGCCCTCGACGAAGGGCTGACCCCGGCCCTGGCCGGCCTTCTCCCCGAAGGCGGCTGGGAGCTGCGCCAGACCCAGGGATCGTTCACCCTCCCGGCCCACACGGCGTACTTCTCCGGCTTCCTGCCCAAGCTGCCGCAGCCGGAGCAGCCGACGCGTCTCTGGGAGTGCCGCCCGCCGGCCTTCAAGAAGGTGCCACCTGAGACCTTCGTCTTCGACGCTCCGAACCTGCTGGTCGGGCTCGGGCAGCAGGGGTACCGCACCGTGTGCATCGGAGGCGTCACCTACTTCTCCCGGGAGACGCCGCTCGGTGGGGTGCTCCCGGCGATGTTCGACGAGGACCACTGGCGTCCGGAGTTCTGCTCGCCGGAACCGGACTCCACCCGGCATCAGGTCGACCAGGCGCTGAGCGTCGCGGAAGGGCACGCAGGTAGCCCGCTCTTCCTGTTCGTCAACGTGTCGGCCACGCACGTACCCCACGGGCATTACCTCGGTGAGAGCACGGACAGCGTCCTCTCGCAGGCCGCAGCACTCGCCTACGCTGACGAACACCTGGGGCGTCTGATCACCACGCTCACCCAGAATCAGCGGTGGCTGATCATCCTCTGCGCCGACCATGGCGACTCGTTCGGGGAAGACGGTTTCTGGGGTAGGGGGACTGCCCGACCCGAGGTGATGAATGTTCCGTTCGCGGCATTCACTCGGTGAATCAGGTCTACTCTCAATCGATATGGACCACACGGACAACACCCCGGACGCGGCCGTCATCGTGGCCGTGGACCAGGACGGACTTGTTGCGATTCTGAACGCGGAGTTCCCCCGCCACGGCGGTGAGTACCTGTTCCTCCCAGGTGGACGGGTCGAAGGGGACGAGACCCCCGAGGAGTGCGCTCGTCGGGAACTTCAGGAAGAAGCGGGCGTCACCGCGGAGTCCTGGAGGAGCCTCGGTTCGTACGCCATCACTCTCGGGAGCACGGCGCGCGTTCATCTCTTCGAGGCTCACGATCTCACCCTCGGTGCCCAGCAGCTCGAACCCTCCGAGGCAGACTTCAAGTTGTCTTGGTGGCCGATGCCGGACGCCATCCAGGCTGCTGCGGAAGGACAGTTCCTCCTCCCCGCCGGCCCCCTGGCGCTCATGCTGGCAGGCCGCGCGTGACGTGGCACGGACACAGGGAACCCCCGGCCTAAGGCCGGGGGTTCTTCCCACATCAGAGCACCTTTCGACTCACCTTTTCGTCAGCCAGGTAGACGATCTCCCTCACACCCGCAGAGCGGATGAGCTTCGCGCAGTCGGGGCATGGCGCCCTCGTTGTGTAGATCGTCGCGCCCTGGCAGGCCGGCCAGTCGGCGTACAGCAGCGCGTTGTCCTCGGCGTGTGTCTCAAGACAGTTCTCGTATGAGGTGCCGGAGGGGACTTCCGAGCGGCAGCGCGGGCACTCGCCACGACTGCACGACGGGCCTCCTGGAGGCGATCCGTTGTATCCCGTAGAGCTGATCCTCCGGTCAAGGCCGACCACCACAGCTCCGACGCGGCAGCGGCAACAATCACCTCGTGCAGCGACAGCCTGAGCGATGCTGATCCGCCACAACCCCTTCCCGGACGCCCCACCGGCCTACATCCGGGCCCGGCTCTACCGCTACCGGTTCACGACCTGGCGGGAGCTGCGCGAGACGGGCGAATGGTGGCACCGCAGGCTGCTGCGCGAGTACCTGCCGCCCACCCGGCTCGCGCGGCCGGCGCGCCCGGTGCCCTCAGGGCCGTCAGGGCCGTCAGGGCCGTCAGAGCCCGAGTAGCACCGCCTCCTGCTCCGGGGACAGGCCCGGGGCGGGCCGGTCGGTGCGCTGCGGGGCCACCCCGCCGAGTTCCCGGAGCCAGGCCCAGGTGTCGGCCACCGTCTCCTCCACGGGCCGGCACTTCAGGCCCGCGGCCAGGGCCTTGGCCACGTCGCCGCCGAACATGTAGTCGTGCATCTCGCCCTCGGGGAGCCAGATCGGCAGCTCGGTCCAGGGCGCCACTCCGGCCTCCTGGATCCGGGCCGGGTCGATCCAGCGGAGCTCCGCGCCGCCCGCGGTGACGGCCGAGCAGGCGTCGAGGAGGCCGCCCATGGTGGTGTGTCCGACCGGGGAGACCGCGTTGTACGCACCGCCGAGCCCGGCCCCGGCCGCGTCCAGGGTCCAGCGCGCGAGGTCCCGTACGTCGATGTACTGGAGCGGCAGTTCGCGCGGTCCGGCGGCGGGCACCGGGCCGCCGCGGGCGGTGCGGTTGAGCCACCAGGGCAGCCGGCCCACGTTCTCGTACGGGCCGATGATGAGGCCGGCGCGGACCAGCAGGGCGCGGTCGCCGAAGGCGTCCAGGGCCGCGAGTTCGCCGCCGCGCTTGTCCTCGGCGTAGGCGACGGAGGCGGCGTCCGGGGAGCCGTCGACCAGCGGGCCGTCCTCGGCGAGCCCGGCCGGGGCGGGGTAGGAGTACACGGAGCGGCTGGATATGTACACGTACCTGCCGACGCGGCCGCTCAGCAGCCGGGCGCTGTCGCGCACGGCGGTGGGGGCGCCGCCCCAGGTGTCGACGACGAGGTCCCACTCCCCCTCGGCGAGGGCGTCCAGGCCGCCGGGGGCGGTCCGGTCCCCGTGCACGGCGGTGGTGCCGGGCGGGGGCGCGTGGTGCCCGCGGTGGAAGACGGTCACCTCCCAGCCCCGGTCAAGGGCGTCTTCGGTGATCGCGCGTCCGACGAATTCGGTGCCACCCAGCATCAGCAGTTTCATGCGGGTGAGCCTGCCCGCTGGGGCCGGGCGGTGGAAGTCTTGATCGCCGACAGCGATGACGCTCACGGCGTACGGCGGTCGGGAACTCGGGGAACGGAACTCCGGGAACGAACTCGGGCAACGAGCTCCGGGAGCTGCGGGGAAGGCGGAACGCCCGAGCCCCCGGCGCCTGTGTCGGCGCGGGGGCTCGGCGTGACCGGGTCGTGTCGGCCTACGGCTCGACGGTCAGTCGATGCCGGGCAGGATGTGCGGCTCCGCGAGGTCGTCCTCGTAACCGGCGAGCCGGATCGGTGCGGACCGGGCCCAGACCTCCAGGTTGCCGAGCTGGTCCGGGCGGCTGCTGCTCCGCGGACCCGATCGCTCCATCAACGCCTGGTCGGTCGTCGTCAGTTCTGGTGTCACCGCGCACTCCTTTGTGTCGCGTAACCCGGGGGCGGACCGCTCCCGGGGCAGGATTAAAGGTTTTCCGGACGCGGTGGCGCCATGGTTCTCGATACGGAGGGTGGCCTTGGTGGGGCCGTCCGTGTCCCCCAGAGTACACATATGAGCGGACCCCCGCTCGATGGAAAGGCAAAATCCGCCCCGCCTACTCGTTTTCGCCCCGAATTCAGGCAGTCGTACGCCGGAGTGTCGACGGACGATGGTCTGCTCGGGCCCGGACGTGGGGGCGACGGAGGGAGCGAAGGGTGTCGGAGTCCGGGGTGCCGCGGGTGATCGGGACCGTCGAGGAGCTGATGGACCTGCTGCTCGCCTGCCGCGGGGCGTGGGACACGCCCGACCGCAGCGGGGATCCGGTCGATCTGCACGACCACGGGCTCCAGACGGCGGCGCTGCTGCGCCGCTCGCACCCCTTCGACAAGGAGTTGCAGGTCGCGGGCCTGGTCCACGACCTGGGCCACCTGCTGTTCCCCGGGGACGACGCGGGGCATGCCGACCACGCGGCGGAAGCGATCCGTCCGCTGCTGGGCGAGCGGGTGGCCCGGCTGGTGCGGCTGCACGTACCGGCCAAGCGCTATCTGGCCGCCGTGGAGCCGGAGCGGGCGCTGTCGCCGCAGAGCGCGCTGACGCTGCGCGCGCAGGGCGGGGTCATGGGCGCGGCCGAGGTGCGCGCCT
This sequence comes from Streptomyces sp. NPDC051183, assembly GCF_040682455.1. Lineage (NCBI taxonomy): Bacteria > Bacillati > Actinomycetota > Actinomycetes > Kitasatosporales > Streptomycetaceae > Streptomyces > Streptomyces sp. NPDC051183. The sequence continues at coordinate 26,638 of NZ_JBFBBA010000058.1, forward strand.
TCGCGGCCGATCCCGACGGGGAGGCCGCGGTGCTCCTGCGCCAGGCCGACGACGCGGGGAAGGTGGTCGGCCTGGACGCGGGCGTGCTGGAGGACTGGCGTCCGGTGCTGGAGCTGGTGGCGGCGGGGGCGTACGACCGTACGGCGTGAGCCCCTCGTGACCCCGGTGCCGGGGCGAGGGCCCGGGCCGCTCCGACCGCGCCCCGCCGGTTACCAGTTGGCGGGGGCGTAGTCCTTCAGGAAGACGCCGTACAGGTCCTCGCCGTGCTCGCCGCGGACGATCGGGTCGTAGACCCGGGCCGCGCCGTCCACCAGGTCGAGGGGGGCGTGGAAGCCCTCCTCGGCGAGGCGGATCTTGTCGAAGTGCGGGCGCTCGTCGGTGATCCAGCCGGTGTCGACCGAGGTCATCAGGATGCGGTCGGTCTGGAACATCTCCTGGCCGCTGGTCCGCGTCACCATGTTCATCGCGGCCTTGGCGGCATTGGTGTTCGGGTGGCCCGCGCCCTTGTAGCCGCGGCTGAAGACGCCCTCCATCGCCGAGACGTTGACGACGTACGCACGCCCGCTGGACGCCCTGCGGGCGGCCTCGGCCATGGCCGGCCGGAGCGCGCTGATCAGGATGAACGGCGAGGTGTAGTTGCACAGCTGGGTTTCGAGCAGCTCCACGGGGGAGATCTGGTCGATGGTCTGCACCCAGGTGTTGCTCTCGACGACGTCGGGCAGCAGGCCGCCCGCGTCGATGGCGGTGCCGGCGAGGTGCCGCTCCAGGCTGGCGTTGCCGGCGACCAGGGCGAGGTCGGCGACCTTCTGCGCTTCGAGCCCGCTCACGCCGAGGGGCAGCGCGGCCAGGCCGTCGACCGCGCCGGAGTTGAAGGCGCCGATGACGTGGTGGGCCGGGAGCTCACCGGCGGGCAGCGGGGCGGCCTCCGCCTCGACCAGCGCCGCGTAGGCGGTGGGCAGGCGGCGCACGGTCTGCGTCGCGTTGTTGATCAGGATGTCGAGCGGACCGGCCTCGGTCACCTGGTCGGCGAGCGCCACGGCCTGGGCCGGGTCGCGCAGGTCGATGCCGACGACCTCCAGGCGGTGCATCCAGTCCGCCGAGTCGTCCATCGCCTTGAAGCGGCGGACGGCGTCCTTGGGGAAGCGGGTGGTGATCGTGGTGTGCGCGCCGTCGCGCAGCAGCCGCAGCGCGATGTACATGCCGATCTTGGCCCGGCCGCCGGTGAGCAGCGCGCGCTTGCCGGTGAGGTCGGCACTGGCCTCCCGCCGGGTCCGGTTCTCGACGGCGCACTCCGGGCAGAGCTGGTGGTAGAAGTAGTCGACCTCGACGTACCGCGTCTTGCAGACGTAGCAGGAGCGCGGGCGCTGGAGTATTCCGGCGATCCGGCCGGCCTCCGTGACCGAGGAGGGCAGGATGCCCTCGGTCTCGTCGTCGATGCGCTCGGCGGAGCCGGTCGCGGTCGCCTCGGTGACGGCCTTGTCGTTGGCGGTCTTGGCGGCGCGGCGCTCTTGGCGGCGGCGCTGCTTGACCGTGCGGTACAGACCGGCGGTGGCACGGCGTACGGTGATGGCGTCCGGGTGGTCGACGTCGAGCTTGTCCAGCTCGTCGAGGACGCTGAGGCACAGGGCCAGGCGGTCGGGGTCGATGCCCGGCCCGTAGCCGTGGCCTTCCCCGGTCACGTGGTTGTCTTCGGTCACCGTCATGGCCGCTGCCGTTCCTTGCTCGCTCGTCCGCATCCGCCTGCTGCGGAAGGCCCCAAAAGGGAAACTGTACGGATCCCCCGCGCCCGGAACCAAACTCATGGGCGGCCGCCTCACGCACCGCGAGCGGGCTGTCACGTAATGGGTGTGTTCAGCACGCTCCGCGCTCGTTCGGGACTGGTTCGCGGTCCGTTCGGGATCGGTTCGCGCGGGGGTCCGGCCGCGATGCCGCCGGGGTCCGCCCGGACTCGAATCCCGGTGGAGGCGTGCGGCGCGGCACACCCCTTCCCCGGGGCCGGGCGCGGTGCCCGGTCGGCGTGAATGCGACGGGTGCACCGGGGGCGTACCGGGGCCGTGCTGGGACCCCGGCAGCGGAGGGTGGAATTCCTGTGCCCGAGGTGGCTGAAAGCACCACGTTCTGCCCTCATGTACTGCTTCTGGAGTATGCCTTGAGCATGACTAAGGACGTCCTCCAGGGGGAGGAATAGCCCGCCCGGGTGGGGCATTGTGGATTTCATGAGTGCCCTAGTGCTTTCGGTCCTCCTCTGCTTGGTGTCCGCCGTGGCATACGCGGGTGGAGCGATCGTCCAGGAACGGGTCGCGTCCAGTACGACGGGCCGGCCGTACGCCCCCGTGCGCCGATGCGGCTGGTACGCCGCCATCACGCTGAACGGCCTCGGCGCGCTGCTCCACGTGCTGGCGCTCGCGTACGGGCCGCTGAGTCTGGTGCAGCCGCTCGGGGCGCTCACGATCGTCTTCGCGCTGCCGATGGCGGCCGTGTTCGTACGCCGCCGGGCCGGCGCGGCCGCCTGGCGCGGGGCCGTACTGGCCACCGTGGGACTGGCGGGGCTGCTCGCCCTGACGGGCGGCGGCGGGCGGGAGGAGCAGACGCTGGTCGGCAGTGAGCAGACCATGCTGCTGACCGCGACCGGCGCCGCCGTGGCCGTGCTGTTCCTGGCCGCGCACCGGATGCACCGGGCGGTGCTGCACAGCGTGCTGCTGGCCGCGGCCGCCGGAACGGCCTTCGGAATGGCCTCGGTGTTCACGAAGTCGGTGGCCGAGGGCTTCAGCCTCGACGCCCTGACCTCCCTGTGGCCGGACCTGGCGGCCATCGCCGCCCTCGCGGCCGTCGGGCTGCTGCTCTCCCAGGCCGCGTACCGGGGTGCCGGGCTGACCGCGCCGCTGGCCACCGTGACGGTGGTCAACCCGGTGATCGCGGCCGCCGTCGGGATCTCGCTCTTCGACGAGGGCTTCCGCTACGGGGCGGCCGGCACCGCCGCCGCGCTGGCGAGCGCGGGGCTGGCGGCGGCCGGGCTGATCCTGCTCACGGTCGTGCCGCAGCACGTGCGCGGCTCAGAGACCGCTCCCGCCGAGGCCGCTCCCGCCGAGCCCGTGCTCGCCTACGCGGGCCCGTCCGGGCCGGGGTCCGGGTCCGCGCCCCTCGTACGCCTCGGGTCAGATGTCGACCCCGTGTCCGCGGAGGTACTTCAGCGGGTCGATGTCGGTGCCGTAGCCGGCCCCCGTGCGCATTTCGAAGTGCAGGTGCGGTCCCGTCGTGTTGCCGGTCGAGCCGGAGCGGCCGATCCGCTGCCCGCCGGAGACCTGCTGACCGGCCTTGACCCCGAGCGCCGAAAGGTGCGCGTACTGGGAGTACCGGCCGTCGCCGTGCCGGATCACGACCTGGTATCCGTACGCACCGGCCCAGCCGGCGGAGACGACCTGGCCGGAGCCGACGGACCTGACGGCGGTTCCGGTCGCCACCGGGAAGTCGATGCCCGTGTGGTAGCCGCTGGACCAGGAGGAACCCGAGACGCGGTACGCGGTGCCGAGGCCGGCGTCGACGGGGGCGAAGAAGCCGCCCGCGGCCGGCTGCTCTTTCACTGAGGCGGGCTGGGGGGCCGGTTTCTCGACCGGCTTCTCGACCGGCTTTTCCGCGGGCTTCCCGTCCGGTTTCCCGGCGGCCGGTTCCACCGGCTTGACGGGCTCGGCCGTGCGCGGCGGCTTCTCCGGGTTCCGGGCGGGCGGTGCGGCGGTGATGCGCAGGGTGAGCCGCTGCCCGGGGAAGATCAGGTTCGGGTTGCCGCCCACGGTGGCCCGGTTGGTCTCGTACAGCGCCTGCCAGCCGCCCTCGACGTGCTGCTCGGTGGCGATCGCCGACAGCGAGTCCCCCGGCGCGACGACGTACGGGCTCGGCAGTACCGAGGTGCCGGTCGGGCGGGGTACGGCCGGCTGCTGGGGCGGGGGCGGCACCTGGGACTGCCGCTGGGACTGGACCTGAGCCTGGCTCTGGATCTGGGCCTGCGGCCGGGACTGGGCCTGGGGGCTCACGGCGGGGGTCGGGCCGCTGCGGCTGAGCCCGGCCCGCTTCCCGCAGGCCGGCCAGGCCTGCGGGCCCTGCCCCTTGAGGACCTTCTCCGCGACCGCGATCTGCTGGTCCTTGGTGGCCAGGTCGGCGCGGGCGGCGTACGCGGTGCCGCCGAAGGCGCGCCAGGTGCTCTGGCTGAACTGGAGCCCGCCGTAATAGCCGTTGCCGGTGTTGATGTGCCAGTTGTTGGTGGACTCGCAGGTGGCGACCTTGTTCCAGGTGTCCACGGACGCGGCGTGGGCGGCGTCGGCGCCTATGAGGGGGAGCGCTATGCCCGCGCCGCCGGCGGTGACGGCGAGCGATGCCCGGTTGATGCTGCTCGGCTGATACCGGCGGTGCCGGCCCCGTACACCCATGGGAGCCCCCATTGAAGACATCAGGAACCGCACAACTTAACGCTGCGATCAGGGCATGACAAGGGGCGCAACAGGGCGCACTCAAGCGGGAGTTGAAGTGACCGCGAGTGACGGGCGGCCGGTCCGTTCCGGTGTCGCCGTATCGTCGGTGCTCCCGCGGTGCCCCACCCCTTTCCCCTCCGCACGCCGACGCACGCCGACGCACTCAGGAGACCGACGATGACCAGCAGCAGCGCCCAGATCGGAGTCACGGGACTCGCGGTGATGGGCAGCAACCTCGCCCGGAACTTCGCCCGCAACGGTTTCACCGTCGCCGTGCACAACCGCACGGCGGCCAGGACCGCGGCTCTGGTGGAGGAGTTCGGGCACGAGGGAGGCTTCGTCGCGGCCGGCTCCGCGAAGGAGTTCGTCGACGCGCTGGAGCGCCCGCGCCGCCTGATCGTCATGGTGAAGGCGGGCGAACCGACCGATGCGGTGATCCGCGAGTTCGCCCCGCTGCTGGAGCCGGGCGACGTCGTCATCGACGGCGGCAACGCGCACTTCGAGGACACCCGCAGGCGGGAGCGGGAACTGCGCGAGCTGGGGCTCCACTTCGTCGGCGTGGGCATCTCCGGCGGCGAGGAGGGCGCACTGCTCGGGCCGAGCATCATGCCCGGCGGCTCGGCGGAGTCGTACGCCTCCCTCGGCCCGCTGCTGGAGAAGATCGCGGCGAAGGCCGCCGACGGCACGCCGTGCACCTCGCACGTGGGTCCCGACGGCGCCGGGCACTTCGTCAAGATGGTGCACAACGGCATCGAGTACGCCGACATGCAGCTCATCGCCGAGGCGTACCACCTGCTGCGCGAGGTCGCCGGCTACTCCCCCGCGAGGATCGCGGAAACGTTCCGGTCCTGGAACCGCGGGCGGCTGGACTCGTACCTGATCGAGATCACGGCGGAGGTCCTCGCGCACGCGGACGCCGCGACCGGCCGCCCGTACGTGGACGTCGTGGCCGATGCCGCCGAGCAGAAGGGCACCGGCCGCTGGACGGTGCAGATCGCCCTCGACCTGGGGGTGCCGGTCTCGGGCATCGCCGAGGCGGTCTTCGCCCGAGCGGTTTCGGGCCACGGCGAGCTGCGTACGGCTGCCCGCGGGCTCGCGGGGCCCTCGGCGGCGCCGCTGTCGCCGGAGGCGGCGGACGCCTTCGCCGCCCGGGTGGAGCAGGCCCTGTACGCCTCGAAGATCGTCTCGTACACCCAGGGCTTCCATCAGATCCAGGCCGGCAGCGCGGAGTACGGCTGGGGCGTGGACCCCGGCGCGGTGGCCTCCCTGTGGCGCGGCGGCTGCATCATCCGGGCCGCGTTCCTGGACCGGATCCGCGCCGCCTACGATGCCCGGCCCGGCCTGCCGAGCCTGCTGGCGGACGCGGGCTTCGCCCGGGAGATCGGCGCGGCCCAGGACGACTGGCGTGCGGTGCTGGTGGCGGCGGTGAGCCAGGGCATCCCGGTACCGGCCTTCGCGGCCTCGCTGGCGTACTACGACGCGCTGCGCGCCGAGCGGCTCCCGGCGGCCCTCACCCAGGGCCAGCGGGACTTCTTCGGGGCGCACACCTACCGGCGCACCGACCGCGAGGGCTCGTTCCACACCCTGTGGGGCGGCGACCGCTCCGAGGTCCGTACGGACTGATCCCGCTCAGCTCCAGGGCCCGGGCTGCGGCAGCGGCGCGGGCCCGGGCGGCGGTGGCACCGGGTCGGGCTCCGGGAAGGGGACGGGCTCGGGGGGCACCGGGCGCGGGATGGGATCCGGGTCCGGGAACGGGTTGGGGTTGGGGTTGGGGGGCGGGGTCGGATCGGGTTCGGGGGGCGGCGGCTGCGTCTCTTCGAGTTTTCGCACCATAGGGCGATTTTCCCGCAATATCAGCGCTCGCGCCCCGTCACCACAGGTCGGAGTCCGAGGCCAGCTGCGCCTTGGCCGCCTCCACGACCGGCGCCGGCGCCTCGGGCGCCTGGTCGGGGTGTTTGGCGACCCAGCTCGCGGCGTACGGGCAGAGCGGGACCACGGGCACCCCTTCGGCGGCGGCGATCCCGTAGAAGGTCCGCACCAGATCCCCGGCGATCCCGCGGCCCTCGTGCCCCGGCTCGACGACGGTGTGCACCGCGACCAGGGCGTGGGGCGGCCCGGAGAGCACGAAGTAGGCGATGAAGCCGACCGGCGCCCCGTCCTCGACGGCCAGCAGCCACCCGGCCTTGCGGTCGTCCTGGAACCCGATCGACGTGCTCTGCGGCATGGTCCCCCGCTCCCGTCAGACAGCCACCGCGTGGGGGCTGCGCTCCTGGTCCGTTCCCGGCACGGGCGCGGAGGGGTCCGCGCCGAGCTCGATGATCCGGTTGTCCGCGTCGACGTGCACGACGCGGGGCTTCAGCGCCCGGGCCTCGGCGTCCTCGACCTGCGCGTAGCTGATGAGGATGACGAGGTCCCCGGGGTGCACGAGATGGGCGGCGGCCCCGTTGATCCCGATGACCCCGGACCCGCGCTCGCCTTCGATGATGTAGGTCTCCAGCCGCGCACCGTTGGTGATGTCCACGATGTGCACCAGTTCCCCGGGCAACAGGTCGGCCGCGTCGAGCAGATCTGCGTCGACGGTCACGGACCCCACGTAGTGCAGGTCGGCCTGGGTGACCGTGGCCCGGTGGATCTTGGACTTGAACATGGTACGAAGCATGCGAATACTCCCGATATGTCTGCTCCCTGCCTGCTGCCCGCAGGTCAAGGGCGGTCTCCGGAGCCTACAACGATTCGTATGTTCGGTCAGCAGGCCCAAGCGGCGGGAGCAGTCGAGCAGGCCGGCACCGTGCGGCCGTGCATCTGCCTCGTGATCAAGCTAGCCCGCAGACATCGCCGCGTCGCGCGTGCTGAGGATCTGGTCGATCAGACCGTAGGCCAGGGCCTCTGGGGCGGTGAGGATCTTGTCGCGCTCGATGTCCTCACTGACCTCCTCCTCGTTCTTGTGGGAGTGCCGGGCGAGCATCCCCACCAGCTGAGAGCGCATCCGGATGATCTCGTTGGCGACGATCTCCAGGTCGGACAGCTGCCCCCGGCCAGTGCCGCCGGAAGGCTGATGGATCAGGACCCGCGAGTGCGGCAGCGCCATGCGCTTGCCCGGCGTACCTGCGGCGAGCAACACGGCCGCAGCGGACGCCGCCTGTCCCATGCAGACCGTCTGGACGTCCGGCTTCACGTACTGCATGGTGTCGTAGATGGCGGTCAGAGCCGTGAACGAACCACCGGGCGAGTTGATGTAGACGGAGATGTCGCGGTCCGGGTCCATGGACTCGAGGCAGATGAGCTGAGCCATGATGTCGTTCGCCGACACATCGTCAATCTCGGAGCCGAGAAAGATTATCCGCTCCTCGAACAGCTTCGCGTAGGGGTCGCATTCACGAATTCCCTGCGAGGTCCGCTCCGTGAATCGCGGAACGACATATCGCGCGGACGGCCCTAAAGCGTCGATGTATCCACTCGACTCCCGCGGCTGCGTTTCGGCCATTTCCTTTTCCTTCCGCGATTTTAACGAAGTCGCTCATTTGGAGCACCCCAACAACGTCACGCCACCCAAATAATGGATACGCGGGGAAGCGGCGGGCAGGGAAGATGTTTCGCTCTGGGCTCAGCGGATCACGACGCCACCAACCCTGCGGCCCCATACGTTTCCTTGCCCTTCAGGGCCGGTACGGCACCTCTCCAACCAGCGGTCTCCCGATGGTTCCGGGGCCGGAAGGCCTGCACCGGAGCCATCCGCTATTACGCCCCGGGCGCAATCTGCCAAAGCGCGACGCCGCGGCAGCCGCGTTCGCGGATCTCACGAGAGAGGCCCACGGTGTTGGCCGAGCCGATGCGTACCTGATGACGCGTCGTATCCAGCGGGCGACGGCGCTGCTGGTCGGCATGCCGCCCGGGGCCTTCCGGCACCAGATCGGTGTTCTTCGAGTCGGACGGCGCCTCGCCGGTCGGCTACTACGGTCGCGAGGGCCTGGCCGACCAGGTGGGCACGGACAGGAAGGGCGCCGCTGATTGCCCCCTCGCTGTTCCGGGATCGTGGATTCACCAGGGGGCTGGCTGCGGCGTTGGTGTTCTGCTGCGGCAACTACGGGCTGTTCCCGACGTCTGCGGCCGCCGCCGGACCTTCACCGTCGGCCTGGCCGCCTTCGGTCTCGCGTCGCTGCTCAGTGCCACCGCCCCCGGCCCGGCGCCGCCGAGCCCACAGTTGACCACGAAGTAATCACAACCGGGCATATCCACCCGGCCAGAAGGAGCATGCTCCGGCCATCTTGCTTTGCTACTTCTGAGTCACCCACACGGTCATGTACGGTCCGGAAGCGCTTCGTCCGTTTCACCGCCGCCGCCCGATGAGGACCCATGCCCGCCCATGCAAACACCCTGGTTGCCGCTCTCCTGAGACGAGAAAGCAAGCGCGGAAGGGCGTTGGCTCCTTGAGATTCCGGATAGATCGCTCGAACAACACGTTTACGTACCCGTCTCGGGAGTGGAACCGGCCCGAGCCGACGCCCGCCCCGCCCGCCCCGGCCGCCCCGGCCGCCCCGGCCGCCCAGACCGTGGAGCCGGAGGTCGTCGAGGCGCCGCTGTCGCCCCACGAGATCGACCTCCTGCGCGCCTCCGTCTCTGTGGTCGAGCCACTCGCCTCCGACATGACGGTCTACTTCTACGCGATCCTCTTCGCCCGCTACCCCGAGGTCCGCCCGATGTTCCCCCCGGGAATGGACACCCAGCGCGGCCGACTGCTGCGCGCACTGCTGCGCATCGTGGACCTGGTCGACGACCCGCAGAGCCTGGTCCGCTTCTGCGGGCACCTCGGCCGCGATCACCGCAAGTTCGGCACGCTCAGTGCGCACTTCCCCGCCGTGGGCGAGTGCCTCCTCGCCTCACTCGCCCGCTACGCGGGCCCCGCATGGACCTCGGAGATCGCTGCCGTCTGGACGAAGGCGTACGGCGTGGTCGCCCAAGTCATGATCAGCGCAGCCGAGGAGGACGAGGCACTGCGGCCTGCCGTGTGGCCCGCCACGGTGGTCCACCGCGTGGCGCGCGGACACGGCATCGCAGAGATCACCGTGCATCCGCACACTCCGTACGAGTACGCCGCCGGACAATACGTGAGTCTGGAGACTCCCTGGTGGCCGAAGCAGTGGCGCTACTACTCCCCGGCCAACGCGCCCCGGGAGGACGGCACACTCACCTTCCACGTCCGCGCGGTGCCCAACGGCACGGTCAGCACGGCGCTGGTTGACCGGGCGGTGGTGGGCAGCGTGATACGGCTGGGCCCTCCGATGGGCGACATGGTCCTGGACACCGCCGTCTACAGCGATCTGCTCTTCGTCGCCGGGGGCACCGGCCTCGCCCCGATCCGCGCACTCGTCGAAGAGGTCGCCCGACGCGGTGAGCACCACCAGGTCGACCTGTTCCTCGGTGCGCGTACCGGCGACGAGCTCTACGGAGTCGACGACATGCTCCGGATGTCCCAGCGGCACCACTGGCTGACCATCAGGGGCGCGGTCTCCCACGAGTACATCCCCGGACTGCGGGGGTCCCTGCCGGAGGTCCTGTCCGAATTCGGCCCGTGGTACCACCACGACGTCTATCTCAGCGGCCCGACCCAGATGGTCGCCTCCGCCAGCCAGACCCTCACCCTCAACGGCACCCCACCCGACCGCATCCATCACGACCCGTTCGAGACGCCCGTCCTGTCCCTTTCCTGAGCCACGCACTCACCCGTCTGCCAGGAGGACTCCCCGTGGCGATACCCCCGTACCCCTTCGGATCAGCAGGTGAGCACCGGCTGCAACAGCAGCTGGGCACCGCCGACCGTGCCGCCCGGTTCTACGACCGACAGGTACGCCCATGCCTCACACCCGAAATGCAGGACTTCATCAGCCGCCAGGCCATGGTGTTCCTCGCCACCGCCGACTCCCGCGGAGAATGTGACGCCAGCTTCCGCGCCGGCCCGCCGGGATTCGTCCGCGTCTTCGACGACCGCACCCTCGCCTACCCCGAATTCCGCGGGAACGGCGTGCTCGCAAGCGCCGGCAACATGACGGAGAATCCCCACCTGGGCATGCTCTTCGTTGACTTCACCCACCACCACGTGGGCCTGCACGTCAACGGCACGGCCAGGCTCCACACCGACGCGGGCCTGCGCTCCCTCCATCCCGGCCTGCCCGCCGAAGTCACGCCCGGGCGCAGTCCGGAGATGTGGGTCCAGCTGAGCGTCGAAGAGGCCTACATCCATTGCTCCAAGCACATTCCCCACCTGGAGCCGGCCCCCCGGCCCACTGGCCACGACGCAGCGCGCCCGAAGGACACGGACTACTTCACCGGAGCCCCCTAGTACTGCAACCGCATCTGCCGTGACGGGTGCTGGATTGGTTCGTTGTTCCGACTGTGCGATGAATCGTTGACGGTTGAGCAGGTCGAGTCGTGGTCCGAGGGAGTGGCTGGGTTCCATGCCCGGTTCGCTCACCGTTTCGGCAGGTCGGAGCCCCGCGAGAGGGCGTCGGACTACCTGAACGGGTTGCTCGCGCCGCTTGAGAAGAAGAACGGGTGGACGCTGTC
>NZ_JBFBBA010000059.1:0-35665 GCF_040682455.1 Streptomyces sp. NPDC051183
AGAGTGCAGGTCAGAACAGATGCGAAGGGAACTCCGGCGCTCCGCGCCTCCGTGCCAAGGACCCATTCCTCCCCGGCCTGAAGGCCGGGGCATCCGGGGAGAAATCAGGTGAACTCAGAGGATCCACAGCGCAATCGTAGACGATCTCCTATGTCCTGGAGGGTTTCTCCCATGGATCATCTACGGCGCCGCGGTTGTACTGGACTCACTGCACAGATCGAGCCCTCGGGAGACACCATGCCGCAGCACAGCAGTGACACCAGGACAGCCCTCGTGGTCGTCGCGCACCACCGCAGCGATTCCCTCACCGCCCACACCGCCCGCCGCGCGGCTGCCCAGCTCGAGGCCGCCGGATACCGCATCGACCTGCTCGACCTGCGCGCCGAGGGGTTCGACCCGCGGATGAACGAGGAGGACCAGCCGGACTGGGGCAACCGGGAGAAGCCGTACTCGGACGAGACCCACGCCCACATGCGGCGGATCCTCGACGCCGATGTCGTCGTCGCCGTCTTCCCGGTGTACTGGCTGAGCGTGCCCGCCGTCCTCAAGGGATGGATCGACCGCGTATGGAACTACGGGTTCGCCTACGGCCGCAGCAAGCCCCGCCTGGCGGGCAAGCGCATGCTGTGGCTGGCCCTGGCCGGCGCCACCGCCGACGACCCCATCGCGGAGTCGATGCAGTCCGCCCTCGAGGCCAACCTGAGCGACGGCATCGCCTACTACTGCGGTTTCTCCCGCTCCACCGTTGGCCTGCTCCTGGACGCGGAGGAACGACCGCAGCGCATCGACGCCGAGGGCAATCTGCTGGTCGGCGAAGCGGTCGCCGGCGCGGAGCGGGAGGCGCAGTACACCGATTTCGACCGTCGGGCACGGAAGTTCGTGGAGGAGTTCCTTGCGGACGAACTCGTCACGGCCTGACGGCCTTCGGATCCGGCGAACGTCCCGTACGCCTCAGCTTGTCCTGGCCGGACGGGCCTGCTCCCCCATGAACCGGTCCTGATGGTCTGGCTCATTCCGTGATCGGCAGGCATTCGGCGAGCAGGTCGACGATGTCGCGCCAGGCTCGCTGCGCGTGCCGCGGGTGGTGGCCGACGCCGGGGAGCACGGTCTGATCCACCGGCGGGTGGTGGAAGGCGTGCAGGGCGCCGCCGTAGACCACGAGGCGCCAGTCGACGCCCGCGGCCTGCATCTCGGCGGCGAAGGCTTCCCGTTGCTCAGCGGGCATGATCGGGTCCTCCGATCCGACCCCGGCCCACACGGGGCAACGGATGCGCGCCGCCTCCCCCGGTCGGCCCGTGGTCAGTGCGTTGACCGTGCCGATGGTGCGCAAGTCGACCCCGTCGCGCCCGAGTTCCAGCGCGATGGCGCCCCCGGTGCCGTAGCCGATGGCGGCGATCCGGTCGGGGTCGGTCCGCGGTTCGGCGCGCAGCACGTCGAGTGCCGCGTGGCCGATGCCCCGCATCCGGTCGGGGTCGGCGAGTAGGGGTGTCACGTGTGCCAGCATTTCCTGAGGGTCGGTGAACCAGCGCCCGCCGTTGATGTCGAAGGCGAGTGCCACGTAACCCAGTTCGGCGAGGGCGTCGGCCCGTCGGCGCTGGAAGTCGTTCAGGCCCGGCCCCTCGGGCCCGATCAGGACCGCGGGCCGGCGGTCGGCACCGGCGGGGAGCGCGAGGTGCCCGATCATCGTCAGGCCGTCGGCGGGGTATTCGACCGTACGCGTGGTGACCGTCGTCATGAGACTGGACTGTAGTGACCGTCGGGCCCGGTCGGGCCGGTCTTCACCGTCGGCAGAACAGCGCGGGCATGGGGACGAGGACGTTCCGTCGTTGTGTTTGGCGTAGGAGAGACGAACCAGGCGTGGGGGCGTTCGTCGCGTACGTCGGTGCCGTGTTCTGCGGTGCCGGGTTTCGCACCGACGGTCACCCCGGGAATCTGCGCTCCGTCGACGGGCCGGCCTTTTCGATCACGGACAGGTCGGGTGCCTGCCTCGGTGTGCTGGCCAGGCTTCCCCGTCCCATGCCGGTGAGTGCGGTCTGAGGCCTGTCGAACCCGTCGGGGTGGCTCCGGCCCCGCGGGAGCGACCTCGCAGGTGCCGAGGTTTCCCGTGGCGGGGGCCGGGCAGCCGCCACAAAGAGACTCCGCGCAAGGCTGAGGAGGTCGGCATGGACGAGCAAGGCGGTGCCGGCGGCGTGCCTCCGCACGACGGGCACGCCCCACGGCGGACGCGGCCTCACCACGAGCACCACGGCGAACAGCGGACGGACGCGGCCGACACGGACGAGGCGAGCCGCCTCGACCGGCCGGGACCCGTACCGGACCCCATGACGGGGCGCCCGCGCTGGGTCGGTCCGAAGGGCCAGAAGGGCCAGGAAGGCCAGGAGGGCCAGGAACGCGGCAAGACCGACGAGTGATCCATTGCCAAGTGCGGGCGGGGAGTGTTGGTGGCCGGGTTGGGCTCTGAGCAAGCCCCCGAAGGGGATGGTGCGCATGTGCCGATGGCTCGCATACTCGGGTTCGCCCATGCTGCTCGATGCCGTGCTCTACCGTCCGGAGCACTCCCTGATCAACCAGAGCCTCCGCGCACGGATGGGCGTCGAAGCGACCAATGGCGACGGGTTCGGCATCGGCTGGTACAGCGCGGACGGTGACGGCACGCCTGCGGTTTTCCGGGACATCGCACCGGCCTGGAACAACCGCAACCTGCGCGAGCTGGCGGCCCACGTCCGCTCTCCGCTGTTCTTCGCCCATGTCCGCGCTTCGACGGGCTCTCCTGTCCAGCAGGCCAACTGTCATCCCTTCCGTCACGGCCGGTGGCTGTGGATGCACAATGGGGCCATCGCGGACTTCCAGCGCCTCCAGCGGGACCTGTGCATCGCCGTCGACCCGGCGCTCTTCTCGGCCATCGAAGGGTCCACCGACTCCGAGGTGATGTTCTACCTGGCGGTCACCTTCGGGCTCGACCAGGACGTCCCTGGCGCGGTCGCCAGGATGGCCGAGCTCGTGGAGCGGCTCGGCAGGCAGCACGGCGTGCCGCACCCCCTCCAGATGACGTTGGCGGTCAGCGACGGGGAGCGGGTCTGGGCCTTCCGCTACTCCAGCCAGGGGGCGTCCCGGTCGTTGTTCTACAGCAGCCGCGCCGAGAGCGTGCGCCGCCTCCACCCGGAGCTGGAGTACTTCCGCGACATCTCCGACGGAACGCGCATCGTCGTCTCCGAGCCCCTGGGGGACCTGCCCGGCGTGTGGAACGAACTTCCCGAGTCCAGCTACACGGTGGTCCCTTCCGGAACACGGACGGACTACCTCCCGTTCACGCCGCACCTCCGCTGACCCTCGGGACCGACCCCAGCCCATCACGTACCGTTACCGATAATGTGCAGATTGCGACGGTAGGTGTCAGTGTGGAAGGGACAGATTCACCCCACACGACAAAGGAGTCCCCTCATGGGTGGTAAGCAGGACAAGCGCCAGGAGCCGGGCAAGGGCCGCGACGAGCGGCAGCGCCCTCCGAGGCCCGACCAGGACCCTGCGCACCCAGAGCCCGGCACCCCGTCCCGCGGCGGCAAGGGTCCGGACGAGATGGAGCGGCGGCGCGAGGAAGACCTCCTGCGAGGCGAGCGCGACCTGCGCGACGACGACTTCTGAACGACCCTCATCCCACGCACGCAGGGCCCGGCCGGCGCGTATCCACCCGGCCGGGCCCTGTCGCGCCCGCCGCAGCACCCGCCCCCTGACGCTGGCGGTGGAGGTCACTCCGTCCGCGCCGGGGCCGTCCTCGCGAAGTGGCGGGCGGTGGGGACCAGCGCCGCGGCGGCCGGTACGAGGAAGCAGGCGGCGGCGCAGGCGGCGAGTACCGGGGTGGCCCCGAAGGCGTCGATGGCCGGGGCGATCAGGGCCAGGCCGACCGGTGCCAGGCCGTAGGAGACGAGGAAGTCGAGCGAGGAGACTCGGGCCAGCTTGTCCGGGGAGACCTCGCGCTGGGTGGCCGTGAACCAGGGCACGTTGAACAGTTCGATGCCGATCCCGGCGACGGCGTACGCGGCGACGACCATGACCGGGTGCACGGGCAGCATCAGGCTCAGCGGCGCGACGCCGTACGCGGCCAGCCCGGCGAAGGCGGCCCAGCCCTGGGAGCGCGGCCGCCAGCGGGCGATGGCCAGGGCCCCGCCGAGCGCCCCCACGATGTAGGCGGTCGTGGCCGCGGCCAGCACCCACTGGGTCTCGTAGCGGTCCCTGCTGATCAGGGGCAGCGCGACGCTGGTGGCGGAGTAGCCGAGGGCGATGACGGCGACGAGGGCGGCGAGTCCGGCGAGGAACCAGGGGTGGCGGCGCGCCTCGCGTAT
Organism: Streptomyces sp. NPDC051183; assembly: GCF_040682455.1. Taxonomy (NCBI): domain Bacteria; kingdom Bacillati; phylum Actinomycetota; class Actinomycetes; order Kitasatosporales; family Streptomycetaceae; genus Streptomyces; species Streptomyces sp. NPDC051183. The sequence continues at coordinate 4,341 of NZ_JBFBBA010000059.1, forward strand.
CCCCTCCAGGAACTCGGCGCGGAAGCCGGCGCGCGGCTCGGGCTCGGGCCCGGCGGCCGGGTCCGCCGCCGTGACACGTCCGGCGCCCTTGCCGGGGACGAGCGCAGCGATCAGCCAGAGCAGGCCGATGCCGAGCAGCAGCGTCCGGGTGTCGAGGAAGGACGCGAGCAGCGCGGTCAGGGCGGGACCGGCAAGCGTGGAGCCGCGGACCGCCATGGTCAGGGCGGCGTTGGCCTGTTGGCGGCGCTCGGGTTCGACGGTCTCGGCGGTGAGCGCCTGGAACGCCGGGCGGCAGGCACCCTGTCCGGCGCCCGCGACGGCGGCTGCGGCCGTCATCAGCAGGAGCGAGCGGCCGAGTCCGGCGGCGAGGAGGGGGGTGGCGACCGCCGCCGCGAGGGCCGACCACAGGACGACCGCGCGCCGGGAGTGCCGGTCGGCCAGCACGCCGCCGACGGCGACGGCGGCCAGGAAGCCGGCGGTACGGGCGGCGAGGACCATGCCGAGCCCGGCGGCGCCGAGGTCGCGGTGCAGTACGGCGAGTCCGAGGACGAAGGGCAGGGCCCAGGTTGCGAGGCCGGAGGCGGTGGTGCCCGCCCACAGGCGCAGGAACGCGGTGTCACGCAGAACCGAACGCGGGGGCGGGGCAGGGTTCTTGGGCGCTCGGGGCGCGGCTGTAGTCGCCACGGTGCGGTGCTCCTTGGGGTGGGGGTGACGGCTCGGAAAACCGCACCCGGGTTCGTTAATGAAAATGAATGCCATTACAGTACCCTTCGAGCGAGGCACTCCTGCCCGGTGCACGACAACACCCATCGCCCTCCTTCCAGACCGGAGAATCCATGCGCCACCCCGCCCGCCTCGGTATCGCCCTGACCATCGCCCTCGCCACCGCGGGCTGCTCCACCGCAGCCGGCGGCGGCTCCCAGGCGGACAACGAGCCCGCGGCCCAGGTCTCGGGCAAGGCGGCTTCCGTCACCAGCTGCGGCCGCCAGATGTCCTTCGCCGCGCCTCCGAAGCGGACCGTCGCCCTGGACCAGACCTCGACCGAGACCCTGCTCGAACTCGGGCTCCAGGACCGGATGGCGGGAACCGCCAACCTCAAGACGAAGATCCCCTCCCCGTACGAGGCCGCGTACGCCAAGGTCCCGGTCATCGCCCCCAAGATCGCCACTGGCGAGCAACTGCGCGCCGCCACCCCCGACTTCGTCGTCGCCGGCTCCACGGACCTCTTCACCAAGGACCGGGCCGGCACCCGCGAGGAGCTGGACGCCCTCAAGGTCCCCACCTTCGTCAGCGCCGTGGACTGCCCTCAGCAGAACCCGGCCGGCACGACCCCCTTCGAGCTCCTGTTCTCCGACTACGAGAACCTCGGCAAGGTCTTCGGCACCGAGGAGCGGGCCGGCAAGCTCGCCGCCGAGCAGCGCGCCGCCGTTGCCAAGGCCGGACAGAACGCCGCCAAGGTCGCGCAGGGAGCGGATCAGCCCACCGTGGTCTACCTCTACTCCGTCTTCAACGGCATGCCGTACGTGGCGGGCAGGACCGGCCTGCCCAGCGAGATGAGCCGGATCGTGGGTGCGAAGAACGCCTTCGACGACGTCAACGAGGACTGGCCGGAGGTCTCCTGGGAGGAAGTCGCCAAGCGCGACCCCGACTTCATCGTGATCGGTGACCTGTCCGAGCGCGGCCGGCCCGGTGACAGCGCCGCGGAGAAGCGCGCCGCCATGACCGAGCACCCGGTGATCTCCAAGCTGGCCGCGGTCCGCAACAACAAGATCTTTGAAGTGCCGGGCATCGAGCTGGACCCCTCGGTGCGCTCCGTACACGCCCTGGGGCTACTGGCCGACGGCATGAAGGACCTCGGGTATGTCCGCTGACCTGGTCACCCGGACGGAGCCGGCGGATCTCCTGCTCCCGGCGGCCCGCGGGCGGGCTGTACTGGGCGGCTCCGTCACCACCCGGCCCCTGGTGGCCGGTTCCGCCGGACCTGCCGGGCATCCGGGCCGGTCCGCTGCTGCCCAGGCGGTCCTCTTCCTCCTCGCCACGGCCGCCCTGGCAGGCTCGGTGGCGACGGCCGTACGCATGGGCACCGCCGACGTGGGGTGGGCCGGCCTCGCCCGCGTCTTCGGCGCCCGTCTCGGCCTGGACGTCGAGCCGTTGCCCCCGCTGGTGGACTCCCTCATCTGGGACCTGCGGCTGCCGCGGGTGTTGATGGCCGCGCTCGTCGGCGCCTCGCTCGCCGTGTGCGGCACGATGCTCCAGGCGGTCACCCGCAACGCGCTCGCCGACCCGTACCTGCTCGGCGTCTCCTCGGGAGCCTCGGCGGGTGCCGTCACCGTGGTCGTCCTCGGGATCGGCGCGAACGCCCTCGGGGTCACCGGCGGCGCCCTCGCCGGCGCGCTGCTCTCCTTCGGGCTGCTCCTCCTGCTGCTGAAGCGCACCGGGCTGGACTCCGTCCGCATCGTCCTCACCGGCGTGGTCGTCGGCCAGCTCTTCACCGCGTTGACCTCGCTGGTCCTGATGGCCTCGGCGGACGCGGACACCACGCGGGCGGTCACCCACTGGCTGCTGGGCTCCATGGCGCCGGCCCGCTGGGACACGGTCGTGGTCTGCGCGATCGTCACCCCGCTGGGGCTGGCGGTGGCATGGCTCTGCTCGAACGCCCTCGACGGGCTCGCCTTCGGCACCGACACCGCCACGTCCCTCGGCATCGGAGTACGGCACACCCGGATGCTGCTGCTCGTGGTCACGGCCGCGCTGACCGCCGTGGCGGTCGCCACCGTCGGCGCCATCGGATTCGTCGGGCTGATCGTCCCCCACGGGGTGAGGTTCCTCGTCGGGCCGCTGCACCGGGTGCTGCTGCCGTACGCGGCGCTCGCGGGCGCGGTGTTCCTGGTGTGGACGGACGCGCTGGCCCGGATCGCCTTCGCCCCGCGAGAGGTTCCCGTGGGCGTGATCACCGCGCTCCTCGGCGTGCCGCTCTTCCTGCTCGTCCTGCGCAAGAGGGGCGAACTGTGAGGATCACCGCCGAAGGGCTGAGCTGGTCGGTGGCGGGAACGCCGGTCGTACGCGACGTCAGCGCGGACATCGCCCCCGGCGAAACCGTCGGACTGCTGGGCCCCAACGGCTCGGGCAAGTCCTCGCTGCTGCGCTGCCTGGCCGGCCTGCGGGCACCCGGTGCGGGCACCGTGCGGTACGACGGCGAGTCCGTACGGGCCTGGAGCGCACGCCGGATCGCCCGTCATGTCGCCTTCGTCGAACAGGACTCGGGCGCGGACAGCGACCTGCGGGTCGCCGACGTGGTGGGCCTGGGGCGGACCCCGTTCCGGGACCGCTGGCGCGGACCCGATGCCACCGACCGGGCGGTGGTCGCCGCCGCGCTGGAGCGCGTCGGACTCACCGCGCTCGCCGGCCGCTCCTGGAAGGCGCTCTCGGGCGGCGAGCGGCAGCGCGCCCACATCGCCCGCGCGCTGGCCCAACAGCCGTACGGGCTCCTGCTCGACGAACCCACCAACCACCTCGATGTCAAACACCGGCTGGAACTGATGGAGCTGCTGGCCGGCACCGACCAGACGGTCCTGGTCGCGATGCACGACCTGTCGCTCGCCGCCCGGTACTGCGACCGGCTGCTGCTCCTGCACCACGGCCGCCTGATCGCCTCCGGCACCCCCGCCGCCGTCCTGACCGCCGAGCGGTTCGCCGAGGTCTTCGCGGTGGACGCAGAGCTCTCCACCGACGCCCTGGGCAACCCCGCGGTCGCCTACCGCGGCCCGCTCGGCGCACCGGCCCCGGCCCCGGCCGTGGCGCCGAAGCCCCAACCCGCCTTGTGAAGAAGAGGAATCCCATGATCCGGAACAGCCCCACCCCCTCCGCCGATACCGCCGCCGCGGCCCCGACCGTCGACGCGCTGATCAAGGCCGTCCTCGCGGGCGAACACGGCCCGCTTCCCTCCGGACTCGTCGCCACCAGCGTGTTCTGGATCCACCACGGCACCCGCCTGGCCGGCGGCGACACCACCTACCTCAACCAGTACGTCCTGGTCCGCCTCGGCGGATCCTTCGGCGGCTGCGCCTTCGAGGCCGGCGAGATCGACCAGTCGATCTGCCGCGACGCCTCCGGCACCCCGCTCGACGTCCTGCTGCGCGAGGCCCCGCGCCCTCTGCGGATCGCCGCCCTCGACGCCTACCTCTCCGAGATCCGCCCCCACCGCGCGGCCGGAGAGGCGGGCGACGCCGAGCCCGTCACCCTCCCCACCGGAACACCAGAAGTGCGCGCGAAGGCCCGGGACGCGGCCATTGCAGGCCTCCTGGACATCGAGGAGGGCGCCAAGGTCGGCCTCATCGGCGTCGTCAATCCGCTCGTCGCGGCGATCCGCGAGCGCGGCGGCGAACCGCTGCCCTGCGACTTCAACCTCAAGGCCACCCAGTGGGGCGATCCCGTCACCGACGACATGCACGAGGTACTGGCGAGCGCCGAGGCCGTCGTCGCCACCGGAATGACCCTGAGCAACGGCTCGTTCGACACCATCCTGGAGAGCTGCCGTTCCCGGGGCATCCCGCTGATCGTCTACGCCCAGACCGGCAGCGCCGTCGCCCGCGCGTTCGTCGGCTCGGGAGTCACCGCCCTGTCGGCGGAACCGTTCCCCTTCTCCCAGTTCAGCGCCGAGGAGACGGTCCTGTACCGCTACCGGACGGTGGGCAGCGCGTGATTCCCGCCGCCCACCCGGCCGTCTCCGGTGCCGGTGCCCTCCGCACCGGCACCGGGTACGCCCCGTGCCACCACGGCGAGATCCTCCAGGGCGTCTTCCTCGACGGCGACGGACGCCGGTGCGCGGGCCTGGTCACCCTCCCCATGGCCGGACCCGGCAGCCACGCCGAGTTCCTCCGCCGTCCCGGCACGGCGCCCGACGCACTCACCGCCCTGCCCGCCGACCGTACGAAAGCCATGCTGGCCGCCGCCCTCACGGTGGCGGAATGCGCGGAGCGGGCCGCCCAGCCGCCCTGCGGTGGGGAGTTGCGACTCACCGGTGACATACCGGTGGGCCTGGGCATGGGCAGCTCCACCAGCGATGTGATCGCCACCGTGCGCGCGGTCGCGGACTCGTACGGACTGCGGCTGCCCGCCGACACGGTCGCCCGACTCGCAGTACGGGCGGAGCAGGCCTGCGATCCGCTGATGATGGACGGCCGCCCGGTGCTCTTCGCGCAGCGGGAGGGCAAGGTCCTTGAGGTCCTCGGCCCGGCCCTGCCGCCCCTGGTCGTGGTGGGCTGCATCCTCGGCGGGGGAGCTCCCGTCGACACCCTGTCCCTGCCCGTACGCACACCCGCCGAGGCCGATGCCGACCACGTACGGGCCTTCGAGCGCCTGCGCGCGCTGCTGCGCCGGGCCGTGGCCACCGGCGACGTGCAACTGCTCGGCGAGGTGGCGACCGCCAGCGCCTGGCGCGGCCAGCAAGTGCTCGGCCACCCGGAGTTCGACGCGCTGACCGGCATCGCCCGGCGGGTCGGAGCGGCAGGTGTCCAGATCGCGCACAGCGGCGCGGTGGCGGGACTGTTGTTCGACCCGGCCGCGCCCGGCCTGCGACACCGGGTGCGCAGCTGCCTGCGCGCCCTGGACTCTCACGGCATCCCCGCCACCCGGACCTTCACGACCACCAAGGAGATCCCGCATGGACCAGCACATCGCGGAGTCGATCGGCCGGCCGGACCTGATACGGCTCGACGACCGGCTCGTATGCCTGCGTTTTGAGACGATGAAGGCGGTCTCCGCACTCGCGGCGGTACGCCACCTGCTCGACACCGGGGCGGTGCGCCGCGGAGACACGCTGCTGGACAGCTCCAGCGGCATCTACGCATACGCACTCGCCCTGGCCTGCCACCGGTACGGCATGCACTGCCACATCGTCGGCTCGACCACGGTGGACCACACGCTGCGTACCCAGCTCGCCGTACTCGGGGCGACGCTGGAGCAGATGGCGCCGTGCAGCGACCTGAAACTCGACCAGAAGCGGCGCGTCGAACGGATCCACGAGATCCTCGCCGAGCATCCGGAATACCACTGGATGCGGCAGTACCACGACGACCTGCACTACCTCGGCTACCGCGCGGTCGCCCACCGGATCCGGGAGGCGACCGGCGCGGACGGACTGACCGTCGTCGGCGGCGTGGGGTCGGGGGCCTCCACCGGCGCCCTCGCCCGCTACCTGCGCGCGGACGGCGAAGGCCCGGCCGACGTCGAACTCGTCGGCGTCCAGCCGTACGGCAGCGTCACCTTCGGCGCCGAACACGTCTCCGACCCGGAGATCATCATCGCCGGGATCGGCAGCTCCATCCCCTTCGGGAACGTCTCCCACGAGCTGTACGACACCCTGCACTGGATCTCCTTCGACGCGGCGCTGGCCGGCAGCGTCGACCTGCTGCGGCGGCACGCGGTCTTCGCGGGCCTGTCGACCGGCGCCGGCTACCTCGCCGCCCGCCACGAACGCGAGCGCTCCCCCGGGCGGACGGTCCTGTTCATCGCCGCCGACACCGGACACCGCTACGTCGACACCGTCTACGCCCGGCACGGCGAGGCCGCGCGGATCGCGGACCTCGCCCCGCGCGAGGTGTCCGACCAGAGCCAACTGACCCTGCCGTGGTCCCGGATGCACTGGAACCGGGCCGCGGCGGTGACCCCGGCCACGGCGCGGTGAGCCGTTCTGAGGCGGAGGCCTACGGGGCGTCCGCTCCCAGCGGGACCGCGGCCGGGGCCGTGGGCCGGTCGGAATTGCAGTGCCGCTGCTCGGCCGCGGTCAGCGGGCCCGTTCGCTGGTAGTGGCGGTCGGACAGTCCGTTCGCCGGCCCGTCGAACGTCCCGCGCAGGACCTGCTCCTGGCCCTTCTCGTCGCGGACAGTGAACTTGGCGTCGCCCGACTCGGTGGCGCGCTGCACCTCGAACCAGGACGCCTCCCCCGGCGCGATGCGCTCGGGGACGTCCTGGTAGGTGTCCCTGGACCAGGTGAAGTAGGTGGGTCGGCGCAGAGCGTTGCCGCCACCACCGGGGGCGAACTCGGCTCGACCGGGGTTATTGATGTGCACCGATCGGGTCCGGTCGATGCGGTTGCGCGTGCAGTTGATGTACGCCTCACCGTCCATGGTGACGGGCCCGTACTGCTTCTTGCTGGTCTGGACCTCGATGTCGACGGCGCAGGGCCAGCTGCCCTTCGCATCGTGACAGGTGCCGTCGACACTGATGACTGCCGGGGCGTCGAGCGCGGCGGCGGGAACGGCAGAGACAGAAGCCAGGGCCAGGACGGCCCCTGCGGCGGCCAGGGCCGCTGTCGTGAAGGTTCGCATGATCGTTTCAACGAGGTGTCAGGGCGCGGGTCACGCCTCCCGGCGCCGCACCATCTCGTTGATCCAGACCGGCGCGAACGGAGACGTGCACCCGGGCGAGGTCGGATAGTCCTTCAGTACGCCCAGCCGCTCGCCGATGTCGATCGCCCGGGCCCGGAGCTCCGCGCGCTCGATACCGATCTGCGCCAGGCAGTGGTTCATCGCCCACTGCAAGCGGTCCGGGGCGGTGGCCATCTCCGCCTCGATGACGTCGAGCAGCCCCGCGAGATCGAGGCCCTCCGGCTTCTTCGCCACCCGCTCGGTGGTCAACGCCCAGCCGGCACTCGCGACCACCGGATCCGGATCGTCCGTCCAGGCCACGCGCAGCGCCTCCGCGTGCGGGTTCTTCTTCACCACGTAGTTCACGAGCCAGTCGTGCACCTTCGGCGTGCGCGCCTCGCGCAGCATGGTGTCCAGTTCGTCGTGCCCGAACGCCTTCGGCCGGCAGATCAGCATCGCCAGCAGACGCGCCGCACTGTCCCCCGTCCCCCAGAGACCGCACGCGAGTTCCTGCTGCGTCTTCAGCCGCTTCGCGAGCGCACGCAGCTTGCCGAGGTTCACGCCGTGGTCGTCGCCGTGCTTCTCGTTCACCGCGCGCGTCTTCGGCTCTTCGAGCCCGGCCAGCTCGGCCATGACCTCGGCCAACGCCGTCTCGGCCACCTCAGACTCCTGTCCGTCACCTTCGGGACCCAACAGCTTACGACGGGGTCCGCAGCCGGGGGTGACCCCAGGCGGTGGCCCGGCCGAAGCCCCGCCGTCATCGGACGGCGGGGCTTCGGCTCATGGTGAGCAGACTGGGAGGTCTCAGCAGGTGATGGTGACTTCGTGGGTCACCGGGCTGGCCGCTCGGGGGAACGAGGCCACGCCGAAGGTGCCGCGGACGGTCGAGCCGCAGGGGACAGTGCTGACGAGACCGCGCACCTCGAGCTTGGTGGCGATGAAAATGACCTGCCTGGACTGCGTCTGGGGCGCGCCGACACCGACGACCTGTGTGGACAGGGTGGTGAACAGTTCCTTCGGGGTGGGTGCCGGGCTGCCCGGAGAGGGCGGGCCGGCGAGTCCGACCGTCCCGTAGAACTCGACGGTGGTCCCGGTGATCTCGGCGCAGACCCGCGTGGCCAGGCCTGCTTGGAGGCCGGAGTTCCCGCAGGAGGTGACGGTCTCGGCCGTGTCGGCCGGCAGAACGGCGGCGTTGGCCGGGCTGATCGCAAAGACGGTCAGACCTGCGGCACTGGCGGCGAGGAGGGCTAAGCGGTTCATCGAGGTTCGTCCTTCTTGTGTGGGATCGCCGACCAAGGACTTTCGGTCCGCGCTAATGACATGTGATATTTCACATGCCATTAGAACAGAGGGTGTTCAAGATCTGAACTCCCCCCGACCGGGGCACGACGTTCAGGTGGTGAGCAGGCGCAGGCCCAGGTCCGCCGCGTCGAGGCCGGCGATGTGGCTGTTGCGCTCGGCCCAACGGCCGGAGGCGAGGTCGTCGCTGAGGCCTCGTACCGCTCGTCGTTCGGCCTCCGGTCCGACCCTCGTCCACACCGACATCGCACGGCGCACGTGATCCTCCAGATACGCCTCCGGTCGACGCCAGTACGCCTCGAACAGGCCGTCAGCGCAGTCCCACGGGACGGGCACCGCCTCGGCGCGAGCGCCGACCGCGTCGGCCATCCCCGCGAGCGAGGGAAATTCCGCGAGGACGGCGGCGAATTCGGGCAGGTAGTCGCGGGTGAGCCAGAACCGGTCCTGCCATCCGGGCTCGTCGGTGTCGAACGTGAGCACCACCACGCGGCGGGCCACGCGCCGCATCTCGCGCAGCCCCGCCATCGGGTCCCCCCAGTGGTGAACGGTGGAGACAGCCATCGCGGCGTCGAAGGAGTTGTCCGCGAACGGCAGGTTCTCCGCCGCGGCGGCCACGCACGGCGCCGAGCCGGCAGGGCGCTGCTCCCGCATGACCGCCGATGGCTCCACCGCGGTCACTTCACGGTCAACGGGCTCGTAGGAGCCGGTGCCGGCCCCGACGTTCAGCACCGTCTGCGCGTCCCCGAGCGCGTCCCAGATCTGCGCGGCGATCCGCGGCTCCGTACGCCGTGTCGCGGTGTACGCGCCGCCGATCGTGTCGTACAGCCGTGCACCGAGCATCTCCAGTTGCTCCTCCGGTGTCACCTTCACTCCCTTCGCCCGTGCCTCGAGTTCCCTGTCGATGGCCGTCACCATGGCCTCGGCGCGATCGCGCCGCTCCAGCAACAGGCCGCGCAGTCGGCGCAGGTGGGCGACCGCGTCGGTGGACGGGTCACCGACCAGTTCCGCAACCTCCCGCAGCCCGAAGCCCAGGCGCCGGTAGGCCAGCACCTCGCGCAGCCGCTCTACGTCGCCCGCCGAATAGGCCCGGTACCCGGCCGCGGTCCGCGCCGACGGCTGAACGAGCCCGATCTGGTCATAGTGATGCAGCGTGCGGACGCTCACGCCGGCCAGCTCGGCCACGCGTCCCACGGTCCAGTGATCTTCCACGGCTCCGACTATGCAGCCTGACGCCACGTGAGGGTCAAGAGCCACCTCGCGCGCTACGGCGCTCGCATCTCGGTTGCAAACCTAGGACCCCTAGGTTTAAGTTAGGACTCCTAGGGACGAGGAGGCTGCATGGCGCGGGCAGGGCTGACGGCTGAGCGGGTGACGGTCGCGGGCGCCGAGCTGGCGGACGAGGTCGGGCTCGATCAGGTGACCATGTCGCAGGTGGCGCGGCGGCTGGGTGTGAAGGATGCGAGCCTCTACACGCATGTCCGAGGTCTTGAGGATCTGCGCGGCCGGATCGCGCTGCTGGCGGCGGACGAGAAGACCATCCGCATCGCGGAGGCGACCGCCGGGCGGGCGGGCAAGGACGCACTGGTCGCGTTCGCCAATGCCTGGCGGGAGTACGCCCACACGCATCCGGGTCGCTACGCGGCCACGCAGACCCCGATCCGGATCGACCCCGAACTCGCCGCGAAGGCGCCCGGACCGCGGCGCGCGGTCGAGCTGACCTACGGCATGCTGCGCGGCTACGGACTGGCCGAACCCGACCTGACCGACGCGGTCCGCTTGCTGCGCAGCACGTTCCACGGCTTCGTCGCACTGGAGGCCGCGGGCGGGTTCGCGCACGAGCGGTCGCCGCAGCAGTCCTGGATCCGCGCACTCGACGCCCTCCACACCCTCCTGGAGCACTGGCCCCCGTCCCGAGAAGGAGACCCCGCATGACCGGCCCGACCATGGGCAGCCTGCGCGTGAAAGGCGCAACCCTGCACTACGAGGTGCGTGGCCGGGGCCCGCTCCTGCTGCTGATCCCCGGAGGTGCGGGCGGTGCGGCGGCCTTCGACGGCATCGTCGACGACCTGGCCGCCACCTACACCGTCGCGACCTACGACCCGCGCGGTATGTCCCGAAGCATGCTGGACGACCCCGAGGCCGAGCAGCGAGTGGCGGAACACGCCGACGACGCCTTCCGGTTGCTGGAACTGCTGTCACCCGGTGAGCCCGCGCGCATCTTCGGCTCCAGTTCGGGCGCGATCGCCGCCCTGCACCTCCTCACCGCCCGTCCCGAGCGCGTCGAACGCCTCGTAGCGCACGAGCCGCCGGTGGTGGAGGTACTGCCGGACGCCGCTGAGCATCGCGCGCTCATCGCGCGCGTGCAGGCGACGTTCCACGCGGAGGGGCTCATGCCGGCGATGGCGGTGTTCGCCGCGGGCCTGAGGAAGGGGGGCGAGGCCACCGAGCCGAAAGCTGAGGTTGAGGTTGAGGTTGAGGTCGAGCTTCCGCCGCAGGCAGCGGCGCGGGCCGAGCGGACGATGGCCAACCTGCCCTACTTCGTCGGGCGCATCGTGCCCGGCTTCATGTCCTACTCCCCCGACGTCCACGGGCTTCAGGCAGTGTCGGACCGGCTCGTGCTCGCCTGCGGCCAGGACTCGCGCGGTGAGCTGCCGTACCGCCCGGCCGCTCTTCTGGCCGAGCGCCTCGGCACGGAACTGCTGCACTTCCCCGGCGGGCACACCGGTTCGACCACGCACCCCGCCGAGTTCGGAGGGCAGCTTCGGGCGGTCTTCCGCGCTTAGAGCGCATCGGATGTGCCCCGTCCGCCGCTATCGGCCGTCGTCGACGGCGCCGAGGCGTCGCAGGGCCTCCCGCTGGGCGTCGGTCAGGCCATAGGCCTGGCGTCAGCCTCATGCGCTCGTAGGGGCGGTCCGGTACGAGCATGGCGGTGGCCCTGCCGTCCGCGTGGTTCCACAGGCGCACGGTCCCATCGGTGCTGGCCGACACCAGGGTTGCACCGTCGCTGCCGAAGTCGACCGAAGTCACCGCCCCCGGGTGGCCGCGAAGCACCTGCACGCAGCGGTCTTCGGTGAGCTCCCACACGTGCACGGTACGGTCCTCACCCCCACTCGCGGCCAGGTTGCCGCTCGGCCCCACGGCCACGCACGACACCCGGTTACCGTGCCCCGTGAGCGTGTGGAGGTGTTCGGCCGTGGCGAGGTTCCACACGTTGACGCAGCCGTCGACGCCCGAAGTCACGAGTCGGCGGCTGTCCGCGGTCACGGCCAGGGAGGTGACGGCTCCGATGTGCCGGGCGAGCGTCGCCAGATGCTCTCCGGTCTGCGCGTCCCACAGCTTCACCTGCGCGCGGTGGTCGTGTCCTCCGCTCACCAGGAGCCGCCCGTCAGGGGTGTACGCGAGCGCGCCCACGCTGGAGTCGTAGGCGTCGATGACCGTGATGGCGCGCCCGGTGACGGTGTCCCAGACGCGGATCCTGCTGTGCGCGCCGCCGCTCGCCACCCTGGTGCCGTCCGCGCTGAAGGCCACGTCAGCCACCCAGCCGGTGTGCCCGTGCAGGACGTGCAGGCACTGGCCTCCCTCGACGTCCCACACCCGTACGGTTCGGTCGTCACCGGTGCTGGCGAGCAGCCGGCCGTCGGGACTGAAGGCGAGTGCCTGCACCCAGTGCTGGTGCCCGCGCAGGGTGCGGGCCCGATGCGGTGCGCGGGTCGGCCACAGGCGTACATCGGTGTCGTCACCCGCGCTGGCGATCGTCCTGCCGTCCGGCGCGGACACCACCGCCCGGACCGGCTGCTCGTGGCCGCGGATGACCATCAGGCACTCGCCGCGGCCCGCGTCCCACACCCGTACCGTCTGGTCGTCGCCTCCGCTGACGAGCCGCCGGCTGCCGGGGACGAACGCGGTGCCCGCCACGCCGAGCTCGTGACCGGCCAGCGTCTCCACGCGCCGCCCCGTGGCGAGGTCCCAGACCCGTACCGTCCGGTCTCCGCTGGCGGAGGCCAGCAGACCGTCGGCCGAGTCGAACGACAGGTCGGTCACCCGGTCGGCGTGGGCGCGGAGCGTATGCGTCAGGGCGCCGGTCGCCAGCTCCCAGACGCGGATGATGCCGTCGAAGCCGCCCGCGGCCACCGACCGGGCGTCCGGCGACACGGCTATGCTCCAGAGGCTGTCCGGGTGCTCGTCCCGCTCGTCGGCGAGCACCCGCAGGCAATCGCCGCTGCTGCTGTCCCATACCCGGACCGTGCCGTCCAGGCTGCACGTGACCCAGGGTCTCGCCGTCGGGCGCGTAGGCGACCCCGCTCACCCAGTTGCCGTGGCCGTGCAGGGTGTGGCGCAGCCTCCCGGTGAGCGCGTTCCACACCCGGCCGGTGTTGTCGTACGCCGCACCGGCGACCAGGGGTTCCGTCGGGTGGCACGCCACGTCCACGACGGCTTCCTCGGGGCCGTGGCACACCTGGATGCAGCGGTGGGTGCGCATGTCCCAGACCCGTACGGTCCGGTCCGCGCCCGCGCTGGCCAGGATGCGGTCGTGGTCGCCGAACGCCACCGCCCAGGCGGTTCCGGAGTGCTCGTGCCAGGTGGCGGTGGGCCGCGCGTCGGCGAGCTGCCATACGCGGACGTCGCCGCCGCCGGTGCCGGCGGCGACCAGCGTTCCGTCGGAGGACACGGCGACGCCGCGGACGACGCCGAAGGTGTCCGTGAACAGCGTGCGTTCGAAGCGCGCCGCCGTGAAGTCGACGTCCCTGAGCGTCACGCCCCGCAGATCGGCCTCGCGTACCGTCAGGGCGGAGAAGTCGAAGTCCGACGGGGGCAGTCCGAGGTGGAGCACCATCTGCAGCAGGTTGGCGGCGGTGTATCCCGCGGACGGCCCCGCGGTGCCGCGGCGGGCCGTCGCCAGCAGGTCCTGCAGCATCCGCGTGACCTCGGGCAGCCCGTACGTGCCGAGCAGACGGCGGGCCAAGGGGGCCACCAGGACCCGGGCCTGCGCCTCCCGGATGTACTGCCGGGCCGTCGCCAGGGTCAGGGCGTGGCTGGACAGTTGCTCGGGCGACCCGGAGACGACTTCCCGGAACAGCGTGTCCAGGAGCCTTTCCAGTACGAACTCCAGGATCACGGGGTGGGTCGTGAAGGAGCCGGGCAGGCCCCCGCCGGCCATCGAGCGGCGGCTCAGCGCGTCCAGCGCCGCGATCAGCTCGCGCCGGGTCAGCGGAGGTACGACGTCGCGCTCCAGCTCGCCCAGGGTCACGGGCTCGCGGCGGACCGCGAACCAGTACATGACCGCCTGCTCGTGCGGCGACATGCGGTCGAACTGGCCGGCGAGCAGCTGGTGCGTCCCGCCGACGACGCCGGTGTCCTCGCGCAGGAACGCGGCTACGTCCCCCTGGAAGACCCGCAGCACCGTGTCGCAGACGACCTTGATCTCCAGCGGATTGCCCGAGTACCGCTCGATGAGCGCCGACCACGACTCGACCCATGAGGTCAGCCCCCGGTCGGCCATCAGGTGACGGCCCGCCGTGTCCGACAGCCCGCCGAGGTCCATCACGCGGACCGGGCCGCTGTCCGACCGCAGCCGGACGATCTCGGCGGGCATCTCCCGGCTGGTGACCAGCAGGCAGCTGTGGTGGCCCCCGGCGGCCACGGCGTCGAACAGCGCCCCGTAATCCGCGAGCCCCGGCAGGTAGCTTCCGGCCGTGAGTGCGCGGCCCTCGAAGAGGGACTCGGCATTGTCCAGGACCAGCAGACACCTGCGTTCCCGCAGCAGGCGCCGCACCAGCAGCATCTGCTCCTCCAGGGAGTCGGGCAGGTCGGTGATCTCTCCGGCCGAGGCGTGCCGGACGAACGCGCCGAGAACCTCCGCCAGCGGCTGCGCGTTGAACAGGGAGCGCCAGAACACCACGGTGAACTCGTCCCGCAGGGCGGCTGCGAGGTGCGCGGCGAGCGTCGTCTTGCCCATGCCGCCGCGGCCGAGGACGGCGACCAGCCGGCACTCGTCCTCGCCGAGCCACTGCCGCAGTGTGCCGATCTCCTCACCGCGACCGAAGATCACCGGCACCTCGGGGCCTCACGCAGGTCCACACGTGGTCCCTCACCCGGGGCGGCGCCCTGCGAAGGCTCCCCCGGCGGGGCCGCTGATGCGCCGGGGCCGTCGTCCGGCGAGGGCTCCGACGCCTACACCGGCTCCACCCGCGGAGTCGTCCCCGTATCGCGCTGAACGAGCTCGGCGAATGCCGACTGCCCGACGAACGCTTCGGCGGGCAGGGCGTGCAGGCGGCGGTGGTCGAACTCCCTGTCGTCGCACACCACGACGCCGACCAGCAGTCCCCGGCAGAACACCGCCGTTCCCGAGGCACCGGACCACGGTCGCCGGCCCGAGGCGGAGTCGGCCCGGGGCGCTGCCTGCTGGTCGAGTACGTAGTACCGCTGCGGCCCGGTGGCCAGCGGCGGCAGTTGCCCGCGCAGCTGTTCGACGTGGGGGACGTCGCCGTAGCGGGCCAGCAGGGGGAAGCCGATGCCGTTGTAGTCCAGCGCATCGTGGCCCTCCGGCCGCCCCCACCGCACCGGCGGCCCGCCCACGTCGATCGGCTCGTCGAGCCGGAGCAGGGCGGCATCGGCCACGGGCGAGTCGGCCCCGGCGGTCAGGTCCGGCCAGCAGAGCACCGCGGTACGCCGCACCGGTGTGCCGTGACGGGGATGGCCGATGCGGACCTCGAACCGTGGCCAGCTGCGGCCGTGGGCGTCGGCCACGACATGGCGCGCCGTCAGGACCAGGTGGGGACTGATGAGGTAGCCCGAGCCGCTGCTCCTCGACTCCTGCTCCGTACCGGCCCGCACGTCGACCAGGCGCGCGGGGTCCATGTCAGTCGCCCCAGGACGTCGAACGGTCCTGACTGATGTGGGCGTTGCGGCCCCCGGTGGCTTCGTCGCGCACGGTGAGCCTGAGCGTGAGCCTGTGGGTCCGCGCGGTGGCCACCGCCCCTGCGACGCCCGCGCTGACCACGCCGAAGGACAGCCGCGCCTCCGGTGACGCCTCCCGGCGCAGCTCCAGCAGGAGTTCCAGCTCGGCCTCCGCGACCTCGAACCGCAGTTGCTGCCCCGCCCCCGCGTCCTGCGCCCGGCCGAGCTCCCGGCGCAGTTCCTCGATCGCCTCGGCCAGTCCGATCTCCGCCATCGCGCATCCCCCCAGGACTCTCCCGACCGCGCTCAAACAGTGTGCCCGGCCCGCGCCCCCTCACGCCGACGATCCTTCAAGCTCGTCCGACGGAGCCGGGCGGCCCCGGCGACCCGTGGCCGCCCGGGTTGCGGCCGTCCCCGGAGGTGCCATCGTAGAAATAAAGGCATTGCTCGGTGACCGATTTCCGAGGGCTGAGCCATGGAAGACGAGCAAGCACACGTCGTGTTCGACGATGACCAGTTCGACCTGGACATCCGCGTCAGGATGACGACGCGGGAAGTCGACAAATTCGTCATCCAGGACACCCACAGCTGCGCCAGTACCTGCGGCGACGAATGCACGAACAGTTGTGCCAGCACCTGCGCGGGCAGCTGCCCCGTTCTCGACACCCCCAACGAGACCGAAACCTGTGAGACCTGCGGCTCCTGCACATCGGAGTGCGACCGCAGCCTCTACGAGGACCACTACGTCCTGGAGGTCAGTCAGGTCCGGGCCGACGGGGTCACCCGCAAGGTCGCCGGGGAGCACGTCATCCGCCGCGTCGTCGAGCACGAGCAACCCGCACAGGAAGGCTGATGGTCCCGCCCGCCTGGCAGCCGGCCGTCGGCGATCCGCAGACCGCCGCCTCGGTGCGCGCCGTCTGCGTGGACGTGCTCTCGCGGCTGCGTGACCCCGGCACCGTCGAGGAAGCGGCCCGTACGGCGCCGCTGCATGGACGTCCGCGGTGGACGGCCCACAGCGCCGCCCAAGGAACGTGCGGCCTCGCCCTCGCCTTCGGGCACCTCGACCGGTGCCTGCCCGGCGAGGGCTGGGACCTCGTGGCCCACCAGCACCTCAGCCGCGCCGTCGACGGCACCGCGTCGAACCCCGTGGGCACCCTGGGACTCTTCGCCGGCCTCACCGGAGTGGCCTTCACCACCTCGTACCTGGCCCACGGCGGACAGCGGTACCGGGCCCTGCTCGGCGACATCGACGACAGCCTGTACAGCCGGATTCCCCGACGGCTTCCCGCTGTCACCGGGGAGGGCCTCGCCGTCGGTACGTTCGACCTCGTGTCGGGGTGGACCGGCGTGGCCGCGTACCTCCACTCCCGGCCGGCCGGCCCGGCCCGGGACCGCGCTCTCCGCATGGTGCTCGGCTGGCTCGTGGAGCTGTCCCGCGCCGTCGACGGGGTCCCCGCCTGGCACACCCCGCACGCCCTGATCACGGACGAGAGCATGCGCGACCGGTACCGCAGCGCGGTCGCCAACTGCGGTCTCGCCCACGGCATCACCGGCCCCCTCGCCATGCTCGCCCTCGCCCACCCCGACGGCCCGATCGGCGCGGGGCACACCGAGGCGATCCGCCGTACGGCGTTCTGGCTCGCCTCGCACCAGGTCGACGACGCCGCCCGGGGAGCGGCGTACCCGGCGGTCGTCCCGCTGGGTGCGGATTCCGCCGCACCGTCGGCGGCCCGCGACGGCTGGTGCTACGGCAGCCCCGGTGTCGCGCGCGCCCTCTGGCTGGCCGGCACCGCCCTCGGGGACCGCGACCTGACCCGTACGGCCGTGGCGGCCATGCGGGCCGTCCTGCGGCGACCCGTCGCCCGGCGGCGCATCGACTCCCCCGGGTTCTGCCACGGCGTCGCCGGGCTCCTGCAGGTCACCCTGAGATTCGCCGTCGACACCGGAGACGAGGAGATCAGCGAGGGCGCGCGCCGCCTGGTCGACCAGTTGCTCGGCGAGTACCAGCCGCAGGCGCCCTTCGGCTATCGCAGTGTCGAGCCCGACGGCACCCACGAGGACCGGTCCGGCCTCCTCGAAGGCGCCGCGGGGGTCGCCCTCACCCTTCTTGCCGCCGCCACCCTCGAACCACCCGCCTGGGACCGGTTCTTCCTGCTGTCATGAGCGCCGACGCCTCCCGCGGTCCCGGCAGCCGGGTACGAGCAGCCCCCCGGGCGTCGGGGTTCTACCGCTGCCTCGACGAGTTCGTGATCCGCACCCCGATCCTCCCCGTCGGGCAATACCCCGCGGCCGAGGACCTCGGGCGCGCGCCCGCGACCGCTCGCGTCCGGGACGACGACCACGCGCGACGTGCCGTCGTCGTGTCCTCGCTGGCCCTCGGCGCCGCCTTGCTGGGGCCCGTACGGACCGAACGCGACCGGCGGCGCCTGGAGTCCAGCCTCCTGCGCTACCTCATCCGTCTCAGCACCCGGCCCACTCCCTTCGGGCTGAACGCCGGGGTCGCGCTGGGGCGGTGGGGCCCGGTCACCGACGTCCGCCTCGCGGACCGGCCTCCCGAGGTGCACGCCCGTATCGACATGCACGCCCTCGTGCACTTCGTCACCGCCCTCGAATCGCGCACCGAGATCCGGGAGGCGACCACGGTCATCGCCAATCCGGCCGTGCTGCACCGCGCCGGCCGGATCACCTTGAGCGGTGTCGAAGCGGTCCTCGGAGCGAACGGCGGGGAGAACGTCACCCTCCGCGCCACCGGCGCCGTCACTCGCGCCCTCGCCCTCGCCCGCACACCCGTGGCCTACGCCGACCTCGCGGCCGACCTCCTGGAAACCGTGCCCGGAGCCACTCCCGACAAGGTCCACGACCTGCTGTACCGGCTGTGGCGGCACGCGTTCCTGCTGACCGACCTGCGCCCGCCGCTGACCCACCTCGACCCCGCGGGACACGTCCTCGACCATCTCGGCCGGATACCGGCAGCCGTCTCCGCCGCCGCGGACCTCGGCGGACTGCTGGCCGCGATCCAGGACTGGGAGGGACAGCCGGCCGGTGCAGGCGCCGCGGCCTTCCCGGCGCTCGCCGAGCACGCCCGCCGTGTCACGGGCTTCGAAACGGACACGCCGCTCCAGGTCGACACCGTGCTGCCCCTGGCGGCCCGCGACGTGTCCCCCAACGTGGCCGACGAGGCGGTCCGAGCGGCCGAACTGCTGCTGCGGCTCAGCCCGTTCCCGTTCGGCATGCCGCAGATCAGCGCGTACAGGGCCGCGTTCGAGGCCCGTTACGGCACCGACCGCGACGTGTCCGTCCTCGAACTCCTCGATCCCGTCACGGGCCTGGGCTCACCGTCCCTCCTCCCTCCGGTCATTCCCGCCAAGGCCGCCCGGGCCGACACCTTGCTCCGCCTCGCCACCCGCGCCCTCCACGACCACCTCACCAGCGTCGAACTCGACCAGGACACCATCGACCGACTCGCCCTCTGGGAAGCGGCCCCCGAGCGACTCCCCGCGTCACTCGACCTCTACGCCATGGTCAGCGCCCCGTCACCCGCCGCCATCGACGCCGGGGACTTCCACCTGGTCGTGGGCCCCAACGTCGGTGCCGGAGCAGCCGGACGCAACCTCGGCCGCTTCGCGGGCATGCTCGCCGGTGCCGTTCCCGCCCTCGGTGCCATCGCCGACGCCGAACAGGCCGTTCAAGCCGGCCGCGTTCTGGCCGAACTGGTCTACCTCCCGGAGAAGACCCGCTCGGCGAACGTCGTCGTCCGGCCCGCGATCCGCGACCACGAGGTGGGCATTCGTACCAGTGCGCAGGACGGACCCGCCCGCTACATCCCTCTCGACCGGCTCGCGGTCCGCGTCACGAACGGCAGGTTCGCCCTGATCTGGGACGACGACGGCACGGGGGAACTCCGCGAGGTCAGCGTCTGCTCGGGACACATGCTCAACAACATCCGGGCCCCGGCCGTCTGCCGCTTCCTCGCCGATGTGAGCCGCGACGGCACCGCCCAGATCGTCGGCTTCGACTGGGGCCCGGCCCGCGACTTCCCCTACCTGCCCCGCGTCACCTCCGGCCGGGTCGTCCTGCGCCCGGCCCAGTGGCGCATCGACCACGCCGCGGCGCACGAGATGGCCGGGCAGCCGGACCGGTTCCCGGCCGCGTTCGAGGCCTGGCGCCGCGAGTGGCGGGTGCCCCGTTTCACGTTCCTCACGAGCAGCGACGCGGCCGCGGACCACCGGCTCCTCATCGACGCCACCGCGCATTCCCACGCCAACGAGGTACGGCGAGCCCTGAACCGGCTGCGGCCCGGCGGCAGCGTGGTCCTCCAGGAGGCCGTTCCCGGGCTCGACGACGCCTGGGTCGGCGGGCCGAGCGGCCGCCACACCGTCGAACTCGTGGTGTCCATGACCCGCAACGCCGTGGTGCCGCGCTCCGTTCCACCCGGCAGAGCCGGCGCCCCGGTGGCGAGGGCGGACCGGCTGCGACCCCCGGGCAGCGACTGGACCTTCGTCAAGCTGTACGGCGACCGGCAGGAGGAGGAATCCCTGCTCGTCGACGGCATCCGGGAGCTCGTCCGCTCGCTGGACGGCCATTGCGACCGGCGCGTCTTCCTGCGCTACTCGGACCCCGAACCCCACCTGCGGCTACGCCTGCGCGGCAACCCTTCCGTGCTCGTCCCCGCACTCAGCGGCTGGGCCGGGACCCTCCTCGCCGACGGCCACGTCTCCCGTTTCGCCTTCGACGTCTACGATCGTGAGATCGAACGCTACGGCGGCCTCATCGGGATGGACGTCACCGAGCAGCTGTACTCCGCCGACAGCTCCGCCGTTCTGGACCTGCTCTCCCTCGACCTCGCCGGCAGGTCTCAGCTCGACAGAACCAGTCTGGCGCTGCTCACCATTGACGACCTGTTGGCCGGACTCGGTCTGAGCGAAGCCGAGAGGCTCCGCTTCTACCGCTGGGACAATCCCCAGCGACGGGTCGCGGGCGCGGAGTACCGCACGCGCAAGGCCGAGTTCTGCGACCTGCTGCGCGGACCGCCTCCTCGTCCCGTTGCCGACGTCCTGGCCCGGCGTCGCCCTCAACTGGCGGACGTAGCCGACCGGCTCGCCGATCTGACTCGCCGCCGGCAGCTCGGCAAGACGCTGCCCGAGTTGTGCCACAGCTATGTACACCTGCACTGCAACCGCCTCCTGGGCACGGACCGCGCTGCCGAGAACACGGCGCTGGAACTGCTCTACCGCACCCGCCACAGCCTGGATTCCGCCCGCTGAGGACGATGGGGTGGCGCGTGGCGGAGTTCTCGCCAATGATCAGTGGATGAGCGAATCCTCCCGGCAGCAGTGGCGTGCCGTCTTCGACATCAGCATCACGTTCTCCAACGGTGGCGGCCTGCGCTCCGAGGGGTTCCGCGTCGACCTCCCGGCGGAGCAGGCCGACGCCGACACCGTCGCGAAGCTGTTCATCCGGCAACTCGGGCTGACGATGGTCGATTCCGCGGACGTATCGAACCTGCGGGTGATCCAAGAGGCACACAAGAACCCGGTGGGCGCGGCCGAGCCGCAGGGCGGCCGCCGCAGGCTGGTGGAGCTGAGCCATGTCATCCGCGACGGGCTGGTCACCTACCCCGGGCTGCCCGCGCCCCGCATCGGCGACCACTTGGGCTGGGAGGCCTCGCACGCGACCTACGGTCCGGGAACGGAGTTCCAGATCGGCCGCATCGACATGGTCGCCAACACCGGTACCTACGTCGACACTCCGGCTCACCGTCACCGGGACGGCGCCGACCTGTCGGGGGTCGGCCTGGACAGGCTGGCCGATCTGCCCGGCCTGCTCGTACGGGTTTCCGGCACCGCGTCCCGGGCGATCGACGCGGCGCTGTTCGCGCCCTTCGACCTCGCGGGCCGAGCGGTGCTCATCGAGACGGGTTGGTCCAGGCACTTCGGCACCGAGGCGTACGGGAGCGGGCACCCCTACTTGACCGAGGCTGCCGCTCGTTGGCTGGTGGAGCAGGGTGCGGCGCTGGTGGGCATCGACTCGCTGAACATCGACGACAGCGCCGATCCGGCCCGCCCCGTCCACACCGTCCTGCTCGGTGCGGGCATCCCCGTCGTCGAGCACTTGTGCCGTTTGGACCAACTGCCCGTCGACGGGTTCCGGTTCACTGCCGCGCCGCCGATGGTCGAGGGGATGGGGACGTTCCCCGTCCGCGCCTTCGCCGCGATCGAGTGATGAGCGGGACCAACTCCCCTTGGCAGTAAGGTCGTTCGGCCCTGCTGCCCAGGGGGCCGGGCTCGCGGTTCCCGACGGCCCCGCCCGTACCGACGCGCCCGGACTGCGCGTGGCGGTGGAGACCAACGAGGACCGCGGCCCCTGGCGGTTGCAGCTCCGGTACTCCGCCGCGGGCACCACCGGCCGGCTGTCCATCCCGGCGGGCGGCTTCGTCCTGCGTACCAGCGGACTGCTGTCCTGCACCGCGACGGCCGCCCCCGGGTCGGCCGCCTCGCTCCCGGCCCGCTGGAGCGCCGGGACCGGAGCCTCGGCCCCGTTGCTGGGGCTGACCGCGGCGCCGGTACCGATCAAGTTGGAGGGCGGCTTCTTCTGCCCGACCTCCATCACCTCGGCCGCCATCTCGGCCACGTACGCGGTGCGTGACACCACCGATGCGTCCCGGCACATCGCGGTCGGCCCGGCCGCGTGAGCGGCCCGCGGAGGGACGGACGGTCACGGAACGGTCATACTTCCGTCGCGGTCCCATCAAGATCGCTCTGAAGACTCGGCTCCGTCACGGGGGACGCCTTCAGGAAGCTGGTCTTGTCGTCAATGAACCAGAGGCACGCAGCGCCCCGCGGGCCCGGGCGCCGGCGTCTGTTCACGGCCGGCGGCGGGCTGCTGGCAGCGCTCGCCGCGGGATCGTTCCTGGCCACCGATCCCGCGGGCCGCACCGGGCGGAGCGGCATCCGCCAGGCGTCGGGGAAGGACGACGGGACCGCGGGCACGGGGTCGGCGCCGGTCAGCCGGCCGCCCGCCCCGGGCTGGATGCCCGGGGCGGTGCGCATGCCGCTGGCCGTGAACTTCGACCTCGGCGAGCGCGAGGGGCAAAGCGGTCTGGTCCTGCACGTCCAGGAGGGCGAGGGGTCGCTCCACGAGCAGTTCAGCGTTCCCGGCGCGAAGGCCTCCGCGCACTTCTGGGTGGGGCGGGACGGGCTGACGGAGCAGTACGTCTCCGTCCACGACCGCGCCTGGGGACAGCGGGCGGGCAACGGCGCCTGGTCGTCCGTCGAGACCTCCGGTTTCAAGACCCGGCCGCTGACCGAGGCGCAGTTGGACGCGGTCGCGCGGATCTACACCTGGGGCGCCGAGGCACACGGCTGGCCGTTCGCCGTCAGCGACCGGCCCGACCAGGCGGGACTGGGCACCCACGAGATGGGCGGGGTGGAGTGGGGCAACCACGCCTGCCCCGGCCCCCTGCGCACGGCGCAGCGTACCGAGATCATCCGCAGGGCGGCCGCAGCCGTCGCCGGCGGCCCCGGCCGAAGGCCCTGACCGGTTGGAACCACGCTGCCCCGGCGATCGTCCCTCGCTGAGAGGTGGTGTACATGCCAGAGGCGGAGCCGCGAGTGCGGGGGCTCGCCCCAGTGGTGCCCGCTGTCGCCGCGGCGGCGGCATACGGCTGGGCCCGGTGGTGCTTCGCGGGCACGTCGGCGCCGTCGTCCACGGTCGCGCTGGTGGTCGGCGCGATGCTGGTCGTCGGTGCGTCGGCGGTGTACTTCGCGCTCGCCGGCGGCAGCGGGGGCTTCTTCGGCGCGCTCTTCCTGGCCATGGGGCTGCTGTTGACCGTCGCTGCCACCGAGCAGGCACAGGCGCGCAGCGCGGTCGCCACCTGTGCCGTGCGTGAGGTCCGCACCGAGGTACAGCGTTCCTTCGGCGAAGGCGGCACGGACAAGACCACCTACCTCCTGGCGCTGGACTGCCCCGGCGGCTATCCCGACGAGCTCAAGGACGACCGGGCCGTCGCTCCGAAGGGTGCGGAGATCCGCGTCGCCTACGACCCCCGGCGCCGGCTGTCTCCGCAGGTGCAGGGCGGGAGTTCGCCTTGGAAGCCCGCCGTCTCGGCTGCGCTTCTGCTGGCCTTCAGTACCTTGCTGGCCGCGGTGAGGCGCGCCCCGGACGCGTAGGCCCGTCAGGCCCGCGCAGGGGACCATGCGGCCTCGGTCTCCCGTGCCGATGCCAGCGCCCGGAGCGTGTTGACGTTCGCGGAGTAGGCGATCCCGACGGCGACGGCCCTCGCTCCGCACTCCACGGCGGCTTCCACGCAGGTCGTCAGGTTCTGGCTACCGCGTGCGTACCGCTTGAGGTCGCGCAGGACATCGGGATGCCAGTGGTAGTACCCCGCCGACGTCAGGCCCGGGGTGTCGCCCGGCACCCTCCGGACCCCCGCGACGACACCGCCCTTGCCGAGGAGGTAGCGGGTGTCGTCCTCGTCGCCGGGCTGCGCGCCGGTGACGCCGAGGCAGATGTCGGCGTCCCCCTCCGTCGACCGCGCCAGGCGCAGGAAGGCGGACAGGGAGCCGGGCGGTGCGAGGCGGTCGGAGTCGATCAGGGTGAGGTGGCCGGTGGCACCGCGCGTCGCCCGGATCAACTCGTTGAGACGCCCGGTGGGCTGCTCGTAGGTGAACTCGACCCGGCAGCGTGACTGTGCCGCGATCCGCTCCGCGAGCGGTTCGCGATGTCGCAACCACACGCGCAGGGACGTGTCGTCCGGCTCCACCGCCTCCAGCTCGGTCAGGATCCGCTCGAACAGGGTCACCCCACCGATGTCGATCATCAGCTTGTGCTCCGCTCCCGGGAGGCGGCCCAGGCGTCGGCCGAACCCGTTCCCGAGAACGAGGACCTGCCGTTTGCGCCTGGACGCGCCCATCGCCGAGTCAGTCAACGTGCGCCTTGTCGCTCACCGCTGGAAGGTGCGGTTCGTCTCGGCGATCCGCCCGGCGTGGTACCGGATGCTGGGGTGGATGGTGCGGGCGTCCGGCGGCAGGACGTCCGCCTGCTTCTTGATCTTGTCGGTCAGGGCCGGCTGGGCCGCGCCGGTCAGCCGCAGGACGGCCGTGGTGACATGGACCGCGCCCAGGACCCGCAGCGTGCGCCGCTTGTCGCTGAGGCCGTTGATCTCCTCGCCGTCCGGTCCGAGTACGGCGATCAGCGGGGTGCCGGAGCCCAGCAGCGCGGCGGCGCCGCCAGGGTAGTCGGCCTCCTGGCCGATGGTGTAGACGATGCGGCTGAAGGTCGACGGACGCCCCTGGAGATCGGTCGTGCCGAACCGGCCGGTGGTGGTGTACCGGACTGTGACGGGCAGGTCGGTCGTGCGCAGGGTCGGCTGCCAGACCGGGAGTGAGAAGGCTCCGATGGCCGGCAGGGTGTTGCGCCGGTTGAAGCCGCCGCCGACGAAGCTGAGGTCCCGCTGGATCTCCGCCTTGCGGCTCGCGGTGGCCGAATCCCATTCGGCGCGCAGTCCCTTCGGGTCCAGCGCGCCTTCGGGACCCGGGGCGTAGTCGGACCCGAGTTTCGCCGGCCGCGCACCCCAGGTGACCTGACGGGTGACGTAGCGGTCGTCGTCCGGACCGTAGTCGGCGCTGGTGTTCTGCCCGCCGTACTGGACCCGGTGCGCCCGTACGAGACCGTCGAGCCGGAGCAGGGTCCGGGCCGGGAGGGTGGTGCGGTCTACGGGTTCGCCGGTATCGGTCAAGGCGACGGCCCCGGTCATCGGGTGGACCGAGTACGGGGATTCCTGGTCCGGTACGAGCCTCGGGTCGCGGTAGCCCCCGGGCCGGAATCCGAGCCGGGCCCGCAGCGCTGGATCCAGGTTCGCCGGGTCGATCCGGGCTCCGTCCGGGTCGTACGCCGCCCGGGTGCCCGGATCCACCGAGTAGCGGGACTCGGGATCGATCACCCGGCGTTCGGTGGGCCTTCCCTGGGGGTCGAGCAGGAACGGCTCGTACAGCTTCTTCGGCTCGCCGTCGACCATCTGCACCCCGAGGAGCCAGCCGGCGCTCGCGGGCAGTCGTCCCGTGAACGGCTCTCCCTGCGGGTCGAGGATGCGTACCTTCGCGTCCGGGTCGAACTCCGCCTGGTAGCCCGTTGCCGGATCGACGAAGGTGCGACCCGCCAGCTGATCGCCGGCTGCCTGCGGGATCCTGGACGGGCCAAGACCGGTGGCCAGATCCAGCGAGTGCGCGTACAGCGTCCGCTCGTCACTGGTCGTCAGGCGGTAGCGGGCGTCCTCCGGCCAGTCGGCCAGGGCGCTTGCGCCGGGGGCGTCCGGCCTGGATTCGATTCCGGTCACGGTCGCCTGGTACGTGGGCATGCCGGCGAGGGCTCGCGCAACACCGACCGCCCGTCCGAAGGCGGTGGACATCACGAAGTCGTTGCGGTCCTCGGCGAAGTCGCCGGGCTGGAAGGGCGCGCCCGGCAGTTCGTTGTCCATCGCGGGCTGGGTCAGGCGGAAGTCCCCGAGGTTGTTGACCACCCCGTATCCCGCGGACAGGGCCAGGACGGGGGGCACGTCGGCGCCGGTGCCCGCGACCGGGGGCAGGGTGAGGTAGTCGACCGTTGCCGCCCATCCGCCACCGACGATCACATGCGGGATGACCGGCAGCTGCGCGGCGCGCGCGTTCAGGGTCTTCGTCAGCTCGGCGTCCGCGGCCGTCCGCTGGGCGATCACACCGTCGGCTTGTTCCCGCAGTGCTCGGCGCTCGCAGTCCCGTTCAGCGCGGATGTCCTTCAAGGTCGCCTGTGAGTCGGCCTTGCGGGCCAGGTCGAGCACCTTGTCGAGACCGGCGGCGGAGTCGGGCAGCAGTGTGCGCACGGATGCGGCGCGCGCCGCTGCCGCCGCCGTGCCGGCCAGCGGTGCGTTGCCTTCCATCCGGTGCACGGGGCGCGCCGGTTCCTCGTCGAGCAGGCCCATCGAGATCGCGGCGCCCAGTGCGGTGTTCTTCACCTGGGCCGATGCGGTGGGCAATTGGTCCCCGAGGGCTCTCAGGGCTGCGACCCGGCCGACGTCCCTGGGGCTGAGCGGGATGCGTCCGGCGCCGTCGGCGGTGGTGAGCACGCCCTCGGTCAGTCCGCTGGTGACATCGGGCCGCCGTTTGGCCGCCCGGTCGGTGACGATCACCGCCACCTCGGTGAGCCTGGCGGTCAGGGCCTGCCGGATCAGATCGGCCGTCGCCCGGTCGGAGACCCGCACCACCGCCGCGTCCTGCCCGAGGAAGTGAGCGGTCGCCACTGGCGCATAGGGGAGCGTGCCCGGCATCCGGGTCGGCTCCACGCTGATCGTGAAGGACCTCCGGCCGTCGGGGATCAGGACCTGGCCGCCCACCACCCGGGCCCCGGCGGGCAGGGGTCCTGCGGTCAGCGCGGCCCTGATGACGGCGGCCGTGCGGCCGGCGCTGGCCGTACTGAGCTCCTTGCCTCCGAAGTCGAGGCCGGCGGACGCGTGCGCGATCGGCCCCGGGGCTGCGCACACCACGGCGGCCGCTTGGACTTCCGTGGTGGTGAGTGCGTGGGCGCTCTGGGCCGCCGGGCCGAGAGGACCGACGAGCACGGCACCGATGCCGCCCCACAGCGACAACGTCCGCATGAGCCATGGGAAATCACCGCGCATGGATGTCCGGCCCTCCTGTCACTGCGGCGGCCTCGACCGCCCACCGTTACCGAGAGGAACGATCACCGTGTGGAGAGGGATGACCAAGAAGGTGGAGCAGGCATCACCTGATGGACCGTTTCGCCTTGACCCGAACGGGCTCCTGCACCCCTGCGGCTACCTCCTGGCGCCCGGCGGCTGCTTGGCCTGGCCCTGCTCGTCGCACGGCAGCCGGTCCGCCTTGTAGTCCTGCAGGAAGTCATGGGTCGACTCCTCCTCGACCCCCGCCATCTGCGCGGAATCCACGACGATCACACCGCCGAAGGGGCGGTCGACATCCCGGATGATGAGCAGGGTCGTGGTCAGCAGGGCGGTGACGACGACCAGGGCGGCGAACTGCCCCTTGTTGTTCCTGCGGGGCAGGCACAGGCCGAGGCCGACCACCGTGATGACAAGGGTCAGGAGCATGAACCAGTAGATCAGCCCCGGGACCGTCGGGGTCGCTTCGGCCATCCTGGCCTGGCGTCCCAAGGAACGCTGGTTGTCCGCGGCGACGAGCAGGCCGAAGGTGGGGTCGCCGGTGCCCAGGTCCTTGAAGGTCGACCGGAAGTCCCGGCTCCACACGCTGGGAACGGACGACGACTTCCCCTCCCCCATGGCCGGCCATTCCTTGTGCCGGACGGCCCGCGCGTAGCAGACGGCATCGGCTCGCAGCCGCTCCCGCATCGCCGGAGGGGCGAAGTCCGCGACCTCCGCGAGGTGGTCCAGCGCGTGTGCCTCCGAGCGCGCGGCGTCATCGGCCCTGCCATTGGAGCTGGAGGCGGTGACGAGCATGAACGCGAGGATCAGGATCGTCAGCGTCATCAGCGGTCCGACGAGGTCACGGACCCCCATGCCCTCACCGTCGTCGTCACCGATCAGCCGGGGGCGCAGGAAACGGTTCGCGGCGATTCCCGCGGCAAGCGCGAGCACGGCCACGACAAGGGTGGTGATCACGTCCGGCTCACCCCAGGCCGTCTGGTCTCGTTCATCGCTCCGGGCTCCCTCGCGTCGGATCACGGTCACGTGATCCATGCGTCCCCGCCCGCCCCTCGCCCGCCCCCACGCGGGAAGGCCACCCACACGAGTGCGGCCGTTCGGCGGCGTCGGGAGCGCCGGGCCCGGGCAGGCGGGGGCGCACAGAGGCCCCGGGACGCTGGGTCCCGGGGCCTCTGGCACTCGTGGTCGGATCAGAAGAAGATCGGGATCTCGACGCCTTCCGAGTCCCAGGCTCGCATGTCCCCGCCCATGGGGCTGCCGATGGTCAGGTAGTCGGGCTCGAGGGAGATCTCGCCCATGCCACCGCCCGTCCACTCCACGATGATGTGGTCACCGGCTGCGATCGTGAACTCTTCCGCCACGGGTTCGAAGACGACGGTGATGGGTTCCGTCGGCTTCGCCGTCAGTCTGAACTTCATGTGAGCCTTCTCGGTCTACAGGTTGTCCATGTACCACTGGGCCAGCTTGGCCCGCTGCCCCGCGCTGGGGTTCCTCGGCTTGAGGTCGATGACCTTGGCGTACGCGTCCCGGATCCTACGGGCGTGCTCCCTGGTCATGCCCAGGTCCCGCATGGCCTGGAGCTGCTCGGCGCCCCTCTTGCCCTCCATCATCGCGAGGCTGTCGTCGCCCCGGCCCCAGGCGAGCTTGCCGAACGCGTTCCGCTTGTCCTTGAAACCCAGCTCGTCGGCGACTTCGTCGACCTTGGCGAACTCCGCCTTGACGAGCTCGGCGACTCCCTTGACGCAGTCCTCGGGGTTGGGGTTGGTGTTGTGGACCAGGACGGGAGTGCTGCCGGCCGCCACGTAGTACGTGTGGAGGTCGTTGACGGTGAGGTTGTACGCGGGCTGGAGGGACTTCCAGCGGTGGATCCCGGCGATCTGCGCGGGGGTTCCGTCAGCGGTCCTCAGGGTCTCGTTGACGCTGAGGTCGGCCGCGTTCTTCCACGTCCTGTCGCTGTCGGACCAGAAGGGGTGGTGGTCGGTGGAGGTGACCGTGCCACCGCCCTGGGCCGCGGCGAGGGTGACGTCGGTGAAGTCCCGGTCGTCGGGGGTGTAGATGGTCGCGTCGACGCGCCGCGGTCCGGTGACACCCGACACGGGGTCGGTGGCCAGGACCGAGTCGCCCACGGCGATCTGCTCGATGGGACGGTAGCCGCCGTCACCCATGAGGACTCGGGTGCCCGCCGGGAAGCTGTTCGGCGCGGGCGGGATCGGGCACGTGATGAACTTGTCGGCCTTGCGTGCGTCGGCTATCGCCTCGACGCCCTTCTCGCCCCACTTGAGGACCTTCAGGGCCTTGCCCCAGGGGGTGACGCCGGCGACGGCCATGGCGCAGCCGCCCCAGGAGGGTTCCTCGATGCAGCGCTGGATGTCGGCGCCGCCGGAGAGCTCCCAGGCGCCCTTGAGGACGAGCTTCGCCAGATCGGCGTCGGGGCTCGCGAAGACGACCTGATCCGGGTCGGCACCCAGCATGCACGGGGGAAGGCTGTCCCGGTTGAACGGGACGATGCACTTGGGCTTCTTCGACTTCTTCTGCGCCTCGAGCTGCTTCTTGCGCTCCTCTTCCGCCACTCGGCGCGCTTCGGCCTGTTCGGCCTCGTACTTCTTCTTGACCGTGGTCCAGGCCTGGGAGGCGAAGGCGTTGGCCTCGTCCTTGCTCTTGCCCGCGGCGATGGCCGATTCACGGGCTTCGGTCGCGGACTCGTTGGCGCGGGCCGCGGACTCCCGTGCGTAGGCCGCGGAGAACTCGGCCTGGGAGGCGGACTCCTCGGCGGCGTCGGCGTCCCGGCTGGCGGCGGCTGCCGCGTTGCGGGCGGTGGCCGCGGAGTTCTTCGCCGCGGTGGCGCTGGCCTCGGCGGCGGTCGCGGACTTGTTGGCGTCGGCGGCGGACTTGGCGGCGGCTTCCTTGGACTTCTGCGCCTCGGCCGCTGCGATGTCGGCCTCGTTCTTGGCCGCGGCGGCCTTGGCGGCGGCCTCGGCCGCGCGCCAGCGGTTCTCGTTGGCCTTGGCGGCGATGCCGGAGGCCTCGGCGATCAGGCGGTCGACCTGGTTCTTGTGGTGGTCGGCGAGCTTGTCCTTGCGGTCCGCCATGAACTGGCCGACGCTGACGAACTCGTGCAGCTGGTCGGCCGGACCCGCGAGCGCGATCTTGGCAGCTGCCTTGACCTCGGGGCCGCCGGTGTTCACCAGCTTGGAGGCGATGACCTGCTCGTCGCTGTTGCGCGCGGAGTACTGGCCGATGGCGAGGAAGGTGGCGAGCGCCTTGCCGCTGCCGTCGGCGAGGGCCGCCTTGGAGGCGTCCTTGACCCCCGGGCCGCCGGTGTTGTTGTACTTCGAGACCTCTACGGCGAGGTCGTCGGCGCCGGCCGTGAACTGGCCGGTGGTGTAGAAGCCGTTCACCTGCTCGGGCGTGCCGTTCAGCGCGGTGGCGGCGCCGGTGCGCACGGACGGGTACGGGCTCTGGGTGCTCAGCTGGAGGACCCGCTCGCGGATCTCGTCCTCGCCGGCCTGCTTCCAGCGGGTGCGCAGGTAGGTCAGGACGCCCTCGTCCGTGCCTCCCAGTGCGTCGATCGCGGTCTCCTGGCTCCAGGGGCCGCGCAGGTTGAGCGCCTTGAGGGCCAGGGTGCGGCCCTTGGCCGCGGTGGCCTTGACGTCCACGTCCGGCTTGGCCGCCTCGGAGGCCAGGGCGGACGCGGTGGCCTCGAGCTTGATGCCCTCCAGCTGCTGGGCAGCGGACTTGGAGACGTAGCCGTCGATCAGCGCCTTGCGGGACTTGGCCTGCTCGATGGCGGCCTCGGTCCGGGTGGCCAGGTCGGTGGCCTCGGTCTCGCGAGCGATGTCACGGACCTTCTTGGCGGTCACCACGGCGGCATCGGCGGCCTCGGCGGCGATCTTGGCCGCTTCGGCATGCTTCTTCGCCTCGGCGGCGGCGTTCGCGGCCTCCCCGGCGTGGGCGGCGGCCGCATCGGCCGCGTCCGCGGCCGCGCGGGCGTGCCGGGCCGCGGAGCGGGCCGCGTCACGTGCCTCGAAGGCCGCGTTCGCGGAACGCTGGGCCAGCGCGGACGCCTGGTCGGCGGCGCGGTTGGCGGCATTGGC
>NZ_JBFBBA010000060.1:0-5563 GCF_040682455.1 Streptomyces sp. NPDC051183
GAGCTTCGTTGCATCCGGTCGCGCGGCCATCCACCATCGTCACACCGCCGTGACCTGCACACTCACGAGATCACCGCGACTTTGCAATCGCCCTGTCCATGGACTGGGGAGTCGGTTGCCTCCCCTCGCTGGGCAAGGGGAAGCCCCGTCCCTCCGGCGGGGAGGAACGGGGCTGTGCGGCCGTCTGAGGGCCTGTGAGGACTTACGCGGGCTCGGGCTTGGTGTCGGCCTCAGGGAGCGTCGTGGGGAACTTCAGGTCCTCCGGCTGTTCTTCCCCGACCCACCAGAAGCGGAAGCGGCCGATCGTCGGGCGGACTCCGGTCTTGCGGGCCTTGATCACCCAGGCGCGTTCCAACACGGGTCCGACGATCTCGCGGCGTTCGGCAAGGGGCCACTCCTCCCACGCCTCGATGAAGAGGGCGGTGTCCCGCAAGAACGTGATGTCGAGTGCCTGTCCCGTGGGGAGATCGTTCAGCTCCCGCTCGTAGCCGTCCAGCCGGTCGTTGCTCTCGTCGTACCGGCGCTTGAAGCGGGCCTCACCGCGAGAGCCCTGGAAGAGGCCGTTCAGCTTCTCGTCCTCCAGGCGGTCAAGGAACTGTTCCTCCTCCAAGATCAGCGCCTCAAGCTGGGAGCGGCGGGCCTTGCGGTCCGGGTGCTGCATGTCGGCCCAGCGCTGGGCGATGGCCAGGACCGCCGGGTCATCGTCGGCAAGAGCGCCGAGACGGTTGATCATCGCTTCGGTCACCAGGGCGTCCGCGTGGGTGCCCTTGATCAGCACGCCGGGGCACCGGCCGCTGAAGTGGCGCCGAATGCACCGGTAGCGCGGCCAGACCTCTCCGTTCCGCACGAACGCCGTGTCGTACGACATCCGGGAGCCGCACCCGGCACAGTGCAGGTAGTCCGACAGGAGTCCGGTCACAGCCCGGCCCGTCTCCTTGGACTTCGTGCCCGGTGTGGCGTCCCTGGTCCAGTGGACCGGAACACGGCTGCCGAACATTGACCGCAAGCGGGTGTGGTCCGCGAAGCTGATGATCTCCTTGCTGACCCGGACCATCTCGCCGGTCAGGCTGTGGCGGTAGACCTCGCCCTTGTGGGGCAGGTACCCGGCCATTGTGGGAGAGATCACAAGCTGTCGGACGGCTGGCCACGACCATGAGTTCGGGGTCTTGAGCGGCTTCTCCCGGAGCTTCTGCGCCTTGATCGGTTCGCCCTTGGCCTCAAGCTGGGTGATCCGCAGCTTCCGGCTGGCCCAGCGCGGAGAGTCGTAGCCCTGATCGTTCAGCCACTTCGCCACGGACCGCAGGGACTGACCGTCCAAGAGCTTGGCGACCACGGCGCGGATGATCTCCGACTCCTCCGGGTGTGGGGTGAGCTTCCGCTCCGGCGTGACGATGAAGCCGTACGGGCGGCTGCCCATCCAGCGGCCTCCGTCCCGCTCGTCCGCCCGGAGGTCGGTGACCCGGATGGACGTGTTCTTGGATTCCTTGTGGGCTTGGTGCGCGGCCAGTGTGAGCTGGATCTCCCAGCCCTCGTTATTGGAGTCGATGCCGTCCGCGATGGAGATGAAGCGGCAGCCCGTCTCGTAGACGATCCGGATGATCTCCGACGCTTGCGGGATGCCCTGGCGGGTCGCCCGGTCCACCTTGAAGACGATCAGGACGTCCGCCAGGCGCTCCCGGAGCATGGCGAGCGCCGCGTCCCAGTCGGGGCGGTTCACGTACGCGTGGAAGCCGGACTTGTCCTCGTCCTTGAAGACCTTGATCACTTCCGCGCCCAGGTTATCGGCCCGGCCACGGCCGGCCTTCTCCTGGCGGGGGATGGACGTGGACGTGTCCGTGAGATCCGAGATCCGCAGGTACAGAATCGCGCGCAGGATGGCGGCGGCACGCGAGAATGGCTCTCGTGGTGACATTCAAACCTCCCCTTACCCCGCTGACCAGCCTAAATCCTGGGTCGGACAAGGTGTCTGGCGGGTGTTCCTGCGTGCACGAGATCGCCCATCACTTCGGGATCGACGACGAGCGGCTGCACGCGCTGGGGTACGGGTGACCCGCCCGGCCGAGGCGCCCGAGGCGCCGGAGGCGATCGATCCCGACGTCGATCTCCGCGTGCCCGCGCAGCGGGACGAGCCGCAGGGGCCGGTGCTCGCCGCGGTGGCGGCCGGCGGGGTGGTCGGGGCCTCGGCGCGCTACGGGGTCTCGCTGCTGTTCCCGACGGCGCCCGTGAGCTTTCCCTGGGCCACCTTCTGGATCAACGTGAGCGGCTCCGCCCTGATCGGCGTACTGATGGTGCTGATCAGCGAGGGCGGCCGGACGCCTGCGCACCCGCTGCTGCGGCCCTTCGCCGGGGTCGGGGTGCTCGGCGGGTTCACCACCTTCTCGACGTACGCCCTGGACTTCTCGCAGCTCCTGGACGAGGGGGAGGCCGGGACCGCGCTGGCGTACGCCGGGCTCACGGTGGCCGGCGCGCTCGGCGCGGTGTGGGCGGCGGCCTCGGCCACGCGGCTCGCGCTCCGGGACCCGGTGTGAACTGGCTGCTGATGATGGCCGGGGCCACCGCCGGGGCGCCGCTGCGGTACCTGACGGACCGTGCGGTGCAGGCGCGCCACGACTCGCTGTTCCCGTGGGGGACCTTCGTGGTGAACGCGTTCGCCTGCCTGGTGCTCGGCGTGCTCTCCGGGGCGGCGCTGGCCGGGGCGGGCTCCTCGCGCCTGGACCTGCTGCTCGGGACGGGCCTGTGCGGGGCGCTCAGCACGTACTCGACCTTCTCCTACGAGACGCTGCGGCTGGCGGAGCGGGGCCGCGGCTTCCTGGCGCTCGCGAACGTGGCGGCGTCGGTGCTGGTCGCACTGGGCGCCGTGCACCTCGGGTCGCAGGTGGCGCGGCAGTTCTTCGCCTGACCGTGCGAGCTGTCCGCCGTCCGGGCGTGTCTCATACGGGGCAAAGGGAGTTGGGCACATTGACCCGCTCCCGCGGACCTTGGCCCCTGTGTTCCGGAGGTGCCCCGTGCGCCAGTTGTCCGCTTCCCTGCGTCTGGCCGTCACCGCGCTCGCGGTCACGGTGTCGGCGGGGTGCATGAGTGTCGGCGAGGACGCCGCGAAGCCGGGGCCCGCCTCCTCGGCGGACGTCCAGGGGGCCAAGTCGGGCGGGGCCGCGACTTCGGGCCGCGGCTCAGGGGTGCACGGCAACGGGCACGGCGGCAAGAACGGTACGGGCAAGCAGGACGGCAAGCCCGGGGAGGACGGCATGGCCTCCGGCGCGACCGGGGCCTCGCCCAGCCCGGGCGCGCCCGCGGACCGGCCGGGGGCCCCCTCGCCGTCGGCGGGGGCGGGCGGCGGCGCGGGCGGCCAGGGTCCCCAGCAGCCCCCCGCGGGCGGCGGCTCGGGCGGCTCGGGCTCCGGCGGCGGCCCGGGCGGTCCGGGCGGGAGCGGCGGGGGTCACCAGTCGCCCTCCCCGGTCGTGGAGCCGCCGACTCCGCAGCCCTCCGTGATCGATCCCACACCGGCGCCGTCGCCGTCCGCGGTGGACCCCAGTACGGCGCCCGCCTCGTAGCCGCGCACCCCCTCCTCGGAGCATTTCCGCAGGTCAGAGCCGTTTTGGATGGAGTGACTTGCCAGACCCCGGGGAGGGTGCGTATGGTTATAGATCGTTTGATCCCATTGCCCGGCGCCGAATCCGAAGAGCGCCGTGTGGCGCGTACTCTCCCTAGCCGTGGCTGACCGCATTGAGGCGGTCGATTTGCGATTCACGGAGTTTGGGCGCGTGCCGAGACTCCGGAAGGTTTCGCATTTCGCATGTCCATTTCCAGTTCTGACCGTTCCGTCATGCCCGAGAACGACTCCAACGAGATCGTCGACGCCGAGACCCTCGCGGTCACCGAGGCCATCGAGGCCGCCGAGGCGAACGAGATCATCGAGGCTCTTGAGGCCGACGTGAACTCCGGCGAGTCCTTCGAGGACTCCACCGACGACTTCGACGACGCCGACGCCGACGCCGAGCCCACCATCACCTTCGGCGACCTCGGTCTGCCCGAGGGCATCGTGCGCAAGCTCGCCCAGAACGGCGTCACGGCGCCCTTCCCGATCCAGGCCGCGACCATCCCGGACGCCCTGGCCGGCAAGGACATCCTCGGCCGCGGCCGCACCGGCTCCGGCAAGACCCTCTCCTTCGGTCTGCCGACCCTGGCCTCGCTGGCCGGCGGCCACACCGAGAAGAAGAAGCCCCGCGCCATCATCCTCACGCCGACGCGTGAGCTCGCGATGCAGGTCGCGGACGCCCTCCAGCCCTACGGCGACGTGCTCGGCCTGAAGATGAAGGTCGTCTGCGGCGGTACCTCCATGGGCAACCAGATCTACGCCCTGGAGCGCGGTGTCGACGTCCTCGTCGCCACCCCGGGCCGCCTGCGCGACATCATCAACCGCGGCGCCTGCTCCCTGGAGAACGTCCAGGTCGCGGTCCTCGACGAGGCCGACCAGATGGCCGACCTGGGCTTCCTGCCCGAGGTCACCGAGCTGCTCGACCAGATCCCCGGCGGCGGCCAGCGCATGCTCTTCTCCGCCACCATGGAGAACGAGATCGGCACCCTGGTCAAGCGCTACCTGTCCAACCCCGTCACGCACGAGGTCGACAGCGCTCAGGGCAACGTCACGACCATGACGCACCACGTCCTCGTCGTGAAGCCGAAGGACAAGGCGCCGGTCACGGCCGCCATCGCCGCCCGCAAGGGCCGCACCATCATCTTCGTCCGCACCCAGCTGGGCGCCGACCGCATCGCCGAGCAGCTCATCGAGGCCGGCGTGAAGGCCGACGCGCTGCACGGCGGCATGACGCAGGGTGCCCGCACCCGCGTCCTCGCGGACTTCAAGGACGGCTACGTCAACGCGCTCGTCGCCACCGACGTCGCCGCCCGCGGCATCCACGTCGACGGCATCGACCTGGTCCTGAACGTGGACCCGGCCGGCGACCACAAGGACTACCTGCACCGCTCGGGCCGTACCGCCCGCGCCGGCAAGTCCGGTGTCGTCGTGTCGCTGGCGCTCCCGCACCAGCGCCGCCAGATCTTCCGCCTGATGGAGGACGCGGGCGTCGACGCCTCGCGCCACATCGTCCAGGGCGTCGGCGCCTTCGACCCCGAGGTCGCCGAGATCACCGGTGCGCGTTCGCTGACCCAGGTCCAGGCCGACTCCGCGAACAACGCCGCCAAGCAGGCCGAGCGCGAGGTCGCCGACCTCACCAAGCAGCTGGAGCGCCTGACGCGCCGCGCCGCCGAGCTGCGCGAGGAGGCCGACCGCCTGGTCGCCCGCTCCGCGCGCGAGCGTGGCGAGGACCCGGACGCCGCCGTCGCCGAGGTGGCCGAGGCCGCCGAGGCCGAGGTCGCGGCTGCCGTCGCGGCCGAGCCGGTCGTCCAGGAGCGCCAGTTCGAGCAGCGTCGTGACGACCGCGGCAACTACGAGCGTCGCGACAACCGTCGTGACGACCGTGGTGGCGACCGTGGCGGCTTCCGCCGTGACGACCGTCCGTCGGGTGGTTTCCGTTCCGGTGGCGACCGTCGTGACGACAACCGT
>NZ_JBFBBA010000060.1:5662-30622 GCF_040682455.1 Streptomyces sp. NPDC051183
GGGCGGCTTCCGTCGCGACGACCGTCCCTCCGGTGGCTTCAACCGCGATGACCGTGGTGGCGACCGTGGCGGCTTCCGCCGTGACGACCGCCCGTCGGGTGGTTTCCGTTCCGGTGGCGACCGTCGTGACGACAACCGTGGCGGCTTCCGTCGCGACGACCGTCCCTCCGGTGGCTTCAACCGCGATGACCGTGGTGGCGACCGTGGCGGCTTCCGCCGTGACGACCGCCCGTCCGGCGGCTTCCGTCGCGACGACCGTCCCTCCGGTGGCTTCAACCGTGACGACCGTGGTGGCGACCGTGGCGGCTTCCGCCGTGACGACCGCCCGTCCGGCGGCTTCCGCTCCGGCGGCAGCGACCGTCCCTCCGGCGGCTTCCGCTCCGGTGGCGGTGACCGCCCCTACGGCCGCCGCGACGACAACCGCCCCTCCGGCTCCGGTTCCACCGGTTCCTTCGGCGGCCGCCGCGACGACAAGCCGCGCTGGAAGCGCAACGGCTGATCCGGCCGTTGAACTGACTGCCTGACAGGGCCCGTACGGCACACCGTGCCGTACGGGCCCTGTCGCTTTGCGGGATGACACGGGCGGGTCAGCCGGATACCCGATCGGCTGACCGGCGCGGTCCGGCTATGCTCTGTCGTGAGCACGTGGAGGGCCATTAGCTCAATTGGCAGAGCAGCGGACTTTTAATCCGTTGGTTGTCGGTTCGAGTCCGACATGGCCTACCGCCCGCGGCGACGAGGAAACATCCTCCGAGCCGTGCTCGAAGCGCCCCGTCCGAGTTCCTCGGGCGGGGCGCTTCGCTGTGTGCGGGCGGGGTGCGAGCGGCAGTCCCCGGCCGCGTTTCAGAGCTCGTACATGGGCTCTGACCTGGCCTTATGTCGTTTCTGCGGGCGGTGGGGGCGTTAATTGGCGGAGGCCTCCCCCCGGATGGGCTAGAGTTGGGTCTACCGACGCGGGGTGGAGCAGCTCGGTAGCTCGCTGGGCTCATAACCCAGAGGTCGTAGGTTCAAATCCTGCCCCCGCTACTCAGTACGAAGGCCCGGTTCCCCTTGGGGAGCCGGGCCTTCGTCGTATGTCCCGCCGTCCGCCGGCCCATCACTCGAACGGGCCGGGCCGGGTCGCCGTACCCCCGCTCCTGCGGCCAGCCTTGAGGGGCGGACCGGGCGGCAGGAGGCCAGCGTGGCGGGGCAGGGCCGGCAGGGAGGCGGAGGCAACGGCGAGCGCGCGGCCGACGGCGGTGAGGCCGGCAGCCGCGTGGCCCGGTGGGTGGTCCGGGTGCTGCCGGGCCTGCTGATCGTGGTCGGCTTCGCCTTCGACGTGCTGACCCCGCCCAGTTTCACGGGTTCCCCCTTCTTCTCCGCGGCCCCGCTGGTCGCAGCCCCGCTGTTCACGCTCCGCGCGACCCTGCGGACCGGGGCGGCGGCCACGCTCGCGGTGGTCCTGCTGCACGTCCACAACGGCACCACCTGGAAGGTGGAGGCCATGACGGAGCTGGCCACCGTCCTGACCGTCTCCGCGCTGGCCCTCCTGATCAACCGGGTCGTGCGCCGCGGCGGCGAGCAGCTCGCCTCCGCGCGCGGGATCGCCGAGGCCGCACAGCGCGCCGTGCTGCCGACGCCCGCCGAACGCATCGCGGGCCTGCACGTCGCCGCGCGGTACGAGGCCGCGCAGGCGGACGCGTTCATCGGCGGCGACCTGTACGCCGTCCAGGACGGCCCGTACGGGGTGCGCCTGGCGGTGGGTGACGTACGGGGCAAGGGGCTCGGGGCGGTCGAGGCCGTCGCCGTGGTCCTCGGGGCCTTCCGGGAGGCGGCGGAGAGCGAGCCGACGCTGGAGGGCGTGGCGCGGCGGCTGGAGCGGGCGCTGGCCCGCGAGGGGGCCCGGCGGGGCAGCCTGGACGCGGTGGAGGGGTTCACGACGTGCGTGCTCGGGGAGATTCCGCCGGGCGCGGGCGTGCTGCGGCTGGTCAACCGAGGGCATCCCGAACCCCTGCTGCTGTACGCGGACGGAGGTCTCGCGGCGCTGGTCCCGGCGGAGCCGGCGCTGCCGCTCGGCCTGGGCGAGCTGGACGGCGGGCCGGACCGGGCGCAGGAGTGGGCCTTTCCGGCGGGGGCGACGCTGCTGCTGTACACGGACGGGCTCACAGAGGCCCGGGACGGCGCGGGGGAGTTCTACGACCCGGAGGCCAGGCTGCGCGGCCGGGTCTTCCCCGGGCCGGACGAGCTGCTCGGCGCCCTCAGCAGCGACGTGCGGCGGCACACGGGCGGCGGGGCGACGGACGACATGGTGCTGCTCGCGGTCGGCCGGCCGGAGGAGGGCCGGCCGGAGCGGCGGCGGACGGTGCCCGTCGTACCGAAGGGCGACGGAGCGTAGTCGAAGAGGTGCTCTCCGCAAGATGACTGACGGACCGTCAATATGCGTGCGTGGCTGGAGAGGCGTGGGAGTCGGCCAATTTTTGCCCGAGTTGCTCCCGTGATATTGGTAAAAGTACTGGCCAGAGCTACTCGGGGAGTGGCCGATTGGTGTGAACGATCAATCGCAACTGCTTGGAATCACTCCCCTTCGTCTATTACCTTTCGATAACGCAGCGCGGTCGTCCCAGCCGTCGCAAGAGACGGCGCCGTGCGCGTGCGCGTCAATGAGGAGTGTGCCCCGGTGGCCTCCAACTTGCCTGCCCCTGAAGGCATCGAGATCCAGGAGCCGCCCACCGCCGGTGCCTGGGGCGAGTGGAACCCCACCGAGGACTCGGCCCGTCCGGTCCGCGGCAAGCACCGGGTGCTCAAGCAGCGCGGCGGACTGGCCCGCTCCTCCACCGTGCTCGGCGTCGGCGTCATCGCGGCTGTCGGCGCCAGCGGCATCGCCACCGCCCAGGACCGGCCCCAGGTCGCCATATCCCTGCCCTCGCTGCCCGACCTGATGCCCGACACGCTGTCCGGCGACCGGGCCCAGCAGGCCGACGGCGAGGACGCGGGCGCGAGCGCCGGCGCGGGTGCGGCGAAGACCGGGATCATCCCCCAGCAGTCCGACCGGCGGGCCGACCCGGGCGAACTCCTGCGCAGCCGCATCCTCCAGCAGGCCGAGTCCCAGCAGGACGCCGCCGCGGCCCAGGAGCAGGCCGAGGCCGAGCGCGCCGCGCAGGAGGCCGCTGCCAAGGAGGCCAAGGACAAGCAGGAGGCCGCCCGCAAGGAGGCCGAGGCCGTGGCCGCCGCAGCCGCCGAGAAGGCGGCGCAGGAGGCCAAGGCCGCCCAGGAGGCCGCCGAGGCCAAGGCCGAGCAGGAGCGCCTCGCCGAACTGGCCGGCAGCTACGCCCTGCCCACCTCCGCCTACACCCTCACCTCGCACTACGGCGACGCCGGCTCCATGTGGTCCTCCGGCCACCACACCGGCCTCGACTTCGCGGCCCCGACCGGCACCCCCGTCAAGGCCGTGGGCAGCGGCAAGATCACCTCGGCCGGGTGGTCCGGCGCGTACGGCTACCGGATCGTGCTGGAGCTGGAGGACGGCACCGAGGTCTGGTACTGCCACCTCTCGTCGATGTCGGTCACCGGCGGCTCGGTCACCACCGGCGAGACCATCGGCCGCGTCGGAGCCACCGGCAACGTCACCGGCCCCCACCTCCACCTCGAAGTCCGCAAGGGCGGCTCGACCGTCGACCCGCTGGCCTGGCTGAGGTCAAAGGGCCTGACCGTCTGACGGGTGCCCGACGACTGCCGGCGCACGCACCGAGTGCCTCCTGGGACCCGGTACGAGGGCCGGCGCGGGCGGGTGTGCCCGCTCCAGCGGGTCGAACCAGGGCGGGAGCAGCTCCTCCATGACGGCCGCCCGGGCGAGCGCGGGCCCCGCCGTCGCCCGGCGCAGCCACAGCCGGCGCAGCAACTCCCGCTCCCACCCGGCGAAGTCCGGCTCGCGGGCCGGACCGCCGAGGCGCGCGCGGTGCCGTAGCAACGCCAGGGCCGCGGCGTCCGCCTCGTAGCGCCGGACCGCCTTCCCGGCCGCCCTGCCGCCGCTGCGCCGGGCCAGGGCGCGGGCCAGCGACCGGGCCGGCATCGACACCAGCGCCGGCACCTCGGCGGGCCCCAGCCAGCCGGCGGCCGCGTACACCGCGAGCTCCCCTTCGACCGCCCGCAGCCGCCGGCGCCGTATCCGCACCGCCAGCCACACCAGCGCCCCGAACACCGGGACCATCACGCAGCCGTAGACCACGTAGAACCCGTGCTCCCCGAAGCCCGAGGAGCTGTTCCACAGCGCGTGCAGCCCCATGGCCCCGACCAGGCCGAGCAGCGGCAGGCAGATCCGCCGCGCCCGGCCGGCGGCGAGCGCGGCCGCGCCGAAGCCGAGCCCGGTGAGCACCGTGAACAGCGGGTGCGCGAACGGCGACATCACGGCCCGTACGAAGAAGGTCGCCGCGGTCAGCGAGTCCAGCGCGCCGGTGCCTTCGGCGAGGTCCTCGTCGAAGGCGTTGCCCAGATAGAGGATGTTCTCGGTGAAGGCGAAGCCGACCGCGGTGAAGCCGGCCACCACGAAACCGTCGGCGGGGCCGGTGAACTGGCGTCTTCGGAACACGAACACCAGCAGCAGGGCAGCCGCCTTGGCGGTCTCCTCGACCACCGGCGCGATAGCCACCGAGCCGAGTTGGTCGGCGTCCGAGGGATCGGCGGTGGCCGCGGCTATCCACTGGGTGGCGAAGTTGTTGGCCAGTATGGCGATCAACGCGGCGGCGCAGGCGCCCCATCCGAAGCAGAACAGCAACTGCGCCCACGGGTGCGGCGCGGCCCGGCCCAGCCACCGGAAGGCCGCCATGAGCGGCACCACCGGCAGCAGGGCCAGACCGAGGCCGACGAGGAAACCGGCGGTGCCGGTCTGCTCCCGCACGAGTTCGAGGATGGCCACGCCGGACGCGGCGAGCAGGGCGACGAGCACGCACGTACGGACCGTGCCCGACGGACGTGCGAGCACACGGGGGAGCGCTCGGAACACGTCATGACTCTAGCGAGCCGGTCTGACACTCGGAGTGACGTTGTCAGTTCTCCACTCGGCGGAAGAGCAAGTCGTGTACGACGTGCCCCTTGTCCAGCCCCTGGCCCTCGAAGCGCGTCAGCGGCCGGAAGTCGGGACGCGGCGCAAAGCCGCCGTCCGCCTGGGTGTTCTCGAACTCCGGCTGG
Organism: Streptomyces sp. NPDC051183; assembly: GCF_040682455.1. NCBI lineage: Bacteria > Bacillati > Actinomycetota > Actinomycetes > Kitasatosporales > Streptomycetaceae > Streptomyces > Streptomyces sp. NPDC051183. Next base: position 10,826 of record NZ_JBFBBA010000060.1, read on the forward strand.
GCGGTGAGCACTTCGAGCATCTGCTCGGCGTACGGCTCCCAGTCGGTCGCGCAGTGCAGGATGGCCCCCGGGGCCATGCGGGTCGCGGCCAGCGCCAGGAACTCGGGCTGGATCAGGCGCCGCTTGTGGTGGCGGGCCTTGGGCCACGGGTCGGGGAAGTACACGCGCAGCCCGGCGAGGGAGTCGGGCGGCAGCATCTCGCGGAGCAGGATGATCGCGTCACCGTTGGCGACGCGGACGTTTTCGAGACCGCCCCGCTCGGCGAGGGCCAGGAGGTTGCCTTGGCCCGGGGTGTGCACATCGACGGCCAGGATCCCCGTCGAGGGGTCGGCGGCCGCCATTTGCGCGGTGGCCTCGCCCATCCCGAACCCGATCTCCAGGACGACCGGCAGGCCGGCGAAGAGCTTCTTCAGGTCGATGACCTCGTGCCCGTCGATGTCGAGGCCCCAGGTGCCCCACAGCCGCTTGAGGGCTTCGCCCTGGCCGGTGGTCACCCGGCTGCGCCGGGGCTGGAAGCTCCGGATCCGCCGTTCGTGGTGCGAGCCGGCCGGGTCCGGCGCGGGCCCGTCGGGGAACCGGGGCTCGGTCCGCCACTTCGGGGGTACGTACGCGTTCGCCTCCGGCGCGGAATCCGGGGCGCCGTTCGCCTCCGGCTCGGCTTCCGGGGCGCTGGGCTGGGGGTTCAGAGACTCAGACACAATGCCCGGATTCTACGTCCCCACCCCGCCCCCGGCCGCTCGGACGGGCGCGGGGCCGCATCCCCGGCGCGCTGCCGCGCCCGCCGGGGTCAGGCCGAGCGCAGCGTGGCCAGCGCGCGGCGGGCGATCTCGCGGCCGATGGGCAGGGACGCGGTCGCAGCGGGCGAGGGGGCGTTCAGGACGTGCACCGTCCGCGGCGCGTCCCGGATCAGGAAGTCGTCCACCAGAGTGCCGTCCCGCAGCACCGCCTGCGCCCGCACCCCCGCGGCCGCCGGCACCAGGTCCTCCGAGGTCACCGCGGGCAGCAGCCGCCGCACCGCCTGGGTGAAGGCCTGCTTCGACAGGGAACGGCGGATCTCCCCCGCCCCGTACCGCCAGTGCCGCCCGGCCATCCGCCAGGAGCCCGGCCAGGCCAGCTCGGACGCCACGTCCCGCGGGCGGACCGTGCCCCAGCCGTACCCCTCGCGGGCCAGCGCCGGCACCGCGTTCGGCCCGACGTGGACGCCGCCCGAGATACCGCGGGTCAGGTGGACGCCGAGGAAGGGGAACGCCGGGTCCGGCACCGGGTAGACCAGGCCCCGGACCAGCTCGGGCCGGGTGAGGTCGTAGTACTCGCCCCGGAAGGGGATGATCCGCATCCCGGGGTCGTCTCCGGCCAGCCGGGCGATCCGGTCGCACTGGAGCCCGGCGCAGTTCACCAGGGCCCGGGCCCGGACCACCAGCCCGGAGGTGGTGCGCACCGCGACGGCGGAAGGGCGGCGCGAGATCAGGTCGACCGCGCCGCCGTAGACGATCTCCGCGCCCGAGGCCTCCGCCAGCCGGGCCGCCACCCGGCCGTAGTCCACGATCCCGGTGGTACCGACATGGATCCCTGCCAGGCCGCGCACCTCGGGCTCGTACTCCGAGATCTGCGCCGGGCCGAGCTCGCGCACGGGAATGCCGTTCTCCCGGCCGCGCTGGACCAGGGCGTGCAGCCGCGGCAGCTCGTCGCGCTCGGTGGCGACGATGAGCTTGCCCGTCACCTCGTGCGCGATGCCGTGCTCCGCGCAGAACTTGACCATCTCGGCCGCGCCGCTCACCGCGAAGCGCGCCTTCAGGGACCCGGGGCGGTAGTAGATCCCGCTGTGGATCACCCCGCTGTTGCGTCCCGTCTGGTGCCGGGCGGGGCCGGCCTCCTTCTCCAGCACGACCACCCGGGTGCCCGGAGCGAGCCGGGACAGGGCATGCGCCGTCGACAGCCCGACGATCCCCCCGCCGATCACCAGCACATCGCAGTCCACGCCGCTCACGCTGCCCACGCCGCCCACGTTGACACCTCCCACCCCTGAATACTGCACCCCGCCACCGACAACGCGGCCACGAGGCCCCCGGAAGACCAGCTGCCCTACGCGGGCGCCACCAGCAACGGCCGGGCCCGCTCGCGCAGCTCCGCGACGCGCGGCTCGTCCCCGTACGGCTCCAGCCGGTGCAGCAGGTCCCGTACGTACTCCGTCGTGCGCGCCGACGTGATCCGCCCCGCGACCTCCACCGCCCTCGTCCCGGCCGCGCAGGCCGCATCGAGGTTGCCGGACTCCAGCTCGGCCACCGCGCTCACCACCAGCCGCAGCCCGTGCGAGCGCACGTACTCCTCCGTCGGCCGCGAGAGCGCCTGCTCGGTGAAGCGGCGCACCTGCCGCGGGAGTTTGAGGTCCCGGTAGCACTCCGCCGCGTCCGCCGCGAAGCGGTCGTACGAGTAGAAGCCCAGCCAGGTCGGATCCGGATCGCCCTCGCGCGCCCGCTCCAGCCAGCCCTCCGACGCCCGCAGCGCGGCCCCGGCGGCCGCGGAATCGCCCGCCTTGGCGTGCGCCCGGGCCTCGACGAGGCGGAAGAAGCTCATGGTCCGGGCGGTGGCCAGGCCCCGGTTGCGCTCGACGGCGGCCTGGGCGAGGTCCACGCCCTCGTCCGGGAAGTCCCGGTAGGTCGCCTGCAGGGACATCGAGGCCAGGACGTACCCGCCGAGCGGTACGTCGGCGGCCGCGCGGGCCAGGCGCAACGCCTGGATGTAATAGCGCTGGGCCGCTTCCTGCTGGCCGGTGTCGAAGGCCATCCACCCGGCCAGCCTGGTCAGTTCGGCGGTCGCCCCGAACAGCGCGCGGCCCACCTCGTCGGTGTAGTGGCCGAGCAGCAGCGGCGCCGCGTCCACCCGCAGGCACTCCGGAACCATCGAGGAACGCCAGTCCCCGCCGCCGTACTTGGAGTCCCAGCGGCGCGCGTCCTCGGCGGCCTCGCGCAGTTTGGTCACGTCGCTGTGGCCGACGCGCTGCGGCGAGGCGTCGGAGAGCGCGGTGGGCGGCGCGTGCGGAGTTTCGCCCGAAGGCTGTGCGGGCACAACCGTGGACGACGGCGCCGGAAGGCCTCCCGGCGGGGTACCGGGGGCCACACCCGGCACCGGCCCCGACGTCGGCACCGGCCCCGACGTCGGCACCGGTACCGACGCCGAGTCGCGCGACGCCACGGTCTCGCGGCCCGGACCCCGACCAGCCGTGCCCTGACGGCCCGCGCCCTGGCCGCCAGAGCCGTGATTGCCCTGAGCGCCCTGACCGTTCGGACTCTGACCGCCCGCACCCTGAGGACCCGTGCCCTGACCGCCCGCACCCTGCGCCGGGCGGGCCGGTTCCCGCGCGACCGACCCGTCCGCGGGAGATATCAGCCAGCGCGAGGCCGGCGTCGCGTACGCCGACACCGCGAAGGACCCGGCGAGCGACTGCCAGATCCCGCCACCGCCGCGGCGGCCGGCGAGGTCGAGCCGGTAGAGGTCGGTGGCCGAGCGCACGGCCGCGCCCACGTCGCGCGGGAAGGCCAGCCCGACCTCGGGCGCGGGGTCCGCGTCCGCGAGGCCGATCTCGTGCAGCGGCACGGGCCGCCCGAGCTTCGCGCCGATCGCGGCGGCGATCAGGTGCGGGGCGGCGCCCTGCGGCACCATCCCCTTCGAGACCCACCGGGCGACCGAGGTCTTGTCGTACCGAAGCGTCAGGCCGCGCTGTGCGCCGAGGTCGTTGACCCGGCGGGCCAGCCCGGCGTTGCTGATGCCCGCAAGGGCGAGGACGGCGCCGAGCTTCTCATTGGGCTCGCGGAGCTCCCTGGACATGCGCCACCCCTCGTCACACGCGGAACGCAGACGCCGCCGGGGCATAGGCGCCCGGCATTTCGTAAACCCAGCGTAGTTCCCCGCCTCCCAAGCGTTAAGGCCCCGAAGTCCGTATGGCGGGATTGTTGTCCGTATGCACAGTCCGGGTGCGGCCCGGGCTCGGGGCGCACGTGTCAGCCCGTGCTCCGTCCGTGTGGCCGTGCGCCCGGCCGTGCGCTCTGGCCGCTCCCGGGGCGCGGCGATTCGATGTGCGGTGCGTGGGTCGGCCCGCTGCGTGGATCCAGCGGGCCGGGGGATGCCGCTGCCTCAATCCCCGCGGGTGGCGGAACGGTCCGGGGGGCGGATCCCGCCTCCCGGACCGCGCCCGCGAAGCCTGGGCCCAGGGGCCCTCAGTACGGCCGAAGAATGGCCGAAACCGACCTATAGGGCGGGGGGCACGGAACGCCAAATACCGCGTGCCCGGGGCGTGTTCGTTTGCATGTGCGCCCCCCTTAACCACTCTCGCACGCCTGTCTCGTGGCAGCATGGACCCCGAGCCACCCGGGGTCCCGCCGGCCGCGCCCACAGCGCTGACCGCGTCGTCCGTGCCGTCCGTTGCCCCGGTCATTTGCCCACAGGCTGGGGAGGCGGCGGTGCGCTGGTTGGTGGGGTGGAGCAGTATCGCCGCGAGCTTCGGCACGGCCGGGCGCGTCGGCGGCCAAGGCTCGGGCCAGAGCTTCAGCCACGGCTCCGGCCAGGGCTTCGACCACGGGTCCGGGCAGGGCTTCGACCACGGGTCCGGCCAGGGCTTCGGCCACGGGTCGGGCCGCGGGTCGGCCAACGGCTCCCGCAACGGCGGATACGGCTCCGGCCAGGGCGGATACGGCTCCGGCAACGGGTCCGGCCACGGCTACGGCCCCGCGTACGGTGACCCCGGGGGACCGCTGCGCGGCGGCATCGCCGACGCCGACCACGCCGACGACCCCGCCGCCCAGGACGCCGAACGCACCGTCGTCCCCGTCGGCGCCCAACTCCTCTGGGGAGACCCCGACCCCCTCTGGGCCGTCGGCGACTGGCGCCCGGACGAGATCCGCACCCTCACCGCCGACCCCGCCGACCCCTTCACCCGGCTCGCCGTCCTCGGCTGCTGCGGCGCCACCGACGCCGAACTGCGCCGCGCCCTCTACGCCGCCCGCGGCGGCGCGCTGCGCCACCTCACCCAGTGGTCCGGCAGCTACACCGCCGTCGTCCAGGCCGGGCGCCGGATCACCGTCCTCGGCGACCTCGCCGGCGCGCGACCCGTCTTCTACACCCCCTGGGCGGGCGGCACGGCGTACGCCACCGCCGCCCTCCCGCTCGCCGACCTCATCGAGGCGCAGCTCGACATCGGCCATCTCGCCGCCCTGCTGGCCTGCCCCGACAGCCCGGAGGCACTGGGCGACGGCACACCGTACGTCGGTGTCCGCCGCATCCCGCCCGGCCACGCGCTGATCCTTCGCGAGGGCTCGCGCGAGATCACCGGGTACGAGGCGGTCGCCTCCCTCGCGGTGGCCGCGCCCGTGACCGACCCCGAGCGCGCGGTGGAGGGCGTACGCGAAGCTTTGGTGGACGCGGTGCGCGCCCGGCTCACGGCGCCCCGGCATGCTCCCGACACACTGCCCTACGACCCGGGCCCCGTGCCGGGAATGGGCCCCGCCGACCGGCGCGCGGCCCGGGGCGCGCCCGCGCCCGCCCCCGGGGTCGGCGCCGACCTCTCCGGAGGCAGCGCCTCCGCCACCCTCGCGCTCCTCGCGGCCGGCCTGCCGGGGGCGCCCGGCACCCTGCCCGGTTCCGGATCCCGGCTCCTCGCCGTCACCTTCAACGACCTGGCCACCCCGCAGGGCCGCGAGGACGAGCTCGAACGGGCCCGGGTCATCGCCGCCGACCCCCGCCTCCACCACGTCGTCGTGGCCGCCGCCGAGGAAGCCCTCCCGTACGCGGAACTCGACGGCCCGCTCACCGACGAACCCGGCCCCTCGCTCGTCTTCGCCGCCCGCGACCGCCGCCGGCTGGCCGCGGGCTCCGCCGACCACTTCACCGGACACGGCGCCCGCCAGGTCCTCGACGCGCACCCGGCCCGCATGGCCGACCTCCTCCTGGACCGCCGCCGGCGCCACCTGCTGCGCCCGGTCGCGGCGTTGGCCCGCTCGGCCTCCGCGTCCGGTGAGTCCCTGCTGGTCCCGCTGACCGTGTACTCCGCCGCCCGCCGACTTGCCCGTACGCCGTACCGCGCGGGCATGGAAGCCGCCGCGGCCCGGCTCCGCGCGGGCGGGATCGACGGGGGACCCTCCGGTCCGGTGGACGCCTCCCTCGCCGCCCTCACCTGGTCCCGCCCGGGCCCGGCCGCGGGCTGGCTGACCGGCGAAGCCCTGGCGGAAGTATCGATCCGGCTCACGGCCGCCGCCGGCCGGCCCCCGCTCTCGCTGCGCCCCGGAGAGGCACGGGCCCGCGCGCTGCTCGCCCGGCACGCGGCGGACCACCGGGTCTTCGAGCAGGCGGTGGAGGTCCGGAGCCAGCGCCTGCACGCCCCGTTCCTCGACAACCAGGTCGTACGGGCCGCCCGCGCCCTCCCCGAGTCCCTGCGCGTCCAGCCCGGTGCGCGGGCGGCGATCCTGCGCAGCGTGCTCTCCTCGGCCGGGGTCCGCGAACTCCCCACCGGCTGGGGCGCCACCGCCCACGCCCCGAACGAGACCGCGACCCGGCTGGGCCTGCGCGCCGCCCTGCCCGAACTGCTCTCGCTCTTCGCGGCCCCGCTGCTGGCCGACGCCGGCCTGATCGACGCCCGGGTCGTCCAACAGGCCCTGCTGGACGCGGCGGAGGGCCGCCCCGTCCCGCTCGACGGCCTCGCCGAACTCGTCTCGATGGAACTGTGGCTCGGCCGCCTCCTGGCGCGTCGCGGAACGTGCTGGACCGGCACCTCCACCCCCCGCCGCCGTGCCCTCCCCGCCGACGCCCCCCTCTCCCCCCTGGGCACCACCACCCCCCAAGCCCTCCGCCCAGCCCCCCCGGACCCGGTCCACTGACCCGGCCCGCCCGCCCGGCTCGGTGCGCCTTGCGCTGCTGGCCGGGGTCGGCTCCCTCTGCCCCCGGGCGGTCGGCCGACCTGTCCGGTGTCCCGGGACCCGCCGGGCTGGCTCGCTCTGAGTTGCTGGACCTGGTGGTCTGACCTGCTCCGCGCCCCAGCGCCGGGTCGGCCGGCCGGGTCCGCCCCCCTGGGGCCTGGTCGGCTGGCTGCCAGGAGGCGTCTCCGGGTCCGGTTCTCTGGTCCGTCCAGCGTGCTTGGGCCGGGTCGGCCGACCTGTCCGGTGTCCCCGGGCGTGGTTCGTTGATCCGCCCGGGCATCTCCGGGCTCGGTTCGCCGACCCGTCCGGCGCCGCCGAACCGGTTCGCCGACCCACCTTGCGCCGCCGGCCCCGGTCGTCCGGCTCGGCCTGTGCAGTTGCGCCCCCGGGCTGGGCCGGCCGACTCCTTTTGCGCCCCGGGCTGGGCCGGTCGGCAGCCTGGCGCGGGGACCGGCCCGCGGGGGGCGGCGGAAAAGGCGCGCCCGGGGTGGTGGGGGCAAGGCAGTATTGGGCAGTGCGGTATCTGATCCTCGGCGTCACCCAAGCCCGTAGCGAGACCGGCGCGCTCCTTCCCGTCGGCGGTGCGCGCCTTCGGGCGCTGCTCGCCGCCCTCGCCCTCCGCGCAGGCGGCCCCGCGGCCGCACCCGTCGCCGAGCTGGTCGACGAGGTCTGGGGCGACGACCCGCCCCAGGACGCCCCCGCCGCGCTCCAGGCCCTCGTCGCCCGGCTCCGCCGCGCCCTCGGCGGCCGGGACACCATCCACGCCGACCCCGCCGGCGGCTACCGCCTGGCCGCCGACCGGGACGAAGTCGACCTCCACCGCTTCACCCGGCTCGCCCGCCAAGGCGCCCGCGAACTGGCCGCCGCCGACCCGGGCGGCCCCGCCACCGCCGCCCGCACCCTGGCCGCCGCCCTCGCCCTCTGGCGCGGCCCCGCCCTCGCCGACCTGCCCGAACCCGCCCGCACCGCACTCGCGGCCGCCCCCGAGGCGCTGCGCACGGCCGCGCTCCGGGACCGGATCGAGGCAGACCTGCGCAGCGGCTCCGTAGCCCCGGCGGCGCTCCTGCCGGAGATCGAGGCGCTGATCCACGCGCACCCGTACGACGAACCCCTGCGCGCCCAGCAGCTCCGCGCCCTGCGCGCGGCCGGCCGCCCGGCCGACGCGCTCGCCGCGTACGACCGCACCCGCCGCGCCCTCGCCGAAGGCCTCGGTACCGACCCCGGCCCCGAACTCACCGCCCTGCACGCGGAACTCCTCCGAGCCCCGGTCCCGGCCCCGCCCGTGACCCCGCCCCCGGCCCCGGCCGAGCGCACCGGCAACCTCCGCCCCCGCCTCACCTCATTCGTCGGCCGCGAGCCCGAACTCACCGCCCTCCACGCCGACCTGGCCGGCCTGCGCCTCGTCACCCTCACCGGCCCCGGCGGTTCCGGTAAGACCCGCCTCGCCGAGCACGCCGCCGCCGACCACCCCGAACCCGGCTGGCTCGTCGAGCTCGCCCGCCTCGACCACCCCGCCGCCGTCCCCGGCGCGGTCCTCAGCGCCCTCGGCCTGCGCGAGAGCTCCCTCGTCGCCCGCGAGAAGGGCACCGCCGACGACCCGACCGCCCTCCTCGTCGAGCACTGCGCGCGCCGCCGCCTCCTGCTGCTGCTCGACAACTGCGAGCACGTCATCGACGCCGCCGCCGAGCTCGCCGAACGCCTCCTCACGCACTGCCCCGGCGTACGGATCCTGGCCACCAGCCGCGAACCCCTCGGCGTCCCCGGCGAGAACGTCCGCCCCCTCGAACCGCTGCCGCCCGACCCCGCGCAACGCCTCTTCGCCGACCGGGGCGCTGCCGCCCGTCCCGGTTTCACCCCCGCCGAGGACCCGGACGCCGTAGCCGAGATCTGCGCCCGCCTCGACGGGCTGCCGCTCGCGATCGAGCTGGCGGCCGCCCGGCTGCGGCTGCTTACCCCGCGCCAGATCGCCGACCGGCTCGACGACCGGTTCCGCCTGCTGACCACCGGTGCGCGTACCTCCCGTACGCTGCTGCCGCGCCAGCAGACCCTGCGGGCTGTCGTCGACTGGTCCTGGGACCTGCTGGACGCACCCGAACGCACCGTCCTGCGCCGCCTGTCCGTCTTCGCCGGCGGCTGCGACCTGGCTGCCGCCGAGGCCGTATGCGCCGAGGCCGTATGCGCCGAGCACGACGGCCCCGAGGGCGACGGTCCCGAGGCCTGGGACGTGGCCGACGTACTCGGCTCCCTCGTCGACAAGTCCCTGGTCCTGGCCGAGCCCGAACCCGAGCCCGACCCCGCAGGCACCGCAGCCACCGGCGGCACCGGCATGCGCTACCGCATGCTGGAGACCATCCACGAGTACGCGACCGAGCGCGCCGCCGCCGACGAGGCGGACGCCCGCGCCACCGCCCGCCGGCACGCTGCCCACTACCTCGACCTCGCCGAGGAGGCGGAGCCCCGGATGCGCTCCGCCGAGCAGCTGCCCTGGATCCGGCGCGTCGAGACCGAGCTCGACAACCTCCGCGCGGCCCTCGAAACCTCGCTCACCGCCCCGGACCCGGAGGCCGCCCAGCGCCTCGTCTTCGCCCTCGGCTGGTTCTGGTGGCTGCGCAACTACCGCAACGAGGGCGCCGAATGGGCCGAACGCGTCCTCGCTGCGACACCGCCCGATCCGCCCGAGGGATCACCGCGGTACTGGCCCTTCATGCGCCTGCAGATCCTCCACGTCTTCCTGCTCGCCGAGGGCCGCGCGGCCGAGGACCTGCGCAGCCCCGAGCACACCGCCCTCGCCGCCCGCATCACGAAGGCCTTCCGCCGCGGTTCGCCGGAGACCGTCCGCTTCCCGGGCATGCTCTGGCCGATGGCGACGTACCTCACCGGCGACAACGTCGACTTCCACGCCCACCTCGACGAGTCCGTAGAGAACTGCCGTCGCCACGGCAGCGATTGGGAACTGGGCGTCACCCTGATGCTCCGCACCCACATCGCCATCGACATCACCGGCGGCCTGGCGACCGCCGACGCCGACCTCGCCGAGCTGCACGAGATCGCCGTCCGCGTCGGCGACCGCTGGACCCGTGCCCAGGTCGCGAGCGCCGCCGGCGAGTTCGCCATCTCGCGCGGCCAGTACGACCTGGCCCGTACCGAGTACGAGGAGTGCCTGCGCCTCGCCCGGGAGGTCGGGGCCCACATCGAGACGCCGTTCGCCATCGCCCGCATCGCGGAGACCGCCTTCTGCGCCGGGGACTTCGCCGCGGCCGAGAAGCTGCTGGCCCAGGCGGACGCCGAGGCCGAGTGCCACGGCGGGGTCTACGACGTCCGCGCCTACGGGCGGCTGCTCGCCTCGATGATCTCCCTCTTCCAGGGGCGGCTCGACGTGGCCCGCGCCGAGTGCGAGCGGGCCCGGACCGAGGCCGGGAAGATCACCGTGCCCCCGCAGTTCACCGCCGGTCTCGACAACGTCGACGCCCTCCTCGCCGCCGGTGAGCAGGGACCCGCGGCAGGTCTGGCCCTGATCGGCCCGGCCCTGGACAGGGCCGTCACCGCGCACTGCGCCGAGCGCGTCCTGGCCGCGCTCGCCGAGACCGCGGCCGTGCTGCTGGACCGCGTCGAACGTCCCGCCGAGTCCCTACGGGTCTTCGCGGCCGCCACCGCCTGGCGCGCGGGCCATCCCCGCTCGGTCCCGGAGCGGAACTTCCTGGGCGAACTCCCGGACCGGCTGCGCACCGCGCTCGGCGCGGACGGCTACGCCCGGGAGGAAGCGGCGGGTGCCGTACTCGCCCCGGCCGAGGTGGCCGCCCTGCTCAACGGCAGCTGATCAGGGCGTCCGCCCAGCTCGCCAGCGTCGGCAGACTGCCCTGCCCGGCCTGCTCCACCACCAGCCGCAGCGTCTTGCGCCCGGCCAGCGACACCTCCACGGCCGCGGCCGGGTCGTCGTACCCGAGCGCACGGGACTGCCACAGCCGCTGCCCGTCGCCGTAGACCGAGAACCGCACCGTGCCGTCGGTGAACAGCGACAGGCCGTCCACGCCGGCCCGCGCCGAGAACGCCGTGCACTGCCGGTTGAGGGCGATCTCCACCGAGGAACGGGAGTTCACGGTGATCCCGTGCCCGTACCGCCGGTCGTCGATCTCCAGCCCCCAGCGCTGCCAGACCCAGCTGCTGCGCCAGGTCTGCAGTTCCGGGCCGGTGTGGTCCCCGAAGGCCGAGTGGCCCAGCCGCGCGAGCTGGAACCCCTGCGGCGGCTTGGGTGCCGGCTGCGAGGGGGTCGGCGTCGGAGTCGGGCTCGGCGACGGCCGCTCCCGGCTCGGCGACGGCTTCGGCGGCCGCGGGGCGGCCGAGGTGCCCGACGCGGAGGGCGTGGGCGAGGCCGGGGCCTTCGTCGGCCGCGGCGGCGCTACGGATTCCCGCGCGGGCGGCGCGTCCCCGGCCTCGCTCGGCTCCGCCGGGGCCGGGGCGGAGGGCTCCGGTACCGGCTGCACCGGCGCCGCCACACTGGGCGCGGGCTTCGCCCGGGCCTGTGGCTCGGTGTCGTCCCCGGCGAGGGCGAACACCACCCCGGCGGCCGCGGCCACCGCGATCCCGGCGGCGATGGCGGCCTTGGCGGGCAGCCCGAGCCCCTCGGAGACGGCCGCGCCCCCCACCCCGGCGCCCGACCCGGCACCCCCGGCGGCACCACCCGCGGCACCAGCACCACCAGCGGCTCCGGCACCCGCGGCACCACCCGCCGCACCGGCACCGGCCACTCCGGCACCCGCACCCGCCGCGCCCGCGGTGGAGCCGCCCGCGGCAGCCGCCGCGGCACCCGCACCCCCGGCGGCGGCGACCCCGCCGACCACCACCCCGGCCGCCTTGGCCGCGTACCCGGCGGCGAACCACCCGATGACCGCGACCGGCAGCAGCGCGGGAATGCCCGCGTTGACGTCCTTGAGCTCACCGGCGGCGAGCCGGCACTTCGCGCACTCCTCCAAGTGCTTGCGCAGCCCCCGCTCCGCCCGCATCCGCAGTCCGCCGCGGGCATAGGCCCCCAGCCGGTCCGCGTAGCGCGCGCAGTCCCCGCCCGAACTCAGCGCGGAACTCACATGGGCCTGCAGATAGGCCTGCTTGAGCCCCTCCCGGGCCCGGGAGGCCAGCACGGCGGTGGCATTGGCACTCAGCCCGAACAGCGGGGCGATCGCACTCGGCGAGGACTCCTCGACGGTGGTGTGCCACAGCACGGCCTGCCAGCGCTCGGGCAGGCTCCGGAAGGCCTGCATGGCCAGCGACTGCTCGGCCTCGTGCATCGCCCGCACATCGGCGCCCAGTTCCAGGGTGTCGTCCCCGGACAGCCCGACACCGCTCTCGGTGCCCACCGCCGCCTGCTCCGCGAACACCGCGAAGTCCTCGACGAGATGCTCCCGCCGGGCGGTCTTCGTCCAGGCCGCGGCCACCCTGCGGACGGTGGTGAGCAGATAGGCCCGCACGGACTGGTCCGGACCGGCCCCGCCCCGTACCGCTTGCAGGGTCCGCGCGAACACCTCTGCGGTCAGGTCGTCGGCCGTGTGTCCGTCGCGGCAGCAGGTCCGCGCGTAGCGCCGTACGGAATCGGCGTGCCGGCGGAACAGCTCCTCGTACGCACCGTCGTCGCCGCCCCGCATCCGGGCGATCAAATCCCCGTCGGACGGCGGCTGCTCACCGCTCGCCCGGGCGGCGTGCCGCCCGCCCGGTTCGCGCTGAGCCGGGACCTGCCGCGCGGGCAGGCTGCCCGCCTCGGCCTCGCCTCCGGCGCCACCGCGTGGCTCTTCCCGCCCGTCAACGCTCATCGCGGAAGCCCCCGCAAGACACCACTCAACCGGTACACCGATCCAGCGTGTCACACGGTGAAGGCATGACGGAGCCGTCTCCACACCATCCACTCATCCGGGGACAATCCGGCAGTGCGGCGACAACACCGCGCCGGGTCCTCACCCGTTGGAGCGGGCAGCCGTTCGAGGCGGCCCGTCAACCCCCGCCGGCCCCGGTGAACAGGACCTCGGCGGGGGCTTCCACGACAGGAACGTCACACCGTCCGGGAACGCAGCCCCTCAAGCAGGATGTCGAGCAGCCGGGCCGAAGCCGCCGCCTGCTGAGCCGGGTCCGGCAGCGCGGGAGCGGCCGTCGCTATCACCAGCAGCACATCGGCCACCGTGACATCGGCGCGCAGCTCACCGGCCTCCCGGGCGCGGTCCACCAGTCGGCCGACGACCTCCAGCAGCGCACCCGCGCCGGAGTCGTCCGCGGGCTCCTCCTCGACGGCGGTCCGCGAACCCACGACCCGCAGGTCCGGAGCCCCGCCGGCCAGCACGGCCTGCCGCTGGTGCGGAACCCGTGCGGCCTCCGCCTCCTCGGTGCCGTCCTCGCTCGCGGAGCCGACCCGCAGCACCTGCGGCGGCAGCAGCCGCCCGGCGCCGGAGGCGACGGAGGTGCGCAGGAAGCGCGAAAGCGCCTGCCACGGCTCCTCCTCCTGGCCGAGGGCGGTCCGGGCCTGCTCGGTCAGCCGGGAGGTCTCCTCCTCGGCTATCCGCCGGACCAGGACGTCCTTGCTCGGGAACCGCCGGTAGACGGTGCCGACGCCGACCCGCGCGCGCCGCGCCACGTCTTCCATCGGAGCCCCGTAGCCCAGCTCGCCGAACACCTCGCGGGCAGCGCGCAGGACGTGTTCGAGGTTGCGCTGTGCGTCGACGCGCAGCGGCGTGGAGCGGCCCACGCCGTGCGTGGTGGCGCCCGTCATCAGGCGGCTGCCCTCGGCCGAAGCCGACAGAGCGGTCGCAGAACCATGGAAATCGGAAATGTGCATATGTTTCCCCCGGTAATCATTTGTCTCCCCCCGGAGACACTCCCCGCCTTCGTGTCGAGGGGGGCCACGGTCATGGGGCCCTGGTCCTACTCCTCGACGAGATACGAACATAGTTGAGCCAGAGTCAATTCAGAAGAGGCAGCCCCGGACGGACCACCGCCCGATCGGAGCATTCACCCCCACTTTTCCGTTCCAAGCCTCCGGAATCACCCTCTCCACACAGCCTGACCTGCGCATCTTTACCTCCACCAAGCCGCCCGGACAGCCCCGTCGAGGGACCCTCTCCGGTCACACAATTTGCCGGGCCTGTGGACAAACTCCCGGCCACGTTGCGTCATGGGATGGTGAAGGCTGCTAACTCCCGGGGCGCGGCCCCCGGTACCCCGCCCCGTACGAGGATCCTCATCGTCGGCGGCGGCTACGTAGGCATGTACACAGCGCTCCGGCTCCAGCGAAAGCTGAGAACCGCAGAAGCCGAGGTCACGGTGGTCACGCCCGAGCCCTACATGACCTACCAGCCCTTCCTCCCCGAAGCAGCCGCGGGCTCGATCTCCCCGCGCCACGTGGTCGTCCCGCTCCGCCGCGTCCTCGACAAGTGCCGCATCGTCATCGGCGAGGCCCGGAGCATCGACCACGCCAAGCGCACCGCGACCATCACCACCCTCGCCACCGAGGAGGAGGGCACCGGCGCCGTCGAAGTCGAGTACGACGAACTCGTCCTCGCCCCCGGCTCCGTCTCCCGCACCCTCCCCATCCCGGGGCTCGCCGACTACGCCATCGGATTCAAGACGGTGGAAGAGGCCATCGGCCTGCGCAACCACGTCATCGAACAGATGGACATCGCCTCCTCCACCCGCGACCCCGCCATCCGCGACGCAGCCCTCACCTTCGTCTTCGTCGGCGGCGGATACGCGGGCGTCGAAGCCCTCGGCGAACTGGAGGACATGGCCAGGTACGCGGCGCGGTACTACCACAACATCAAGCCGGAAGACATGAAATGGGTGCTGGTCGAGGCAAGTGACCGGATCCTCCCCGAGGTCGGCCCCGAAATGGGCGTCTACACCATCCGCGAACTGCGCCGCCGCAACATCGACCTGCGCCTGGAGACCCGCCTCGAATCCTGCGAGAACCGCGTCGCCGTCCTCAGCGACGGCGCCCGCTTCCCCACCCGCACCGTCGTCTGGACCGCCGGCGTCAAACCCCACCCGGTCCTCGCCGCCAGCGACCTGCCCAAGACCGACCGCGGCCGCCTCGCCTGCACCGCCTTCCTCACCGTCGAGGGGGTCGAGCACGCCTGGGCGGCCGGCGACGCCGCTGCCGTCCCCGACATCACCGCCGGCGAGAAGGGCCGCGAGTGCGCCCCCAACGCGCAACACGCCGTCCGCCAGGCCAAGGCCCTCGCCGACAACCTCGTCGCCGCCCTCCGCGACGAGGTCCTCACCGAGTACGCCCACAAGTACGCCGGCTCCGTGGCCTCCCTCGGCCTCCACAAGGGCGTCGCCCACATCTACGGGCGCAAGCTCAAGGGCTACCCGGCCTGGCTCATGCACCGCGCCTACCACCTCAGCCGCGTCCCCACCTTCAACCGCAAGATGCGCGTCCTCGCCGAATGGACCCTCTCGGGACTCTTCAAACGCGAGATCGTCTCCCTAGGCTCGCTCGAACACCCCAGGGCAGAATTCGAACTCGCCGCAGGCAAAGGGCACAAGGAGCCCCCGAAGAAGGGCGAAGGCTGAGGTTGTCAGTGCCGTCGGACACACTGGACGTGTGACCATAGGTGGGCTCACGCCTGCACAGAGTTACGCCGTCCAGTGAAAGCCCCAGTGAAAGCCCCAGCGAAACCCGCCGGCGACCGACCACCCGAGCGACAGCACCGGCGACAGCGACCCCGAGCGACACCACACGCGACACCACGAGGCTTGAACGCAGTGAACTTCACGCGCTGGAGCGCCCGGTTTCCCGGAACGCAGCGCCGCGCCGCCGCCCGGTCCGAACACGCCGCCGCCCAGGCCAAGCGGGGTGAAGGCGCCGTCCCGGCCGCCCGCGGCGCCGCCGGCCCGTCCGCTACGGCACCCGACGGCGGCCCCGCCGACCCCACCGTCTCCGGGACCGGCTCGGCCACCGGAGCCGACGCATCGGTGCTCACCCCCGTGCCCTCCCTGGAGGAGCTCTCCGTACGGGAGGTCCTCGACCGGCTCCCGGCCCTCGTCGCCCTCGTGCACGGCCCCGAGCACCGCGTCGCCTACGTCAACGACGCCTACACCGCCGGCTTCGGCGCCCGCCCCGCCGGCGACCCCGCCTGCACGGCCCTGCCCGAGCTGGGCGAGCTCGGCCTGCTCCCGCTCCTCGACCAGGTCCAGCGCAGCGGCAAGCCCCGTACCGCCAAGAACCGCACCGCACCCGGCGGCGGCAGCTCGTACACCGTCACCTGCACCCCCGTGGACTTCCCCAAGGCCGACACCGAGGGCGACCCCGACCCCCGCCACACCGGGGTCCTGATCCACCTCGCCGACGTCACCGACCACGCCGAAGCGGCCGACCGGCTGCGCGCCAGCGAGCGCCTCCAGCGCGAGGCCGCCGTCACCCTCCAGCGCTCCCTCCTCCCGCAGGAGCTGGAACAGCCCGACGACCTGCGCATCGCCGCCACCTACCAGCCCGGCGGCACCGAGGCCGCGGTCGGCGGCGACTGGTACGACGTCATCACCCTCGGCGCCGGCCGCACCGCCCTGGTCATCGGCGACGTCATGGGCCGAGGCGTCCGCGCCGCCGCCGTCATGGGCCAGCTCCGCACCGCCGTCCGCGCGTACGCCCGACTCGACCTGCCCCCGCACGAGGTGCTCCAGCTCCTCGACGGCCTCGCCGCCGAGATCGACGCCAGCCAGATCGCCACCTGCGTGTACGCCGTCCACGACCCCAACGAGGGCCTGCTCGCGTACGCCTCCGCCGGCCACCTCCCGATCCTGGTCCGCGACGAGGACGGCACCGTACGCAGGGCCGCCGACCCCACCGGCCCGCCGCTCGGAACCGGCGGCTGGCTCCACACCTCCGGCACCATCGCCCTGGGCCCCGGCTCCACCGCCGTCCTCTACACCGACGGCCTGGTCGAACGCCGCGGCGAGGACATCGACGAAGGCGTCGCCGCCCTGGAACGCGCCCTCTCCGGCGCCCAGGGCACCCCGGCCGTCATCTGCGACCGCCTGATGCGCGCCCTCGGCGTCGACGCCGACCACGACGACGACGTCGCCGTCATGGTGCTCCAGCAGCCCGCCCGCACCGGAGCCGATGCCGAGCTCTTCCACAACGCCGCCCTGGAACTCCTCGGCGGCATCGAGGCCGCCCCGCGCGCCCGCGCCTTCGCCCAGGGGGTCCTCACCTCCTGGCGCTTCCCCGTGGAGCTGTGCGACCTCGGCGTGCTCGCCGCGAGCGAACTCGTCGCGAACTCCCTCCAGCACGGCACCCCGCCCATGCGCCTGCGGCTGCGCCGCACCGACCGCCGCCTGATCGTCGAGGTCACCGACGGGGACGAGCACCTTCCGCGCCGCCGCCGCGCCGAACCGGCCGACGAGACCGGCCGCGGTATCTCGATCATCGCCACCATCGCCTCGTCCTGGGGCTCCCGGCGCACCCCGGGCGGCGGCAAGGCCGTCTGGTGCGAGTTCGCGCTCCCGGACAAGTAGCCGACGTACGAGCAGGACATGCGGAAGGCCCCGGTCCACCGGACCGGGGCCTTCCGCACATCCATTCGGGCACCTACGCGGGTACGGACTCCGCGGCCTTCGCCACCTCGACCCGACCACCCTGCGCCACGACCCTGCTCAGCGACGGGTTGTCCTGCTCCGGCGTCAGCTGCCTGCCGAGGCGCAGCGCCAGCCAGGCGATCCCGAGCGAGACCACGACGAAGGTCCCGATGTAGAGCATCGGCACCCCCGCGCCCAGCGGCACACCGAGCGGCCCGAGCGCCAGGGCCATCTGCTTGACCAGGGCGAAGGCCGAGTTGTACTGGCCCACGGAGCCCTCCGGCGCCAGGTCGGCCACCAGCGGCGCCAGCGTCGGCGACAGCATGGCCTCGCCGATGCCGAAGAGCCCGTACGTGGTGATGAACGCGGCGGCGGCCACCATCGCGCTGCCGTGACCCAGACCCGAGAACCCGGCGATGACCCACGCCACGGTCCAGATCAGGCCGACCAGCGCGATCACACGCGACCGGCGGCGCTTCTCGACGAGCCGCAGTACGACGAACTGCGCGAGCACGATCGCCCCGGTGTTGGCGGCGAGCGCGAAGCCCAGGGTGGAGGGGGAGATCCCGGCGGCCTCGGTACCGAAGGCGGCGAGACCCGACTCGAACTGCCCGTAGCAGGCGAAGAAGATCACGAAGCCCAGGACCAGCAGCTTGACCATGGCCTGGTGGCGCAGCAGCCGCTTCCAGCCGCTGCCGCCGCTCTGCGCGGGGTCCTTCGGCGTGGCGTCCTTGATGACCGGCGCCTGCGGCATCTTCACGGTGAGGATGACGCCGGCCAGCACCAGGAACATCACGGCCTCGATGCCGAACAGCAGGGTGAAGCTGCCGGGACGGCTCTCGTCGACGATCTGGCCGCCGATCAGGCCGCCGATGCCCAGGCCCAGGTTCTGCATGAAGAACTGGAGGGCGAAGGCGCGGGTCCGGGTGGACGGCGTCGAGCACCACACGATCATCGTGGCCAGCGCCGGCTGCATGACGGCCTGCCCGGCGCCGAGCATCAGGGCGGACAGCAGGATCGGCACGATGCTCGTGGAGAGCCCGAGCGAGACCGCGCCGACCGAGGCGGCGAAGGCCGCGCCGATGACGACGGGGACCGGACCGCGGCGGTCGATGACCCGACCGGTGAGGGGCAGCGCGACGAGAGCGCCCAGGGCGAAGGCCACGAACGCGCTCGTGGCGGCCATGGAGCCCAGATCTCGCACCTGCGCCACGTAGATGTAGAGGAACGGAACCGTGAAGCCGATGCCGAACGCGGTCAACGCGTTGCCGGCCTGGATCCGCCGCATCGCAGCGCCCATCACCTTGGTCACTTCTCACCGCCTTGATAGCTGAAGACTGAAGACTTCATACCTAAAGTTCGATCCTTAACTCTACACACCGAAGGAGTTAGACGCCAACGGTCTCGTGCGATACTTCGAACCATGGGTGACACCCCCGACGGCACCGCGCCCGTCCACGAGCCGAGCCTCGACGAGCAGATCGCCGTCTACCAGCGCGAGTTCCAGGACCTCGACCCCCAGGTCGAGAAGGTCGTCTCGGCACTGAGCCGCCTGAACCGCCGCATGAACGTCGCGTACGGGCGCCAGACCGCGGCCCTGGGCATCAGCAACGCGGAGTGGGAGGTCCTCAAGGCCCTCGTCATCTCCGGGGCCCCGTACCGGATGGGCCCGAGCGAGCTGGCGAAGCAGCTGGGCCTCACGCCGGCGGCGATGACCCACCGGATCGACCGCATGACGGCGGAGGGCCTGGTCACCCGCGAGCGGGACGAGTCCAACCGGGTCCGCGTGATCGTGGAGCTGACGGACGAGGGGCGCAGCAAGTGGCTGGACGCGATGCGCGCGGCCACGGTCTTCGAGGAGGACCTCCTGCAGGACCTCTCGACGGCGGAGCGCGGGGTGCTGGGCGACATGCTCACCCGTCTCTTGGACCGCGTGGAGGACCTCCAGTCCCCGAGCTGACCCCCGGGGTTGACACGGCCTTCGCGGATCCGTAAGGTTCTTCGAGTTGTCCCTGAGCCGAAAGGTTGAGGCGACAACGAATCCCGCCGCCTCGTTGCGGCACCCAACTCTGCACGATCTCCCACTGGGAACGAATTCGGCATGCCCGAATTCATTTCCGAAGGCCGATTATGAATCGCCGGGGAAATCCACTAGAGTTTGGGGAGTCGGAAGGGCCCAACAGCCCGGAAGGCAAACCCCGCTGACTGGGGGTCAGGCCCGAAAGAGTCTGATAGAGTCGGAGACACAAGAACGAAGGAAGCGCCCGGAGGAAAGCCCGAGAGGGTGAGTACGAAGGAAGCGTCCGTTCCTTGAGAACTCAACAGCGTGCCAAAAATCAAC
>NZ_JBFBBA010000061.1:0-28506 GCF_040682455.1 Streptomyces sp. NPDC051183
GGGCCGTCTCCGAGATGGTCTTGCTGGACCGGAGCGCGATCTGGACCGCTTCTTCCTTGAACTCCGGCGAGTACTTGCTGGGTGGTGCCACGTCGCGCCTCTCGTTTCCTTATACAGGGATCCTATTGGGTCCCTGTCCGGAAACCTCGGGGCACCTCAATGGGCGAGGGCGCCGAGGGCCGGGAACGCGGCGGAGATGCTTTCCCGCACGGCGTTGGCGACGTACTCCATCGGATCGCTCAGGCCGCCGGCTTGCATGAGTACGTCGTGGAACATGTCCGCGACCCCGGCCTCTCCGCCGACACGATCCAGGATCGTGACGAGGCGCGCGGGCAGCACCAACGGTGCAGGCGGGGCATCCGGTGTAGCACCTGTCACGCCGAGGTCGCCGGGATTGACTGCTCTGCGACGAGCCCGAAGAGCAGGTATCTCGCCTCTCTCCCGGGCGAGCCGTCGCTGTCGGCGCTTCTCCCGCTCAATCTGGCGAAGCTCCTCGGTACTGGCCTCGTCAACAGATTCCAACGACATCTGATGTGTCTCCTCAGCGAATACGACCTGCAACCAGCCCCACGTCACAGGTGTTTCGATTCGGATCGTATGCCAGGTTGGAGGGCCCCGACATAGCCATTCCAAAAGCTGGTCACCGATGGGTTTTGGGGCCAGCTGCCCATGTCGGTGAGAGGCCGATCGCGTACAGCCTCTGGGGGGCTACGGCAATATCAGGAGCCGCGAGGTCGATCTGTTTACCCCGCCCGCAGGCAAGCTGACTGCGGGCGGGGTGAGGTCTGCTCAGTCCTTAGCGGGCCACTCGTACAGTGTGGAGTCCACATCCGTGTCCCGGATGCCCTTGAGCCTGACGTCCGTCGGGGGCTCGACCTCGAAGCGGTTCACCGGGTCGGTCACGAGGCGGAGGGTGGGGGTCCCGGTGCCCTCCTCCAGATGCGAGGCGATGACCAGGGTGTAGTTTTCCCCTTCGGATAGTGCCCGCACGAATTCGGCACGCGTGAGGGTCAGTTCTGGCGGGGCGGCGCCGCCGTGGGCCTTGATCTCGTAGTAGCGCCCGGCCGAGTCAAAGGCATCCGCCCCAAGTCCCGAAACGCCGCGCTGGTCCTCCAGTTCGATGCTCTGCTCCCGCAGGATCTGGCGTAGGGCTCGGATCACGAGCCGCTCCTTGTCCGGGTCCCGGTAGCCGAGCGGTGAGGACTGCTCTCGCGGCGAGGCGCCGCCGGGCCGGGGCTGGGGGAGCGAGGGCGGCCGCCGTCTGCTTCCGCCGGTCCGTGCGGGGCTCGATGGCGACGACGTACCCGGATGCGGTGACGGAGTACCGGTCTGGGTGACTTTGCGGGGCCGCTTGTCGAATTCGGCCGCACCCACGAGGCGGCGCACGGGTGCCGACGGTTGCGGCCGCGGAGGTGGCGGCAGTGCGCTCGGCAGGGGTGCGGGCGGAGCGTCGGAAGCGGGGCGCGGAGCCGGTACGCCGTTCGAGGGTCGTAGCGGCGCGGGGCGTGATGCGGGGGCGGATGGCACTGGACGGGAGGGCGGTTTCTCCTGGTCCCGTCGGCGCAGCTGCTCGTCCAGCCGCTGACGGTCTTCTTGGTCCTGCTGTTCGGTCGAGGTGAGGGCGTCCTCGCGGACGGTCTCCACCAGGCCCTCCTCCCATACATCCCGCCATCGGTGCCCAACACGGGTCCGCTCCGTAGCGAAATGGGAAGCGATCGCCGCCCCCGCACCACCCTTGGCGCTCAGTGCCTCGACGGACCGGATGAAGATGGTGGCTTGTTCGCGGTCGATCTGCGCGTCGATGGGGAGCTCGATCGGCTCGTGCCCGCCGCCCGGTGCGAGCCGGATCCGCAGCTCGGGATGGAGCCGTACCTCCAGGGCGGCCAGCCAAGTCCAGCCGGTGAAGTTCTCGGCCACCTCGGGCTCGTCGCGGACAAGGAGGTCCTGGAGGGCGACGACGGCACGGCGGAAGTCCTCAGTGAGAGTGCCGTCCGGCGGCAGGTGCTGTCCGCCGACGACTTGCGCGCCGACGACGTCCAGCGGGGTGACCCGTAGCAGGCCGAGCAGTGAGGCGAACTGCTGGACGTCCCCTCCAGGTTTCCAGAGAGGCAGCCGTTCCGCGAGGGCGCGTTCGAGGCCGGAGTGGTCCACGGCGAAGACCGGCCTGGTCTTGGTCCACCCGGCCGTGGTCCACAGCGGCAGTGGGCGCAATTTGTTCCGCAGCCCGAGCTGAACCTGTCCGTCATCAGAGGCGACGCGGTCCCGCAGGCGGCGTAGGGCATTGAGCATCACCTGCTGCTGCCGGACATCAGGCGCGCCGCCGGCCTGCGCGATCTCCTTCAGCACGTCGGCGAGGTCCTCGGTGCCCGGCTCACTGATGCCGAGCACCCGCCACAGCGGGTCGAGATCCGACCCGGTGAGCGCGAAGGGGCGGAACCCGCGCAATACGGCGGTTCCCCGGAAGCATGCACCCGACATCATCCAGCCCTGGTCGGTAAGCACGAGTTCTTCCCCCATGAACCCGTGGCGGATCTGTTTCTCGACCTCCGCGCGCGGGCTGTCGACCGAGCGTTCCGTCAGGCGTCGTGCCAGAGCCCGGTACACGAGCAAGGCCTCGGCCCTGAGGTCGTCGCCGACCTCGACGTTCCCCTGAGTGCGTTCACGGAGCTCGCGAAGCCGCTCCATGAGTCGGGGGACGTCCGGATCGCCAGAGACGCCGAGGGCCGTGAGGACCTCGACTCGGGTCGCCAGGGCTCGATGGATGGCGGAGTGAAGATACCCAGGGTCGTCGTGCCCGTAGAGGGCTTCGGCGTCAGGGGTGCGGAGCTGGAGTTCGGACGGTTTGCACAGGCCACCGCCGGCATCCTCCAGCCAGGCAATATCCCGTAGCCGCCACAGCCACATGGCCGACGTCTCGCCCTTCACGACCCACTTGTGGTCTGCCAATGCCATCGAAACGCGGGCCTGGTCGGGACTGGTGACAGGACCGGCAAGCGTACGCAGCAGCGCGGCCGTGCGCCGGCGTCGCTCCTCCGCGTTTCGCTCGGCCACGATATTCGTCACGACGGCGACGAGATCGGCGCTGATCAGGTCGTCCAGGGTGAAGTTGGCGGCCTTCTCGCTCATCGCGCGCCGGCGATCCGGGATGCTCCACATACAGTCACGTGCCAGACCGAGGCGAGAGTCCGCCGAGTACCGCTTGAAGTAGGAGTGGTGGTACTGACTGCGTGGTACTGGTGTGAGCCGGGGTGCGTCTGCTACGCCGAGCAGCCTGAGGAAGGCTGTCCTGCTCAGGCCGTTGCTCTGCGCGGCGGAGAGCAACGACCGCGCATAGGAGCGGTGCACCCAGACGAGCCCGGGTGTCTTACGGGCCGCCACCGCGAACCGATCTCCGTCGGCACTCTCCAGCGCAGAAGAGAGGTAGGCGGCGCGAGGCTGCACTCTGGCGGGTTTTTCGTCGCCCTGGTCATCGAACATGAAGCCGTTCAGCCGGATGGCCCGCCCAATGTCCGGCCCGAGTTCGTCCCGCAGCTTCTTCGGTACCTCACCAAGTGCCCGCTGTAGCGACGTAAGGCGAGTGGTCTCCTCACTCTCTCCGGCAGAGGGCAGGGATCCGCCTGACTCACCGAGCCGAGCGACGAGCCTCAGCACGGCAGCCGTGTCGTCCCGCCGGACCAGCCATCCCTGCCTCCGCAGCCAGTCGACCACCTTCTTCGACCACTGGTCCTCCTCCCAGTAGGCACAGTGCAGATCGAGCACGACACCGAGGTGGTCCAGCACCCCCGTGGTCTCGCCCGTGCCCTCCGCGAACGCGTGCCGGTCGGCTGATGGGCGCAGCGGACGTCCGTCGGCCGTGACCACGCACGGCTTGCGCGCCAACGCGTAGGCATGGCCGGCGTCCAGGGCGACCGCGGCGAGCCGGATGATCCGCGTGACATCACGGTCTGCCTCGTCGAAGAGGGCGAGCGCATCCGTCACGCGGACCTCTGGGCGCAGGTCCGCCGCCCCCGCCGAGCGCCAGTCCGCGAGAACCCGACGCCAGCGGCCCGCCCGGTCGCGGGAGGCAGCGGGAAAGGCGTACGGGGCGCCGGACAGCCGGGTGATGTCCGCATCGTCAAGCACGCCCGACAAGGCTGCCTCTTCGACGGCGAACTCCGCCAGTGGCGCTGCGGGCCCGCCGTCCGCGACCGGCAGGGCGAGCTCCGTGGCGAGCGACTGCCGGGCGCGCGAATGGAGGGCCGCTCGGATCGTGTCCTGCAGCCGGTCCGGTGACGTGGCCCCGGCCGGGGAGGGGAGGGGGACGAGGTGCCAGGCAGCCGGGTCCACCCGTCCGAGTACGTCGCGGACACCGGCCTCCCACAGGTCGGCGACCAAGGGGACGAGCTGCTGGTTCAGGCGACTGTCGGCGAAGCCCTCGCGGCTGGCGACCGGGTCGAATTGGGAGTGGACGCGAGCAGCCGCGTTCAGCGGTACGACGGGCAGGCCGGCGTGGACGCTTCCGTGCTCCCGGGGCTGCAAGGGGAGCGCCACGGCGACCGGCATCGCGGCCCCAACGGCCTTGTGATGGCGCTCCCAGCCGGGGTGCGGCGGGACCTGTGCTTCGTACACCCGCCAGACCGCGCCGTCACTCGCAGTGGCGTGTCGCACCAGCACGTCAGTGTCCGCGCCGCCGATCGGGACCCGGTCTCGTGCCACGTCCTCCCAGGACAGGGCCAGTGCGGTGGTGCGCTCGCCGTCCGAGACTTCGAGTCGTTTGAGGTGCCGCAGGAAGAGGAGCGAGGCATCGCTCCAGCTCTCGAACCATTCGAAGAGGTGGGAGGCGGGCAGCGCGTCCGACTCCAGAGGGATGCGGAAGACCGTCCATTGGGGTCCGGAGATCTCTTCTGGCAGCTCCGGCGGAGCGACTGGTTCCAGGGCGAGATCGGCGAACCGCACGTGGAAGGGATCGCAGTGGACTTCCCAGGTCGTTGCGAGTGCCCTGAGTGTTGACAGCCCGATGCCGAAACGCCCCGTGCTCTGGGCATCGGCGGTCTTGCCGCTGAGCCAGGGCATACCGAGGAGTAGGACATCTCCCATGCGTACGCTGACGCCGTCGTGGGCGATCAGCAGTACACCTGGACGCCACAGGAAACGCAGCTGGCCGGCCCTCGCATCGTTGGCGTTCTGTACGAACTCGGAGAGCACCTGGAGCGGGTCTGACGATAGGGTCTCGGCACCCCGCTGAGCGCCCTCGGCCATTCTGCGGAAGACCCCCGGTCCTTCGCGCAGCCCCTGGTCGAGGAGGCGCACTGCGTGTGCTGCCTCCTCGGTACCGGACACCTCCAGCTCTGGATCCACGCGCGGATCGTCCAAAAGCCTGCGCACCGCCGACGTGAGCGCCTCATGGTCCACGCTGTCTCCCCCCTGAGTGCCGTATGGCAGGCGACAATCCTCAGGCGTGGCGTGGCCTCTCCGATCAACAACCTTCGTGATTCCGCCAACCTCCGGCCGCCTCCCCGAGGTGTCCCCGCCTGGGCCGTTGCCCGCGCTGGGGCGAGCGCATCCGGTGACCAGCGTGTGAGCCCCTCTCCACCGTGGGCTTGAACGCGGCGGAAACTCTTCGGCTCCCCCTGCTGATTGTCAGACCCAACTGCTAGAGCGTGTCTCTTCTAGGGGGTGGTCAGTTGCTCGGTGTCGGCGATGGCCCGCAGGGACCGGCGCGGCGACTACTGCACGCAGGCCCGACGCGGGGCCCGCGTCATCGGTTGCATCACGGTTTCAGGTCGCCCGTGGGAGTGAGAAGCGTCACAATTGAGCCGGGTGGGGGTCCGGCTCGGCTGGGGGAGTGGGCTGAGGGCCCAGGGCGTGCGTGGCCCGCCCAATCCGTCCGAACCTCCCGAGTGGCGCCTTGGGGTGACGATTGGTTGGGGACCAGTTGGGGACCAGTGCCGCCGCACGCAGGTGCACGGCACGCGCATTGATGCACGTTCTCCGCCCTCAAATAGCGCCACATGTCCCGATTGTGACCCTGGCGCAGCCATCTGGGGGTCAAGGGGTCGCAGGTTCAAATCCTGTCGTCCCGACCAGCGTTTACGCAGGTCGGAGGCCGTTCTCTCATACGTGAGAGGACGGCCTTTTCCGTGCTGGCGAGGTGGGCGTGCCGTGGGTCTCCCACGCCGGGAAGTCGTCATCAGCGGGTGCGGGCTCGTCGGGGTCGAGCAGGCAGGCTTCGAGCGCTGCCCGGAGGGCGTCGGGCTGCAGGCCGGTGCCGATGAAGACGAGCTCCTGGCCCTGGGTGGTGTCGGGGCCGAGGGCGCCGGAGGGTTCGAAGCGGGCCACCGCTCCGGCCTGTGACCACAGGCCCGTGATCCGGGGGCGGCTGGCGAGCCGGAAGAAGCCCTTGGAGCGCAGGATCCGTCCGAAGGCGCCGCTGTCGAGGTCCTTGGTGACGAAGCTCCACAGGCGGTCGGGGTGGAAGGCGCGGTCGGAGCGGAAGACGAGGGAGGAGATGTCGTACTCCTCCGTTTCCGGGACGTGGTCTCCGTTGATCTCCTTGACCCAGCCGGGAGCCTGCCGGGCCCGTTCGATGTCGAACAGGCCGGTGCCCAGGACGTGTTCGAGGGCTACCCGGCCGCGTACGGTCGGCACGATCCGGGCCTCGGGGTTGAGGCGCGTGAGTGTGGCGCGCAGTTGTGCGGCCTGGTCCGGTCCGACCAGGTCGAGCTTGTTGAGGACGATGACGTCCGCGAACTCGATCTGGTCCATCAGGAGGTCGCTGACGGTGCGTTCGTCGTTCTCGTACTGGTCGAGGCCGCGCGCGGCGAGCTCGTCGCCGCCGGCGAGTTCCGGCAGGAAGTTCGCCGCGTCGACGACGGTGACCATGGTGTCGAGCCGGGCGAGGTCGCCGAGGGTGGCGCCGTCGTCGCGGGGGAACGAGAAGGTGGCGGCGACGGGCATGGGCTCGGAGATGCCGCTGGACTCGATGAGCAGGTGGTCGAAGCGACCCTCGCGGGCCAGGCGGTCGACCTCTTCCAGCAGATCGTCGCGCAGGGTGCAGCAGATGCAGCCGTTGGTCATCTCGACCAGGCGTTCCTCGGTGCGCGACAGGGCGGCCTCGCCGCCGCGGACGAGCGCGGCGTCGATGTTGACCTCGCTCATGTCGTTGACGATGACCGCGACCCTCAGCCCGTCGCGGTTGCCGAGGATGTGATTGAGCAGGGTGGTCTTCCCGGCACCGAGGAACCCGGACAGGACGGTCACGGGCAGTCGGCCGTACGTCGTCATGAGCGGCTCAGCCCTCGGGGCGGAGCAGGCCGCGCGCGTACGCCTTCACCAGGCGCTGCGGCACCTGGTGCACGGAACCGTCGACCGTGACCGGGACGAGCTGCGGCGTGGCGGCCTTCCACTGGGCGCGGCGGTGACGGGTGTTGCTGCGGGACATCTTCCGCTTGGGGACGGCCATGGGGGTCTCCTGGGGTGCGTCGGGGCGTCGCCGACGACACTACCTGGAAATGGATTCCATTATCAATAGCGTCTCAGCCGTGACAGGCCAGCTTGAACGCGGAAGCGTTGAGGATGGCCGCGCCCGCGCCGAACACCATGGGTGCCGAGTGCGTCGAGCGGAGGGTGGCGAGGCTCCGGTCAGTGGTCATGGCGGGCATCCTCGCTGGTGGCCGCCCCGGCCTGCTACGGCGCGGCTCCACCTTCGGGGAAAGGCGCCGGGTGCCCGCAGGGGATTCGTCCGGACCTCTGAGCGTCGGCATCGACGGGTGGAGGCACGCTGCCGTCGTGGTGCGTGCGCCCGCCCGGTGCGCTCACGCCGCCGGCTGCGGGGCGATCTCCGCGATCAGGTCCTCGACGAGCTTCTTGATCTCGTCACGGATCGGGCGCACGGCCTCGACGCCCTGGCCGGCCGGGTCCTCCAGCTTCCAGTCCAGGTAGCGCTTGCCGGGGAAGACGGGGCAGGTGTCGCCGCAGCCCATGGTGATGCACACGTCGGAGGCCTTGACCGCGTCGACGGTGAGGATCTTCGGGGTCTCGGCGGACATGTCGATGCCGACCTCGCGCATGGCCTCGACGGCGGCCGGGTTGACCGAGTCGGCGGGAGCGGAGCCCGCCGAGTGGACCTCGACGCGGTCGCCGGCGAGGTGGGACAGCCAGGCGGCGGCCATCTGGGAGCGGCCGGCGTTGTGGACGCAGACGAACAGCACGGAAGGCTTGTCGGACACGGCGGGTCTCTTCTCGGGACGGAAATGCGGACGCATCAGCGCCGGATGGAGTCAGCTCCCACTGATGTGACAGTATCAGCCCATGATGACGTCAGTCGACACTGATCTGATCCGGGTTCTGGCCGACCCGCTCAGGCTCCGGATCGTGACCCTGCTCGCCCGCGAGACGCTGTGCACCACCCACCTCGTGGAGGAGACGGGCGCCAAGCAGACGAACCTCTCCAACCACCTGAAGGTGCTGCGGGAGGCGGGGGTCGTGGATACGGAGCCCTGCGGGAGGTTCACCTACTACCGCCTGCGTCCGGAAGTCATCGAAGCCCTCGCCGGTCAGTTCGCCGACCTCGCCCAGGCCGCGCGTGCCACCGCCGGAGCGAACCTCAAGCGGTCCTGCCCATAGCCTTCGCGGCCTCTTCCGCCCTGCCTCACCTGCCCGAGGAGAGCCGTTGTCCGTCACCGAGCCCGTCGCCGCCGCCCCCGCAGCGGAGTCCGTCGTAGCCGCCGACGCGCCCCGGCCCGCGCCCGGTGCGACCCCGCCCCGTACCCCGCTGATCGCCCGGGCCGCCGCCGAACTGGTCGGCACGGCCGCCCTGGTGGCCGTCGTGGTCGGCTCCGGCATCCAGGCCACCGAGCTGACCCAGGACGTCGCCCTCCAGCTGCTGGCCAACTCCACCGCCACGGTGTTCGGCCTCGGCGTGCTGATCGCGCTCCTCGGCCCGGTCTCCGGCGCCCATTTCAACCCCGCCGTCACCCTGGCCGAGTGGTGGACCGCCCGCCGCGGCGGCCCGGGCGTGAACGCCCGCGAGCTGGCCGTGTACGTCCCCTCGCAGATCGCCGGAGCGATCGCGGGCGCGATCCTGGCGGACGCGATGTTCGGCGAGCCGCTGGTGAAGTGGTCTCAGCGCGACCGCTCCGCCGGGAACCTCCTCCTCGGCGAAGTCGTCGCCACGGCGGGCCTGATCCTGCTGATCTTCGGCCTCGCGCGCACGGACCGCCTCCGCTTCGCCCCGGTCGCCGTGGCCTCGTACATCGGCGCCGCGTACTGGTTCACCTCCTCCACGTCCTTCGCCAACCCGGCCGTGACCATCGGCCGCGCCTTCACCGACACGTTCGCGGGCATCGCCCCGTCCTCCGTCGCCGGCTTCATCGGCATGCAGCTGGTCGGCGTGGTCGTGGGCCTGGCGCTCGTGGCGGTCATCTTCATGCGCGGCGAGGACGGCAAGAGCGACGTGGACGTCAAGGGGGAGGGCGGGGTCAGCTGACCTTCGGGCTGCGGCGTTCCAGCAGGAGCACGTCGCGCCACACGCCGCGGTGGCGGCCGATGCGCTCGCGGGTGCCGATGATGCGGAATCCGGCCCGCTGGTGGAGGGCGAGGCTGGCGCTGTTCTCGGGGAAGATGCCGGACTGGATCGTCCAGATCCCCGCCGACTCCGTCGAGCCGATCAGCGCCGCGAGGAGCTGCCGGGCGATGCCTCGGCCGCGGGCGGCGGGATCGACGTAGACGGAGTGCTCCACCACGCCCGCGTACGCGCACCGGTCCGAGACCGCGCTCGCCGCCACCCAGCCGAGGACCTTGCCGTCCTCGCCGACGGCGGCGAAGCGGTGCTCCGGCAGCTTGCCCGCCTCGAACAGCTCCCACGTCGGGGCCAGGGTCTCGAAGGTGGCGTTGCCCTCGTCGATGCCCGCCCGGTAGATCGACAGGACCTCATCCGCGTGCGCCGCGGTCAGCGGCTCGATCGTGATGCTCACGCGGCGGCCGCTCGGGTCAGCAGCTGTCCCATGGCGGCGAGCACCGAGGGCTCGACCCGGTAGTACACCCAGGTGCCGCGCCGCTCGGAGGAGAGCAGGCCGGCCTCGCGCAGCTTCTTCAGGTGGTGGGAGACCGTCGGCTGGGAGACGCCCACGTCGGAGATGTCGCACACGCACGCCTCGCCACCCTCGTGCGAGGCGACCAGCGAGAACAGCCGCAGGCGCACCGGATCGCCCAGCGCCTTGAACATGACGGCTGTCCGCTCGGCCTCCTCGGCCGTCAGCGGGCGCTCGGACAGCGGCGGGCAGCACGCCGCCACGGCCTCGGGCTCCAGCAGCGGCAGCACCTTCGTAGTCATGCCCCCATCATCGGAGAAATTTCGACGGATGTCTATGTTGACGAACGTCGATACAGGGTCCACGCTGGAGGCGTCAGCACATCGACAGATGTCGAATCAACTGGGGAGCCCCGCCGTGAACGCATCCACCGAAGCCCTGCCCGTCGTCGTGATCGGCGCCGGCCCGATCGGACTTGCCGCGGCCGCCCGACTCATCGAGCGGGGCATCGAGCCCCTGGTCCTGGAGGCCGGACCGGCCGCCGCGTCCGCCGTGCGCGACTGGTCGCACGTACGCCTCTTCTCCACCTGGTCCGAGGTCGTCGACCCCCAGGCCGAGAAGCTCCTCGCCCCCACCGGCTGGGTGAAGCCGGACGGTGCCGCGTACCCGTCCGGCGGCGACTGGGCCGAGCTCTACCTCCAGCCCCTGGCCGACGTCCTCGGCGACCGCGTCCGCTACCACGCGACCGTCACCGGCGTCTCCCGGGCCGGACGCGACCGCATCGTCGACGCCGACCGCGAGGCCCAGCCCTTCGTCGTGCACCTCACCGGCCCCGAGGGCCGCGAGGAGCGGATCTTCGCCCGCGCCGTCGTCGACGCCTCCGGAACCTGGTCCACCCCCAGCCCGGCCGGCGGCAGTGGCCTGCACGCACTCGGCGAGAAGAGCGCGGCCGACCGCATCACCTACCGCGTCCCCGACCTCAAGGACCCCGCCGTCCGCACCCGCTACGCCGGCAAGCGCACCGCCGTGATCGGCTCGGGCGCCTCCGCCTTCACCGCGCTGGCCTACCTCGCCGAGCTCGCCAAGGCGGACGACGGCACGGGGACGCACGCGACCTGGATCCTCCGTCGCGGCATCGGCGGCTCCACCTTCGGCGGCGGCGCCGCCGACCAGCTGCCCGCCCGCGGGGCGCTGGGCCTCGCCGCCAAGGCCGCCGTCGACGGCGGCTATGCCGACGCGGTCACCGGCTTCCGCACCGACGCCGTCGAGAAGACCGCGGACGGCCGCCTGGTCCTCGCCGGCGAGGACGGCCGCCGCCTGGACCCGGTCGACGAGGTCATCGTCCTCACCGGCTTCCGCCCCGACCTCGGCTTCCTCGGCGAGCTCCGCCTCGGCCTCGACGAGCGCCTCCAGGCCCCGGTCGAGCTCGCCCCGCTGATCGACCCCAACCAGCACTCCTGCGGCACCGTCTACCCGCACGGCGCGGGCGAGCTCTCCCACCCGGAGAAGGACGTCTACCTTGTCGGCATGAAGTCCTACGGCCGCGCCCCGACCTTCCTCGCCATGACCGGCTACGAGCAGGTCCGCTCCGTCGCCGCCGCCCTCGCCGGTGACCGGGAGGGTGCCGAGCGCGTCGAACTCACCCTCCCCGAGACCGGAGTCTGCGGCGGCGCGGGCCTCTTCGACCAGCCCGAGGCCGCCGCGGAGCCCGGCGGCGGCTGCTGCGCCGCCCCGGCCACCCTCACCGTCGGAGCCCCCGCCTCCTCCGGCGGCTGCTGACCACCGCGGCCCACGCCCAGGCCGGCGCGGCCGCGCGCCTCGCGGTGTATCGAATTACAGAAGTTTGCAATTCGGATATCCTGATCGGCACACCGTGCCGGCGCCTCCAGGGCCCTGCGCGTACGCACCGAGCTAGGACAGAACAGATGACGGCGAGCCTGCCCCCGTGCCCGAAGTGCTCCAGCGAGTACACCTACGAGATGAACGCTCTGATGGTCTGCCCGGAGTGCGCCCACGAGTGGGTGCCCGCCGCGGCAGGGGCGGATGACGCGGGCGCCTCCGGTGAGCGCGTGGTCAAGGACGCCGTCGGGAACGTCCTGAACGACGGCGACACCGTGACCGTGGTCAAGGCCCTCAAGGTCAAGGGCAGCCCGTCGGGGATCAAGGCGGGCACCAAGGTGCGCAACATCCGACTGGTCGACGGGGTGGACGGCCACGACATCGACTGCAAGATCGACGGCTTCGGCGCCATGCAGCTCAAGTCGAGCGTGGTCAAGAAGGCCTGAGCCGTCGGGGGCCGGGTGGCCGGGTGGCCCGGTCGGCTACGGGTGGCTGGTGGCGCGGAGGTCCGCCAGGAGTTCGGCCTGGCCCTCCAGGACGCCGGAGAGGATGCCGCGGGCGACCCGCAGGAGCTCGGCGATCTGGGGGTGGGTGAGGCTGTAGTAGACGTTGGAGCCCTCGCGGCGGGTGACCACCAGGTTCGCCTTGCGCAGGACGGCGAGCTGCTGCGAGAGGCTCGCTGCCTCCACCCCGACCTCGGGCAGCATCTCGGCGACGGCGTGCTCGCGTACGGACAGCAGCTCCAGGACGCGGATGCGCACCGGGTGGCCCAGCGTCTTGAAGAACTCCGCCTTGAGCTGGTACAGCGGTGTGCTCACCTGGGTACCTCCGCCTTGACTGCCCATCGCATCCATCCGCCCGGAGCCGTTCCTTCGCAGGGGCGTCCGCTCGCCCCTCCTCACGCCTTGTGACCTCCACAATTGCAGATCCCTGCAACTCCCGGGACCCGGTGGGCGACCTCGTGACGTTCAGGCCCCCGAAAGCGGGCCCTTCTTCCCTCGCGGGGCCGCTTGAGTGCCCGGAGCGGGGTGGGGTTAGCATATGAGCGCCGCCTAGCTCGAAAGATAAACCTGTGACTGTCAACGAGGACTCGTTCACCAACTGGAAAAACCGCGAGGAGATCGCGGAGTCGATGATCCCGATCATCGGGAAGATGCACCGGGAGCGGGACGTAACGATCCTGCTCCACAGCCGCTCCTTGGTGAACAAGTCGGTGGTCAGCATCCTCAAGACCCACCGATTCGCCCGGCAGATCGACGGCGAGGAGCTCTCGGTCACCGAGACCCTGCCGTTCCTGCAGGCTCTCACCGCGCTCGATCTCGGTCCCTCCCAGATCGACATCGGCATGCTCGCCGCCACGTACAAGACCGACGACCGCGGTCTCTCGGTGGAGGAGTTCACCGCCCAGGCCGTCTCCGGCGCCACGGGTGAGAACAAGATCGAGCGCAGCGACGGCCGCGACGTCGTCCTCTACGGCTTCGGCCGCATCGGCCGCCTCGTCGCCCGTCTGCTGATCGAGAAGGCCGGCTCCGGCAACGGCCTGCGCCTGCGCGCCATCGTCGTACGCGGCGGCGGCGAGGCCGACCTCGTCAAGCGCGCCTCGCTGCTGCGCCGCGACTCCATCCACGGCCAGTTCCAGGGCACCATCACCGTGGACGAGGCGAACAGCACGATCGTCGCCAACGGCAACAGCATCAAGGTGATCTACGCGAACGACCCGTCCGAGGTCGACTACACGGCGTACGGCATCAAGGACGCCATCCTCATCGACAACACGGGCAAGTGGCGCGACCGCGAGGGCCTCTCCAAGCACCTGCGCCCCGGCATCGACAAGGTCGTCCTGACCGCTCCGGGCAAGGGCGACGTCCCGAACATCGTGCACGGCGTCAACCACGACACGATCAAGCCCGACGAGCAGATCCTGTCCTGCGCGTCCTGCACCACCAACGCGATCGTCCCGCCGCTGAAGGCCATGGACGACGAGTACGGCGTGCTGCGCGGCCACGTGGAGACCGTCCACTCGTTCACGAACGACCAGAACCTCCTGGACAACTACCACAAGGCCGACCGCCGCGGCCGCTCCGCGCCGCTCAACATGGTCATCACCGAGACCGGCGCCGCCTCGGCCGTCGCCAAGGCGCTGCCCGACCTGAAGGCGCCGATCACCGGCAGCTCGATCCGCGTCCCCGTCCCGGACGTCTCGATCGCCATCCTGAGCCTGCGCCTGGGCCGCGAGACCACCCGCGAGGAAGTCCTTGACTACCTCCGCGACGTCTCGCTGCACTCGCCGCTCAAGCGCCAGATCGACTTCACGACCGCGCCCGACGCCGTCTCCATGGACTTCGTCGGATCCCGCCACTCCTCGATCGTGGACGCGGGCGCCACCAAGGTCGACGGCGACAACGCGATCCTCTACCTCTGGTACGACAACGAGTTCGGCTACTCGTGCCAGGTCATCCGCGTGGTCCAGCACGTGTCCGGCGTGGAGTACCCCACCTACCCGGTGCCGGCGGTCTGATCCCCGTACCAGGCAGGTGAAAGGCCGTTCTCCCCTCAGGGGGAGGACGGCCTTTCGCGCGTCCCGGACCTACCGCGTGCGCCACGCCGTCTTCGCGTACCCGCAGGCATCGGTGACCGGCTCAGGGGCTCGCGACCAGGCGGCCGGCGTGCAGTTCGAGGGGTCCCGCGCCGGTGGTGCGCGCGGTGAGGCAGGCCTTGATCTGGCGGCGCAGGGCCGGCTTGGTGACGCCGGCCAGCTCGGCCCGGGGCACCGCCCGCCACTGGAGGAGCTCCGAGGCGGGCAGGCGGATCCGGGCCAGGGCGGACGCGTCGAGGATGCCGCCGTCGTAGAGGAAGCGGATGCGCGCCGGACGGCCGCTGCGGTGCGACCAGTTGACGGCGAGCAGGCGCCCCGGCGCGAGGTCGAGGCCCAGCTCCTCCCGGACCTCCCGGCGGGCGGCGGCGCGCGGGGTCTCGCCCAGGTCGCTGTCGATGCCGCCGCCCGGCAGGTGCCAGCGGGCCGGGTTCCCGTACCCCGGCTGGACCAGCAGCACCGCGCCCGCGGCGTCGGTGAACAGCACGCTCGCCGCGGTGAGCGCCTTGGGGCGGGCGGCCCGGTGGTCCGCGGAGCCGTAGGCGCCCGCGTGCTCCAGGGCCGTACGGCGGTCCGGGGCGAGTCCGGCCGGGGAGCCGGGCTGGGGCACGCCGTCGACCAGGTGGGCGAGGGAGCCGGCGTACAGGGCGGCCAGGGCGGCGCGCAGCCGGGGCGCGACCCGGGCGGGCAGGGCCCCGCAGGCCTCCTCCGGGGCGAGCCAGCGGGCCTCGGCGACCTCGCCGTCCGCGAAGGAGATCGCGGCGGCCTGCTCGGGCGTGAGGGGGCCGACCAGGTGCACGTGGGCGACGAGGGACCGGCCCAGGGAGCCCGGCGGCCGGGAGTCGACGGCGAGCAGCCGGCCGACCGGCACGCTCAGGTCCAGCTCCTCCTTGAGCTCGCGGGCCAGGCCCTCCTCCGGTGTCTCGGTGTCCTCGACGGTGCCGCCGGGCAGCTCCAGGCCGTCCTTGTACGACGGGGTCAGTACGAGGACCCGCCCGCGGCAGTCCAGGACCACCCCGGTGGCTGCGACGAGCGGGGCCGGGCGGGCGGCGTAGTACGCGCGCTCCGCTTCGGGGGTGGGGCGGTCGGGCACCTGCGGCTCCTGGGGACTTCGACGACACGACCTGGGGCGCGGGGGATCCCTACCCCGCCGGTCGCACCTCGTAAGGCGTCACGCCCGTACGAGGAGCAGTCCGCCCATCGTGACCATGGTCGCCGCCACGAAGCCGTCGAGCACCCGCCAGGCCGAGGGGCGCGAGAGCAGTCCGCTGAGCAGGCGGGCGCCGTAGCCGAGGCTGCTGAACCAGGTCAGGCTGGCCAGCCCGGCCCCGATGCCGAAGGCCCAGCGCAGGTCGCCCCGGTCGGCGGCCAGGGAGCCGAGGAGCAGCACGGTGTCCAGGTAGACGTGCGGGTTGAGCCAGGTCATGGCCAGGCAGGTCAGCACGGCCCGGCGGGCGGACCCGGCGTCCGCGCCCTGGCTGCTGAGGGCGGCGCCGGGCGCGGGCCGCAGCACCCGGCGGGCGGCGAGGACCCCGTAGCAGATCAGGAACCCGCCGCCGAGGAGGCCGACGAGGGTCAGGGCGGGCGGCCAGGCCGTGACGAAGGCGCCGACGCCGGCCACGCCGAGGGCGATGAGGAGGGCGTCGGAGAGCGCGCAGATGGCTACCACGGCGAGTACCGAGTGGCGGCGGGCGCCCTGGCGCAGCACGAACGCGTTCTGTGCGCCGATGGCGACGATGAGGGAGAGTCCGGTTCCGAAGCCGGCGAGGCCCGCCGTGATGATGCCGTGTGTCATGTCTTCGACCGTATGGACCGGCGCGTCAGTAGTACAGCTAAAGATTTTTACGTAGCATTAGCGCTCGTGATGGATGAGCTGCCGCTGGAGCAGGTGCGGACCCTGCTGGCCGTGGTCGACGAGGGCACCTTCGACGCCGCGGCCGCCGCCCTGCACGTGACGCCGTCGGCGGTCAGCCAGCGGGTCAAGGCCCTGGAGCAGCGCACCGGGCGGGTGCTGCTGATGCGTACGAAGCCGGTGCGGGCGACCGAGTCGGGGGAGGTCGTCATCAGGTTCGCCCGGCAACTGGCCCGGCTGGAGCGCGACGCGCGGGAAGAGCTGGGTATGGCGGCGGGCCTGGGGCCGGTACGGCTGCCGATGGCGGTGAACGCGGACTCCCTGGCCACCTGGTTCCTGCCCGCGCTCAGCCGGGTGCCGCAGGACCCGCCGATCTGCTTCGAACTGCACCGCGAGGACGAGGGGCACACGACGGCCCTGCTGCGGGAGGGCCAGGTGATGGCCGCGGTGACCTCGCAGCCGGAGCCCGTGGCCGGGTGCACGGTGAGCCCGCTGGGCCTGGCGCGGTACCTGCCGGTGGCGAACCCGGACTTCGCGGCCCGGTACCTGGCGGGGCCGCCCGAGCGGGACCTGCGCGAGGCTCCGGCGATCATCTTCGACCGCCGGGACCTCCTCCAGGACGTGTTCGTACGGTCGCTGACGGGAGACCCGGGCGCCTCGGCCTCGGTGGTACGCCACCACGTGCCCACCTCGGAGGGGTTCTGCGACGCGGTGGCCGCCGGGCTGGGCTGGGGCCTGGTGCCGGAGGCGCAGGCGCGGCCGCTCGTGCGCTCGGGGGCGCTGGAGGTCATCGTGCCGGGGCGGCCGCTGGACGTACCGCTGTACTGGCAGCAGTGGAAGCTGGACTCGCCGGCCCTCTCGGCGGTGGCGGCGGTGATCACGGAAGCGGCGGCCGGGGCGCTGCGCTAGGCCGTCGCTTTCGGATCTTCCCGGCCGGAGCACTAGGGTGCGGGCATGGAGACCTACACGATCGGTCAGGCGGCGCGGCTGCTCGGCGTCAGCGTCGACACGGCGCGCCGGTGGGCCGACGCCGAGCGGTTCCCGACCCGCCGCGAGGGCACGCGGCGGATGGTGGACGGGCCGGACCTGGCCGCGTTCTGCGTGGAGGCCGCGCAGGAGAGCGGCGAGGGCGACGAGGCCCCGTACACCTCGGCGCGCAACGCCTTCCCCGGGATCGTGACCGCCGTGAAGCTCGGCACGGTCGACGCCCAGGTCGAGATCCAGGCCGGGCCGCACCGCATCGTGTCGCTGCTGACCCGCGAGGCCGTCGAGGAACTCGGCCTGGAGGTCGGGGCGCGGGCGACGGCCCGGGTCAAGTCGACCAGCGTGTTCGTCGACCGGGCCTGACCCGCGGCCCGTTCAGCGTACGGACGCCGCCAGCCGGTCCGCCGCCAGGTGGGCGTAGGACGGCCGTAGGGCGGACGTCGCAGGTACCGCGGCGGAGGGGCTGTGCCGGAGGGGCTGTGCCGGAGGGGCTGCGCCGGAGCGGTGGGGCGGAGCGGTGGGGCGGCGGTGGCAGACTGGCCGGTGTTCCGCCGAAGGGGAGTACGCCGTTGTCCATGTTCAGCAACCTGCGCCGGGCCGTGCGCCGCGGCTACCGGAGGGCGGTCGACCTCAGCCACCCGGCCCGCTCCCCGCTCGGCAGCGCGGTGGTCAACTGTGTGGTCTACCGGGACGGCGTGCGCCAGGACGGCTGCTCGGAGGTCGAGGAGGCGCTGCGCCGGGTCCGCAAGACGGGCGACGGCTTCGTGTGGATCGGCCTGCACGAGCCGGCGCAGGCCGAGCTCACCGGGCTCGCCGAGCTGTTCGGCCTGCACCCCCTCGCCGTCGAGGATGCCGTGCACGCCCACCAGCGCCCCAAGATCGAGCGCTACGACGAGACCCTCTTCTCCGTCTTCAAGACCGTGCGCTACGTCGAGCACGAGGAGCTGACCGCGACCAGCGAGGTCGTGGAGACCGGCGAGCTGATGGCCTTCGCCGGCGACGACTTCGTCATCACCATCCGGCACGGCGGCCGCGGCACGCTCGGCCCGGTCCGCGAGGCCCTGGAGGCCGATCCGGAGCAGCTGGCGAAGGGGCCGGCCGCGGTGCTGCACGCCATCGCAGACCACGTCGTCGACGACTACGTGGCCGTCACGGACGCGGTGCAGAACGACATAGACGCCGTGGAGACCATGGTGTTCAGCGAGCACGGCGGCCGCGGCGACGCCGGGCGGATCTACCAGCTCAAGCGCGAACTGCTGGAGCTGCGCCGGGCGGTGGCCCCCCTCGGCCGCCCGCTCCAGCAGCTGGCCACGCAGCCGATACCGGTCATCCCGCCGGAGGTCCGTGCGTACTTCCGCGACGTGGCCGACCATCTGACCCGCGCCACCGAGCAGATCAGCGCCTACGACGGTCTCCTCGACTCCATCCTCCAGGCGCACCTCGCGCAGGTGACCGTCGCGCAGAACGAGGACATGCGCAAGATCACGGCCTGGGCGGCGATCGTCGCCGTGCCGACGATGGTCTGCGGGGTCTACGGCATGAACTTCGACAACATGCCGGAGCTGCACTGGACTTACGGCTACCCCCTGGTCCTCGGCGTCATGGCCGTCGCCTGCTTCGTCATCCACCGGGGGTTCCGCCGCAACGGCTGGCTCTGACGCCGGATAGGGTCCCGCGGTCGGAAGATCGAATACGGGAACGGAAGTGTCCGACCATGGGACAGACAGCGGCGGCGGAGCTGGTCGGCGAGCGGGTGCGGCTGGAACCCCTGGAGCAACGGCATCACGACGGGCTGTGCGAGGCCGTCCGCGACGGGAAGCTGTGGGAGCTCGCGGTGACGCTCGTCCCGCACCCGGACGACGTGCGGGCTTTCATAGCTGAGGCCGCCCTGGCGCGGGAGCAGGGCGTCCAGATCCCGTACGCGACGGTCGACGCCGCGACGGGGCGGGTCATCGGCTCGACCCGGCTGATGGTCATCAACACGGCGAACCGGCGGCTGGAGATCGGCTGGACCTTCCTCGCCGGGGCCTGGCAGCGGACCGGTGCGAACACCGAGGCCAAGCTCCTGATGCTGACCCATGCTTTCGAGGCGATGGGCATGAACCGGGTCGAGCTGCTGACCGACGTGCGCAACAGCGCGTCGCGGGCCGCGATTTCGCGCATCGGCGCCACCCATGAAGGAGTGCTGCGGCACCACATGGTCATGCGGGACGGCTGGATCCGCGACACGGCCGTTTACAGCATCACGCGCCCGGAATGGCCCGCCGTGAAGCAGAACCTCCGGGCGCGCCTGGCCGCCGCGGCGGTGAGGGGCTGAGGGGCCAGGGGCTGAGGGGGCGGCCGGGGGCGGCGGGGCGGGGGAGAGGCCGAACGAAGCGTGGGTTCCCGGGTCTTGAGATGCCGCGAAGGCTGGTAGTAAAGTTTCCTAACGAAGACGCCCAGCCTCAACTCCCCCATGGAGGCCTTGTGTTCACCCCCCACCGCAAGAGTCTGGCGATCGGTGCCGTGCTCGGTGCGGCGCTGATCGCCGCACCGGTCACCGCTCACGCCACTGCCGCCCCCGAGGCCGCGGCCGCGTCCGCGGCGCAGGCGCCGGCCGCGGCCGCCGTCGGGCTCGACGATCCGGTGAAGAAGGAAATCGCCATGAAGATCGTCTCCAGCGCGGAGAACTCCTCGCTGGACTGGAAGGCGCAGTACAAGTACATCGAGGACATAGACGACGGCCGCGGCTACACGGCCGGAATCATCGGATTCTGTTCCGGTACCGGCGACATGCTCGACCTCGTCGAGTACTACACGCAGGTCAAGCCCGGCAACGTCCTGGCCAAGTACCTGCCGGCGCTGCGCAAGGTCGACGGCTCCGACTCGCACTCCGGCCTCGACCCGAACTTCACCAAGGACTGGGCGAAGGCCGCCCAGGACGCCGAGTTCCGCAAGGCCCAGGACCACGAGCGCGACCGGGTCTACTTCAACCCCGCCGTCAAGCAGGGCAAGGCCGACGGGGTCGGGGTGCTCGGCCAGTTCACGTACTACGACGCCATCGTCATGCACGGGGACGGCACCGACTCCACCAGCTTCCGCAACATCCGCAAGCGGGCCCTGTCCAAGGCCAAGCCCCCGTCCCAGGGCGGCAGTGAGACCACCTGGCTGAACGCCTTCCTCGACGCCCGCGTCTGGGCGATGAAGCAGGAGGAGGCGCACAGCGACACCAGCCGCGTCGACACGGCGCAGCGGGTATGGCTCAAGAAGGGCAACCTCAACCTCAACACGCCGCTCGACTGGAAGGTCTACGGCGACCCGTTCCACATCGGCTGAGCCTCCGGAGCCCCGGGACAGCGGCCTCCCCGCCCCGGGGCAGCCCACCTCCCGCCCCGGGGCGGCCGACCTCCCGCCCCGGGGCGGCCCGGCCGGAACTGGTCGGTCCGGGCGGCCGGGCCGCGCCCCGTTGTCGCAGTGCGATAACGATGTGGGCGCCGATGCGCCCCGTCCGCCGGTGACGAGAACGCGTGTGCCCCTGACGCTGCGCAGTTTCGGAGCCCCACGAGTGCCCCCACGCCCCGCCGCAGGACTTCCGCCACCCCCGTTTGGTCACTCCTTGTAACCTCCCGGGGCCTGTGGGTTCCAACGGGTGTGCGATGCACGTGTTTTGGGTGCCGGAAGCAACGAAGATCGCGCCTCCAGAGGTCCTGTGAACTGGCTTGACCGCGCCATAAGCGGGGCATAAGTTCTGCCCCGGCTTGCTCCAGCAGGACGGGCCCAAGAACCGTCCTCTGGGGGGACAAAAATGCACTACTACACCGACGTTCTGAAGAAGTACGTGGACTTCTCCGGCCGCGCGCGCCGCCAGGAGTACTGGATGTACACCCTCTTCACCGTGGGCATCGTCATCGTCCTCGCGATCATCGACTTCGCGCTGGAGACGTACCCGCTGTTCGTGGGTCTGTACTTCCTCGCCACGTTCCTGCCGAGCCTGGCGGTCACCGTCCGCCGGCTCCACGACCTCGGCAAGTCCGGCTGGTGGTACTTCATCAGCCTGGTCCCGTTCATCGGCGGCATCTGGCTGCTGGTCCTGACGGCGACCGAGGGCCAGGCCCAGCCGAACGAGTACGGCCCGAGCCCGAAGGCCGTCCACGCCTGATCGAACCTGCACGCGCGGGCAAGGCCTGAGCGCCGCCACCGGCTGGAAACAGCCGGTGGCGGCGCTCTCGCCGTTTCCGGACCCGGGCCGGAGGCTCTCGGATGCCGGAGGTGACGCGCGTCTCGCCGGGCTTGTGGCAGGGGGCTGTCCGGACCGGCCCGATCACAAGATATCTTGATGTCGAGCAATGTTGCAGACGAGAGACGCAGACTGTGGAGCGGAGCATCCGGTGACTGACTCGACCATCATCTACACGCACACTGACGAGGCCCCGGCCCTCGCGACGTATTCGTTCCTGCCTGTGATCCAGGCATACGCGTCGACGGCCGGTGTGAATGTCGAGACCCGTGACATCTCCCTCGCCGGTCGGATCATCGCCAGCTTCCCCGAGCACCTCGAGGAGAGCCAGCGGATCGCCGACGCCCTCGCCGAGCTCGGCGAGCTGGCCAAGACCCCCGGCGCGAACATCATCAAGCTGCCCAACGTCTCGGCCTCGATCCCGCAGCTGAAGGCCGCGGTCGCCGAGCTCCAGGGCCAGGGCTACGCGCTCCCGGACTACCCGGACGACCCGAAGACCGACGAGGAGCGCGAGATCCGCGCCCGCTACGACAAGGTCAAGGGCAGCGCCGTCAACCCGGTCCTGCGCGAGGGCAACTCCGACCGCCGCGCCCCCGCCTCGGTCAAGAACTACGCCAAGGCGCACCCGCACCGCATGGGCGCCTGGACCCCCGAGTCGAAGACGAACGTCGCCACCATGGGTGTGAACGACTTCGCCTCCACCGAGAAGTCCACCGTGATCGCCGAGGCCGGCACGCTCCGCATCGAGCACGTGGCCGCCGACGGCGCCACCACCGTCCTGCGCGAGTCCGTACCGGTCCTCGCCGGTGAGGTCGTGGACGCGTCCGTCATGCACGTCGACGCGCTGCGCACCTTCCTGAACGAGCAGATCGAGCGGGCCAAGGCCGAGGGCGTGCTCTTCTCCGTGCACCTCAAGGCCACGATGATGAAGGTCTCCGACCCGATCATCTTCGGCCACGTGGTCCGCACCTTCTTCCCGAAGACCTTCGCCCGCTACGGCGAGACCCTGGCCGCCGCCGGCCTGTCCCCGAACGACGGCCTCGGCACCATCCTGAACGGCCTGGGCGCGCTGCCCGACGCCGACGCGATCAAGGCCTCCTTCGAGGCCGAGATCGCCGAGGGCCCGGCCCTCGCGATGGTCGACTCGGACAAGGGCATCACCAACCTGCACGTCCCGAGCGACGTCATCGTCGACGCCTCCATGCCGGCCATGATCCGTACCTCCGGCCACATGTGGGGCCCGGACGGCGCCGAGGCCGACACCCTCGCCGTCCTCCCGGACAGCAGCTACGCGGGCGTCTACCAGGTCGTCATCGACGACTGCCGCGCGCACGGCGCCTTCGACCCGGCCACGATGGGCTCGGTGCCGAACGTCGGCCTCATGGCCCAGAAGGCCGAGGAGTACGGCAGCCACGACAAGACCTTCGAGATCGCCGCCGCGGGCACCGTCCGCGTCGTCGACGCCGCGGGCAACACGGTCCTGGAGCAGGAGGTCGCCGCCGGCGACATCTTCCGCGCCTGCCAGACCAAGGACCTGCCGATCCAGGACTGGGTCAAGCTCGCCGTCACCCGCGCCCGCGCCACCGGCGTCCCGGCCGTCTTCTGGCTGGACGAGGGCCGCGCGCACGACGCGCAGCTGATCGCCAAGGTCAAGACGTACCTCGCGGACCACGACACCGAGGGTCTGACCATCAAGATCCTCTCCCCGGTCGAGGCCACCGCCTTCTCCCTGGAGCGCATCCGCCGCGGCGAGGACACCATCTCGGTGACCGGCAACGTGCTGCGCGACTACCTGACCGACCTCTTCCCGATCCTGGAGCTGGGCACCAGCGCCAAGATGCTGTCGGTCGTCCCGCTGATGAACGGCGGCGGCCTCTTCGAGACCGGCGCCGGCGGCTCCGCCCCGAAGCACGTCCAGCAGCTCGTCAAGGAGAACTACCTCCGCTGGGACTCGCTCGGCGAGTTCCTCGCGCTGGCCGTCTCCTTCGAGCACCTCGCCACCACCACCGGCAACGCCCGCGCCCAGGTGCTGGCCGACACGCTGGACCGCGCGACCGGCACCTTCCTCAACGAGGACAAGTCGCCGAGCCGCAAGCTGGGCGGCATCGACAACCGCGGCAGCCACTTCTACCTGGCCCTGTACT
This sequence comes from Streptomyces sp. NPDC051183, assembly GCF_040682455.1. Taxonomy (NCBI): domain Bacteria; kingdom Bacillati; phylum Actinomycetota; class Actinomycetes; order Kitasatosporales; family Streptomycetaceae; genus Streptomyces; species Streptomyces sp. NPDC051183. Next base: position 23,639 of record NZ_JBFBBA010000061.1, read on the forward strand.
GGGCGCAGGAGCTGTCCCGCCAGACCGACGACCCGAAGCTGGCGGCCGCCTTCGAGCCGCTCGCCAAGGCGCTGGGCGAGTCCGAGCAGGTCATCGTCGACGAGCTGATCGCGGTGCAGGGCTCCCCGGTCGAGATCGGCGGCTACTACCAGCCCGACGCCGCGAAGGCGTCGACGATCATGCGGCCGTCCGCGACCCTCAACAAGGCGCTCGCGCTCCTCGGCTGAGGCCCGCGGCTCCTGTGAGCCACGCGTGTTCCGCCCCGGTCGGCAGCAGCCGACCGGGGCGGACCCGTACCGGCCCGCACCGGGAAACCGGTTGTGGTCCCGCCCCCGCGGGGGCTAGTAAGGCCGCATGATCCAGGGAGAGCTCACCGGGCTGCGCGCCCGGCACGCCGATGACGTACCTGTGCTCCACGCGGCGCTGTACGAGGACGTGGCGACCCGCTCGCGCGCCGACACCCGGCCCTGGCGGCCGGTCGGCGCGAAGAGCGGCCACTCCCCGTACGAGCCCTCCCCGCCCTCGGACACGGTCGCCGTCTTCTCCGTGGTGGACCTGGCCTCCGGTGAGCTGGCGGGCGAGGCCCTGCTCTGGTCCATCGACGCGCACAACCGCTCCGCCCACCTCGGCATCTCGCTGCTCCCCGGCAGCCGGGGCCGCGGGTTCGGCGCGGACGTCGTCCGGCTGCTCTGCCGCTACGGCTTCTCCGTGCGCGGGATGCACCGGCTCCAGGTCGACACGCTGGCCGACAACGCCGCCATGATCCGTGCCGCGACCGCGTCCGGTTTCACCCTGGAGGGAACCCTGCGCGGGGCGGCGTGGGTGTGCGGGGAGTTCCTGGACGAGGTGGTGCTGGGCCTGCTCGCACAGGACTGGCAGGACGCGTAGCCCGCTCCCGGCCGAGCGGGGCCGGGTGCGTCACGCGCCCTCAGAGGCGGTGGATCCGGCCCTGGCCGACGGCAAGCGGGTGGCGGCCCGAGGCCAGGATGCGCAGGCCCGGCGCGTCGGCCAGCAGGGTGCGCAGCCACTCCAGCGCGGCGGTGGTCAGGTGGTCGCAGCCGTCCATCACGAGCAGCATGTCCCGCTCCGCGAGCCACGAGGCGGCGTTCGCCGTCCCGCAGGGCAGGAAGGGCATGCCGGGTACGCAGCCCAGGGCGGCCACCAGTTCGCGCACGCCGCCCTGCTGTTGGACGGTGACCACGGCTGCCCCGTCGTAGAAGTTGGACGCGAGCCGCTGCGCGACGTCCCGTACGAGCAGGCTGCGCGGCTCGCGGAGCGGACCGGTCACGGTCAGCACGCGGTTGCGGCGGACGGCGGCGAGCAGCAGGGACAGCTCGGTGAACGTGGTCGGCAGGACGTCGGTGGTGCCGCCTCTTCCCGTTCTCGCGCTCATGACGGTCGGTCGGGATTCCCTCATCGGCACGATGCCCCCCATTGCATGCGTGACCAGGCGCGGCCAGAGGGTTGGTTCAAGCCGCATGCGGTCGATTATGCGCCAGTTCCGGAGCAAGACCAGGGGAATGTCGCATTCCGCCGAAAGGCCCGCTCCCGCTCCGGCTCAGCCGATGCCCTGCCGGTCCGGCTGGAGGGCGAAGGCGGCGCGCTGCGGTGTCGGGGCGGTGGTCCGTACCGCCTCCTCCAGCAGATCCCGGTGCCGGCGTACGGGTTCACGGCGGTCGGCCGGTGCGATCCGCTCCAGATCGTCCAGGCAGGCCGCGATCCGCCGGGTGATCTGCACCGAGCCGACGCCGTAGTCCCGGATCTCGGTCAGCGCGAGGTCTAGCAGCTCCGGCCAGCTCGGCAGCGTCTCCACCAGCCGTACGCCGCCGCTCGCGCCGCGGTGGTACGCCCGGCCCAGCGGCTGCCCGGCGAAGGCGGTCAGCAGCACCTGGATCCGGTCCAGGGACTGCACGGCGGTGGTGGGGTCGTTGACCGCGGGCGACAGGGCGCGGGCGGCGATGTCCGCGAGCTGGCGGATGCCGAAGGCGAGGTCCTGTTCGGTGGTCCGCTCCACGCCGATGTCCAGCGCCGCCTGGAGCTCGGTGTCGGGCGGCGTGGGGCCGCCGCAGACGCGGAACAGCGGGGTGTGCGGCACCAGGTAGTCCCCGATGCGCGGGATCAGGTGCAGGACGAGACCGTCCCGTTCGGCCGCCGCGACCAGCCGGGGCACGTCCACCGTCTGGAGCACGCCGGGCCGCCAGGTGTGCGGCACCAGCGTCCCGCCCGGCCCGGGCTGCGGGTCGGGGTCCGGGCCGCTCCGGGCGGCGGGTCCGGCGCTGGAGCGGATGAGCGTCAGGCTCTCCTGCGCGACGCGGTCCATGACGTACGTGACGCGCATGAGCCGAATGGTGGAGTGGACGTAGACGACGAACAGGACCAGGCTCAGCACCACGAAGCCCATGGCGAGCGAAGCGCCCAGGTAGGGCACGACCGCGTCGTTGGAATCGGTGGCTCCTGTGTACTCCTTCTGGACCCGCAGGGTGTACAGGAAGGTGCACAGGAACACGGCCAGCGTGAGTTTGGTGACCCGGCTCTCCACATAGATGCGCAGCACCCGCGGGGAGAACTGCCCGGCCGCCATCTGGAGCGCGACCAGGGTGATCGAGAAGACCACGCCGATGAAGGTCAGCATCGCGGAACTCATCGCCGCGACCGCGCTCTTCGCCGCCGCGCCGAAGTCCTTCGCGGAGCGCAGGAACCACAGGTCGGCGAGGTCCACATCGGACCAGCGCGCGTCGAGGTCGTGGATGAAGGTGTCGGCCTGCACCACGCCCGTGGCGAGGAACCAGCCGAGCAGCAGCCCCGTGAACGGCACGAAGAGGAAGGAGTTGCGCATGCGTTTGCGCAGCTTCGGGAACAGCCCCCGGTCGCGCCGCACCACGGTCATCGCCATGGAGGTCAAGTTAGCCCGGGCAAAGCGGTCGGCGTAGTTCCTGTGGTCCGTGTGACGTACGTGCCGCGGCTCGACCGAAGGCGAACGGTTGTCCGCAGCCCGGTAATCGGCTCTACTGCTGTGCAGCCCACACACGGGCATATTCCGGGAGGGGAACCACGATGACGCCGGACCGGCCGTCGCACAGGCGGCGCGCACGCTTCCGGGGGCGCAGACCGCTGCTGACGCTCCTCATCACCGCCTTCCTCCTGGTCGGCGTCTGCGCGGCCACCGGCATCGCCTGGGACCCCTTCACGGCCGCCAACGGGCAGGCCCGCTCGGCCGGCACCGGCCCCCGCATCGGCGAGCCCTGGTCCGCCGGGCCCGGCCCCGGCGCCTCCGGCAGCGCGAGCCCCGTACCGGGGGAGAGCCGGAGCGGCGAGCAGACCGGCGAGACCGCCCCGAAGGCCGGGCCGGACACCGGCGCCGCACGCCCCGAAGGCGCCCTGCCCTTCGACATGCCGCAGCCGGCCGCCCTGCGCTCGGGCAACGCCGGCAAGAAGCTGGTGTTCGCCCACTACTTCACCCCGTACCCGCTCTCGCTCGACAACGCGAGCGCGGACGCCGACTACTACACCCGCAACTACCTCAACCCCGGCGGCGAGAACGGAAAGCACGCGCGCTACGGCGGCCTGCTGCGCGACCGGCCGCTGCCCGTGCCGCCCAAGAGCGGCGCCTGGGAACTGGCCAACCTCCAACAGGAGGTGCGCACCGCCCGCGCCGCGGGCCTCGACGGGTTCACCCTGGACATGCTCTCCCTCTCCGGCCAGAACCGGGACCGGGCCACCCTCCTGATGGAGGCGGCCCGTTCCGTGGACCCGGCCTTCAGGATCATGCTGATGCCGGACATGACCTCGCTGAAGACCGATGACCCGGCCGTGCTCGCCGACGCCGTCGCCGAGCTCGGCAAGGCCCCGGCCGCGCACCGGCTCGCCGACGGCCGGCTCGTCGTCTCCCCGTTCAAGGCGGAGCAGCAGAAGCCGGACTGGTGGAGCCGGGTCATGGACGTGCTCCAGTCCCGGCACGGCATCCGCACGGCACTGGTCCCGCTCTTCCTGGAGTTCGACGCGAACAACGCGGCCTTCGCGCCCATCAGTTACGGGTTCTCCGAGTGGGGCAGCCGCAGCTACGTCGGTCAGGAGGGCGCCGCGGCCGACGTACGGCGCACGCACGGCATGGGCAAGATCTGGATGCAGCCCGTGTCGGTCCAGGACGCCCGCCCCAACCAGGGCATCTACGACGAGGCGGGCAACACCGCGACCCTGCGCACCACATGGACGCGCGCCATCGAGGACGGCGCCGACTGGGTGCAGCTGACCACCTGGAACGACTACTCCGAGGGCAGCCAGTTCGCACCCTCCCTGCACAACGGCCATGCGTACCTGGACCTGAGCTCGTACTACCTCACCAAGTTCAAGACGGGCGCCTGGCCGAAGATCGTCCGGGACACCGTCTACCTCACCGCGCGCACGCAGTTCGCCGGCGCCGGACCGACCGGCGGGCAGTCCCTTGTGATGGCGCTGCGCCGGGGCAGCGCTCCGGCCCGGGACAAGGTCGAGGTGCTCAGCTTCCTCACCGGCCCGGCGAGCGTGCGCACCGCCGTCGGATCGGCCAAGGGGACGTACGAGGCCCCGGCCGGCCTCCACTCCGAACTGCTCCCGCTGGGCCCGGGCACCAGCTCGGCGACGGTCCTGCGCGACGGAAAGCCGGGCGCGGGCGTGGAGCTGCCGTACCCGGTGGACCGCACGGTGGAGGTCCAGGACCTCCAGTACCACGCGGCGACCAGCGGCCGGAACTAGGGGGTTTCTGGCGGATCATGGCTGGGCCCGGGTCGTCTGGCACCCCCTAGTACTGCAACCGCATCTGCCGTGACGGGTGCTGGATTGGTTCGTTGTTCCGACTGTGCGATGAATCGTTGACGGTTGAGCAGGTCGAG
>NZ_JBFBBA010000062.1:0-28369 GCF_040682455.1 Streptomyces sp. NPDC051183
TTTCCGACTCTATCAGACTCTTTCGTGTCCGATTCCCGGTCGAAGCGGGTTTCGCTTTCCAGGTTTCCGCTTTCGCGTTTCCCTTTCCGGCGAGTCCGACTCTATCAGTGCTTTTCCTTCTCCCTGACCACTCGCAGTTCTGCCGATAAAGGCGCGCAGCGAGAAGAAAGAGGTCAAGATCAGTAATGAAGAGGAGGTGTCCCGTCCATCAGCCGTTCGCGAGATGTTCACACGAGGCGTCCCGGCGGGAGTCACGACAGTACAGGCCTGCTGGTGCCCAAGCAAATCGATTCAGGCGTATGGTCTAGTCCACCGGTCTAGTCCACTAGTCTCCGTGTCGAAGGACCAGCTCGGATCGGGACCAACATCCGGCGAATCCGAACATCTCGTGACTTATCCTTCTGAAGAGTACGCCGTTCGCGACAGGTAGTGACGGCGACGCGAAGAAGCCCCACCCCTGGGAGGCCCCCCATGACCAGCGTGACGTCCCCACTCGCCGGGACCGCCATCGGACTCGCGGCAGTGCCCGATCCGGTGTTCTCCGGCGCGATGGTGGGTCCGGGCACCGCTATCAAGCCGCTGCTGGAGCCCTCGGAGGCGGTGGCCCCCGTTGACGGTGTGGTCGTCTCCCTGCACCCGCACGCTTACGTAGTAGTCGACGCTGACGGCCACGGTGTTCTGACGCACCTCGGGATCGACACCGTTCAGCTCAACGGCGAGGGCTTCGAGCTCCTCGTCAACAAGGGCGACACGGTGACGCGCGGCCAGGCCGTCATTCGCTGGAACCCTGCCGCGGTCGAGGCCGCGGGCAAGTCCTCCGTCTGCCCGATCGTGGCGCTGGAGGCCTCCGCCGAGTCCCTCTCCGACGTCGTCGAGTCCGGGGACGTCAAGGCGGAAGACGTTCTCTTCAGCTGGAAGTGATCTGTCCGCCCTGCACGGGCGAGTCGGACATCCATCGCGGCGGCGGGGCCGTCGCTCAATCGGAGACGGGTGAAATGGAGACAACGCTGCGAGGCGTCGGCGTGAGCCACGGTGTGGCGATCGGCGAGGTTCGGCACATGGGTACGGCGGTTCTCGAACCGCCGGCCAAGCAGATCAACGCGGACGAGGCGGAGCGCGAACAGGGGCGCGCCCGTCAGGCCGTGAAGGCTGTATCGGCCGACCTGATCGCGCGCGGCCAGCTGGCCGGTGGCGAGGCCCAGCACGTGCTCGAGGCCCAGGCGATGATCGCCACGGACCCCGAGTTGATGGCGGACGTCGACCGGCGGATCGCCGTCGGCAGCACCGCCGAGCGCGGTGTGTACGACGCGTTCGCCGCGTACCGCGAGCTCCTCGCGGGGGCCGGCGAGTACATGGCCGGCCGGGTCGCCGACCTGGACGACGTGCGCAATCGCATCGTCGCGCGCCTGCTCGGCGTGCCGATGCCGGGTGTGCCGGACAGTGACGAGCCGTACGTTCTGATCGCGCGGGACCTTGCCCCCGCCGACACGGCGCTGCTCGACCCGGCGCTGGTGCTCGGTTTCGTGACCGAGGAAGGCGGCCCGACCAGCCACAGCGCGATTCTCGCGCGAGCGCTGGGCGTGCCGGCCATCGTGGCGCTGCCGGGTGCCGGCGAGATCGCCGAGGGCACCCTGATCGCCGTCGACGGCAGCACGGGTGACCTCTTCGTGGACCCGTCTCCGGAGAAGCGGGCCGAGCTGGAGGCCGCGGCCGCGGAGCGCAAGGCCGCTCTCGCCGCGTCGTCCGGTCCGGGCGCGACCTCCGACGGCCACAAGGTGCCGCTGCTGGCCAACGTCGGCGGTCCGGCGGACGTGCCGGCGGCCGTCGAGGCCGGGGCCGAGGGTGTGGGCCTGTTCCGCACCGAGTTCCTGTTCCTGGACGACAGCAAGAAGGCTCCGTCCGAGGAGAAGCAGATCGAGTCGTACCGCAAGGTGCTCGAAGCCTTCCCCGAGGGCCGTGTGGTCGTGCGCGTGCTGGACGCCGGCGCGGACAAGCCGCTGGACTTCCTGACCCCGGCCGACGAGCCGAACCCGGCGCTCGGTGTGCGCGGTCTGCGCTCGCTGCTGGACCACCCGGACGTGCTGCGCACGCAGCTCACCGCGCTGGCCAAGGCCGCCGAGGGCCTGCCCGTCTACCTTGAGGTCATGGCGCCGATGGTGGCGGACCGGACCGACGCCAAGGCCTTCGCCGACGCCTGCCGCGAGGCCGGGCTGAAGGCGAAGTTCGGTGCGATGGTGGAGATCCCGTCGGCCGCGCTGCGGGCGCGCTCGATCCTCCAGGAGGTCGAGTTCCTGTCGCTGGGCACCAATGACCTCGCGCAGTACGCCTTCGCCGCCGACCGTCAGGTCGGTGCGGTGTCGCGGCTGCAGGATCCCTGGCAGCCGGCGCTTCTCGACCTGATCGCCATGTCGGCCGACGCCGCCAAGGCCGAGGGCAAGAGCTGTGGCGTGTGTGGAGAGGCCGCTTCGGACCCACTGCTGGCCTGTGTGCTGACGGGTCTGGGTGTCACCTCCCTTTCGATGGGTGCCGCTTCCATTCCTTACGTCCGGGCGACGCTGGCCAAGTACACGCTCGCGCAGTGCGAGCGTGCCGCGGCCGCGGCGCGTGCCGCGGACAGTGCCGAGGAGGCCCGCGTGGCCGCGCAGGCGGTGCTGTCCGGCGAGTAGCCGCAGGGCGGTCGTGTTGTCGTACGAGGGGCCTTCGCCGGTGGCGAGGGCCCCTCGGCCGTTTCCGGCGGGTGTCCCCCGTTCGGCTCAGCGGTGCGGGCCCGGATCGTCGACCTCGTACCCGGGGCAGTACTCGACGCCCGGCTCGGGCGCGACGGGCTCCCCGGTGTCGGCGTCCGTGCAGTAGGCGTTGAAGACGGCCGCCGCGGAGAGCGGGACCAGTCGGCCGCGGTCCAGGCGCCAGCCGTGCACCCGGTCGCGGTGGCCGTCGGTGGTGCTGCGCAGCACCAGTCCCCCGGGGCCGCCGAGGGCGAGTCCCGCCGCGAGCACCGTCACGAAGTCGAGGCCCTCCCGGCCCTCGATGCGCGGTGGGCCCTCGGATTCCGGCGCCGCCTCGGCGTGCAGGACGGCGACGAGCTGTTCGGCCTCGGCGGGGACGCTGCACACCACGTGGTGCCGGCCCGGACCGGCCCCCGCCACGAGGCGTTCGACCGCGTCGGCGGCCCGCTCGAAGGAGGCGTGGCCGATGTCCTCGCCGCAGTCCGCGCAGTTGCCGACGCCGGCGAGGAGTGTGGTGGCGTACTCCCAGGTGGCCTGCCGGACGGCCTCATCGACGAGGAGCGGGACCAGTTCCTCGATGGGCTGGCCGGTGTAGGGCAGGCCCGTACCCGATCCGGCCAGTTCGGCGGTGAAGCAGGTGCGCGCCTCGGCGGTGTCCGCGTCGAGGCCGTGATCCGCGCAGTATTCGGCGTACTCCTCGGGGTCGAAGAGGGCGACGGTGGTGTGGATGCCCTGGGCGGCCAGGGACCTCAGCAGGCCGTCCACGTGGTGGAGGTAATCGGCGTAGTCGGCATGGCTGTCGAAGGTGAAGCTGCGGTAGCCGCGCATGGCCGCGAAGTCCCCGGCGTCGGCCAGGAGGCCGACGGTGCTGGGGACTTCACGGCGCAGCCTGCGGCGCCTGCTGGTGTTGTCGTTCTGACGTGGCATGGCTCCCCCTGAGTGGTGCAATCACTTGCTCACTCACGGTAACCACGACCACTGACAGTGACCTCAGGCCTGGGTACGGGTGCGGGCCAGCTCCTCGTAGAAGTGGAGCAGGTCGAGGTTGTCGACCGAACCGGGGTTGACCGCCTTGGCCATCGGGGCGCCCTGGAGGAGGCGCTTGACCGGGACCTCGATGCGCTTGCCGGTGAGGGTGTGCGGGATGCCCGGGACCTCGATGATCTCGTCGGGGACGTGCCGCGGGGAGAGCTCCTCGCGGATGGTCGCCTTGATGCGGGTGCGCAGGTCCTCGTCCAGGGTGGCGCCGGGTGCGAGATGGACGAAGAGCGGCATCCAGTAGCCGCCGTTCGGTTCCTCCAGGCCGATGACCAGGGACTCCTTGATCTCGGGGAGCCGCTCGACGGCCTCATAGATGTCGGCGGAGCCCATCCGGACGCCCTGGCGGTTCAGGGTGGAGTCGGAGCGGCCGTGGATGACGACCGAGCCGTGGTCGGTGATCGTGATCCAGTCCCCGTGGCGCCAGACGCCGGGGAACATCTCGAAGTAGCTGTCGCGGTAGCGGCTGCCGTCCGGGTCGTTCCAGAACCGGATCGGCATGGACGGCATGGGGTTGGTGACGATCAGCTCGCCGACCTCCCCGACGACGGGCTTGCCCGACGGGTCCCAGGCCTGGAGGTCCGTACCCAGGCAGGCGGCCTGGAGTTCGCCGATGTGGACCGGGAGGGTGGGAACGGCGCCGGCGAAGCAGCTGCACACGTCGGTGCCGCCGCTGACGGAGGCGATCCAGAGATCCTCGGCCACCTCGTCGTGCAGCCAGCGGAAGCCGTCGGGCGGGAGCGGGGATCCGGTGGTGGCCACGCACTTCACCGTGGAGAGGTCGAAGTCCCGGGCCGGGTGGACCTCTGCCTTGCGGCAGGCCATGACGTAGGCGGCGGAGGTGCCGTAGAGGGTGGCCTTCGTGCGTTCGGCGATGCGCCACTGGGCGCCGGTGTCGGGGTAGCCGGGGCTGCCGTCGTACAGGACCACGGTCGTTCCGGTGAGCAGGCCGGAGACGAGGAAGTTCCACATCATCCAGCCCGTGGAGGTGTACCAGAAGAACCGGTCCTCGGGGCCGAGGTCGCAGTGCAGGCCGAGCTGCTTGAGGTGTTCGAGGAGGATGCCGCCCTGGGACTGGACGATCGCCTTGGGCAGGCCGGTGGTGCCGGAGGAGTACAGCACCCAGAGCGGGTGGTCGAAGGGCACGGCCTCGAAGACGGGCTCCGCGTCGCCTGAGGTCAGGTCCGACCAGTTCAGGGTGGACTCGGGGGCCGGGGTGCCGAGCAGCGGGATGTGGACGACTGCGCGCAGCGAGGGGAGTTCGGCGCGGAGCTCGGCGACGGTGTCGCGGCGGTCGTGCTCCTTGCCGCCGTAGCGGTAGCCGTCGACGGTGAAGAGGACGACCGGCTCGACCTGCTGGAAGCGGTCGAGGACGCTGCGGGCCCCGAAGTCGGGGGCGCAGGAGGTCCAGACCGCGCCGACGGCGGCGGTGGCGAGGAGCGCGGTGACGGCCTCGGGGATGTTGGGGAGGTAGCCGCTGACCCGGTCGCCGGGGCGTACGCCGAGGGCGCGCAGCTCGGCGGCGAGCGAGCCGACCTGGCGGCGGAGCTCGGCCCAGGTGACTGGGGTGGGCTCGTGGGTCTCGTCCACGCACAGCAGGGCGGCGTCATCGGCGCGGGCCGGGTTCTCGGCGGCGCGCAGGGCGTGCTCGGCGTAGTTGAGGGTGGCGCCGGGGAACCAGTGGGCGCCCGGCATGCCGCGGTCCGCGAGGACGGACTCGTACGGGGCGGTGAAGCGGACGTCGAACCATTCGGCGACGGCCTGCCAGAAGGTGTCGAGCGCGTCCACGGACCAGGCGTGCAGGGCCGGGTAGCCGCCGTCGGCCGGGGCTCCGTGGTGCTCTGCGGCCCAGGCCTGGAAGGCGGTGACGCGGGCCGCGGCGATCCGGTCGGGGCCCGGCGACCAGAGGGGTTCCGGCTGGGTGGCTGCGGTCATGGGTCGGCTCCCGGTCAAGTCTGCGGCTCGCGCGTGGTGTGCGGTGGGCGCCGTCGCGCGATGGGTGTTCGCTCGGCGGCTCACAGGGACCATGCCACGTGATCCACCTCCGCACCAGAGGCCTCTTGGGCGGGTGAACGGAAGTTGAACGCAACCCGCTCGTCTGGCGGCAGATGGCAGGGTGAGCAGCATGAACGGTCGTGAGCTGGTGCGTGCGGTCAGGGACATCGGTACCGAGCGCGGGCGGCGCGCCTGGCGGTCGGCCTGGCGCAACCGGCGTGCGGATGCGGCGGGGCTCCCGCGCCGGGGCGCGGAGCGGGCGCGCGTGCCGGGTCTGCTGACCGGTACGGAGCCGCGGCCGGGCGGGGGCGTGCTGAGGTTCGCGCGCTCGGAGCTGCTGGTACGGGTCACGGCGGGCGGTGCAGTGTTCTGGGGCTGGGACGGGGCCGGGCCGACGCCGTCGTACGCGGTGGTGGACGGCGGGCCGGCGCCGGACCCGCGGGCCGTGCTGGAGCCGGACACCGGGGGCGGCTGGCGGGTGGTCTCGGAGCGGGTGACGGTCGCGGTGTCGCGGCACGGGGCGGTGGAGGTCCGGACGCCGGGCGGGACGGTGCTGCGGCGGGAGCTGCCCCCGCGCTGGTGGGAACCGGCGGATGCTCCGCGCGGGGCCGGGGCCGGGTCCGGGGCCGGCGGGCGGAACGCGGGCGGGAACGGGGGCCGGGGCGAGGGCCCGGACAGGGGCCGGGGCGACGGCCCGGGCACGGACCGGAGCGAGAGCCCGGGCACGAACCGGGAGGACCGGGACGAGAGCCGGGGCAGGGGCCGGGACGACGGCCGGGGTGACGGCCCGGACACCGGCCGGGGCGAAGGCCCGGACACGAACCGAGAGGACCGGCACGAGAGCCGGGGCAGGGGCGAAGGCCCGCGCACCGACCGGGGCGAAGGCCGGGGCAGGGGCCCAGACAGGGGTGTGGGCGGGGGCGAGGGTGAAGGCCCGGACACCGGCCGGGGCGAGAGCCCGGGCGAGCGCCCGGATACCGACCGGGGCCAGAGCCGGGGCGCAGGCCCGGATACCGACCGAGGCCAGAGCCGGGGCGCAGGCCCTGACACCGGCCGGGGCGAGAGCCGGGGCGCAGGCCCCGACACCGGCCGAGGCCAGAGGGGGGGCGCAGGCTCCGACGACGGTCCGGGCGGGGGCGGTCCGGGGGACGGGGGGCGGTGGATGCAGCGGAGTGAGGTGTCGGCGGACGCGCGGTTCTTCGGGCTGGGCGGGCGGGCGGCGGGCCCGCGGCTGCGCGACGGGGAGTACCGGCTGTGGAACACGGACCCCAAGGGCGGCTTCGGCCCGGGGGACGATCCGCTGTACATCACCATGCCGGTGCAGATGGTGGTCGCGGACGCGGGGACGCACCTGCTGTTCCACGACAACACCTGGGACGGTCGGGTGACGTTGCGCGAGGGCGAGGAGGGCGCGGGCTCGGGTCCGGACCGGCCGGGGTCGTGCGAACTGCGCATGGAGGGCGGCCCGGTGCGGTGCTGGGTGCTGGTCGGGCCGCCGGCGCGGGTGCTGCAGGGCTGGTCGGCACTGACGGGCGCGGCCGCCGTGCCACCGGAGTGGGCGCTGGGGTACCAGCACGCCCGCTGGGGGTTCGGGAGCGCGGCGGAGGTGCGCCGGGTGGTGTCCGGGTACGCGTCGCGCGGGCTGCCCCTGTCGGCCCTGCACCTGGACATCGACCACTACCACGCGCACCGGGTGTTCACGGTGGACCGGGAGAGGTTCCCCGATCTTCCGGGGATGGCCGGGGAGCTGGCGGCGCAGGGGGTGCGGCTCGTCTCCATCGTCGACCCGGCGGTGAAGGCCGGGGACGCGGTGCACGCCTCGGGCCTCTCGGTCGGCGCGCGGGGGGCCTTCGTACGGGACGCGCGGGGGCGGGAGGTGCGGGGCGAGGTGTGGCCGGGCGAGTGCGCGTACCCGGACTTCACGGATCCGGCGGCGCGGGATTGGTGGGGCGGGCTGTACGAGGAGCGCCTCGCGCAGGGGTTCTCCGGGGTCTGGCACGACATGAACGAGCCCGTCTCCTTCGCCGCGTTCGGGGATCCGACGCTCCCCCGCTCGGCGCGGCACGCGCTGGACGGGGCGGGGGGTGACCATCGGGCCGCGCACAACGTGTACGCGCTGGGCATGGCGCGGGCCGGCTGGGAGGGGCTGGTGCGGTTGCGGCCGGCCGAGCGGCCGTTCCTGTTCTCGCGGTCCGGGTGGGCGGGGATGCAGCGGTACGGGGGCACGTGGTCCGGCGACGTGGAGTCGAGCTGGGACGGGCTGCGGGCCTCGCTGGCGCTGGTCCTGGGGCTGGGGCTGTGCGGGGTGCCGTACTCGGGCCCGGACGTCGGCGGGTTCGGCGGCTCGCCGTCCCCGGAGCTGTACCTGCGCTGGCTGCAGCTCGGGGCCCATCTCCCGCTGTTCCGGACCCACTCGGCCATCTGGGCCGGGCGGCGGGAGCCGTGGGAGTTCGGGGCGGAGGCCGAGGAGCACGCCCGGGCCGTGCTGGCGGAACGGGAGCGGCTGCGGCCGTACTTCGTGACGCTGGCCCACCTGGCGCGGCGGACCGGCGCCCCGTACGTGCGGCCGCTGTGGTGGGGGGCGCCGGAGGACCGGGCGCTGCGGGACTGCGAGGACGCGTTCCTGCTGGGTGACGCGCTGCTGGTGGCCCCGGTGCTGGAGTGCGGGGCGGACCGGCGGGCGGTACGGCTGCCCCGGGGCCGGTGGTACGACACGGCGACGGGTACGGCGTACGAGGGCCCCGGGCAGGTGCTGCTGGACGCCCCGGTGGGCCGGATCCCGGTGCTGGCGCGGGCGGGGGCGGTGATCCCGGTGCGGTCGCCCGACGGCTCGGTGGCCCTGGAGGCGTGGGCGCCGGCGCGGGGGGCCACGGGCGGCGGGGTGGTGGTCCGGGACCCGGGGCCGGGCTTCGAGCCGGGCGAGGTCGAGCGGTACGCGGTGCGATGGGCGGGGGACGCGGTGGTGGTGGAGACCGAGGCCGGCGGGGCGGCCGCGGGCGTGGTGGTGCGGGGGCTGTAGGGCGGGCTCCAGCACGGCTCGGCCGTGGTTGTAGGTCCCCTATAGCGCGTGGGGGGAGGCTGGCGCCGGGGCGCGAACAGAGCCCTGCCCCCTCAACCAGTGCGATCAGGGAGTCAGCGATGGTCTTAGCGAGCCCGGCGAGGCCGTATTCGGCGAGCCGGCGGATGTCACGACGATGGGACATGGCCCCCGGCTCGGAAGCCGTCGGCGCCTACCAGATGCTGACCGCGTGGGCCGTTCTGGTCGTCACGCAGCAATCGTCGGAGAGATCGCTCGCGGTGATCGGGATCGGCGCGGCGGCTGCCGTGGCGGTGGGCTTCCTGCACGGCACGCTGTTGGTGAAACCCCTGGCGCTGCTGGGCCGTTGGACGGCCCGTGTGACCGCGTGGCCGCGGGCGGTCGCGGTGGCGGCGATGCTGGCCCCGCTGTCGGCGGGGGTGGCGGGGGGCGTCGCGTGGTGGCTGCGGTCCCAGTCCGTGGCGACCTCGGTCGGCTTCCTGCAGGTGTGGGCGCTGACGGCGGCCGCCGCGGTGCTCCCGCTGGTCGCGGGGGCGGTCCTGCACGGCCGTCCGGTGCCGGCGCGGGCCGTGTGGCGGCAGGGTGCGGTGATCGCCGGCGGTGTGGTGGGCGTGGTCACGATGATGACCTTCGTGATGGAGCTGCCCGTCTGAGGCGGCCGGGCCCCGACGGTCTCGGCGGTCCGGCGGCTCCTGCTGCCGGGGCCGCCCTCCGTCACGCGTACGCGCCGTCGAACCACGCGGCCGCGGCCAGGGTGTGGAGCGGGAAGGCGAGTTCCTCCGGGCCCCGCAGGACGTGCCAGCCCGTAGTCTCGTCCGTGGGGACGGGTGGCGGGAGGGTGGCGGCCGGGCGCGGCGGCAGGAGCCCGAAGACGAGCAGGTGGCCCGCCGGGGAGCTGGCGGCGTCCGCCAGGGCGACCTCGGAGGCCGGGGCGTGGATGCCGGTCTCCTCGCGCAGTTCGCGGACGACCGCGTCGCGCCAGTCCTCGCCGAAGTCCACGAAGCCGCCCGGCAGGGCGATGCCGCCGAGGGCCGGTTCGATGGTGCGGGTGATGACCACGAGGCCGGTGCCCCGCTCGTCCTCGACCGGGAGGAGGGCGACCGCCACCGGGAGGGGGTTGCGGTAGGCGACCGCGCCGCAGGCGGTGCACGTACGGGGCCAGTCGGGCGTATCGAACAGTGCTCCGCAGGTGGAGCAGTGCGAGTCCTTCAGCGGTGCAGGCATCCCGCGATGGTATGCCAAGGGGCATGCGGATGACGGCTGTTGTGACTCTGGTGGCGGCGCTGACGGCGACCTCGGGCGGCGCGGCGCCCGCGCCCGGTTTCGTGGCCCTGGCGGAGGTCGATCCCAGCATCGGGCAGGACATCGGATACGCCACCGCCGATAATTTCACCGGCGGGGTGGTGGACGGGTACGAGGAGCCCGTCTGCCTGCTCGCCCGGCCGGCCGCCGAGGCCCTGCGGCGGGCGCAGCGGGAGCTGTCCCGGCGGGGGTACTCGCTCAAGGTGTACGACTGCTACCGGCCGCAGCGCGCGGTGGACCGCTTCGTACGGTGGGCGCGGGACCCGGAGGACGGGAGCACCAAGGCGCGGTTCCATCCGCGGGTGGCCAAGGACCGGCTGATTCCCGACGGGTACATCGCCGCGAAGTCCGGACACAGCCGCGGGAGCACCCTCGACGTGACCCTCGCGGATCGGCTGTCCGGGCAGCCGCTCGACATGGGGACCCCCTTCGACTTCTTCGATCCGCTCTCGCACACCGACAGCCCCCTGATCGGGGCGGCGGCCCGGGTCCACCGGCAGGTGCTCAAGCGGGCCCTGGGCGAGCAGGGTTTCGTCAACCTCCCCGAGGAGTGGTGGCACTTCACGTACAGGCCGGAGGCGTTCCCGGACACGTACTTCGACTTTCCCGTCTCTGTCGGCGCGGTGCACCGCTGAGTACCGTGCCCGCATGACTTTCAGCTCGTACGAGGAATTCTGGCCCTATTACGTCGCCATGCACTCCCGCGCTGCGACCCGCTGGGTCCATCTGACCGGCACCCTCACAGGTCTCGCCGTCACGGCCTACGGGCTGGCGCGCGGCCGCAAGCGCTATCTGGCCGCGCTCCCCCTGATCGGGTACGGGACCGCCTGGCCCGCGCACTTCCTGATCGAGGGGAACAACCCGGCCACCTTCGGCAATCCGGGCTGGTCGCTGCGCGGGGACGCGCAGATGATCCGGATGATGCTGACCGGGCGGGACGCGGAGCTGGACGAGATCGCGCGGAAGTGGCTCGCCGAGAACCGGTGACCGGCGTCCGCCTCCCGTGGCAGACTTCTGACGCATCGTCAGATAGCGCTGCCCGGGAGGGGTCTTGGAACGCACACGCACACCCGTCGTGAGCGGGTGGTTCACCGATACGGGGGCGGAGGGCGGCTTCCGGCTGCTCGGCACCCGCTGTTCCGCCTGCGCGGCGGTGTTCTTCCCCCGCGAGGACGCCTACTGCCGCAATCCGCACTGTCCCGGCGGCGGGGAGCTCGCCGAGGTGCCGCTGTCCCCGCGCGGCCGGGTCTGGTCCTACACCGACGGGCGCTACCGGCCGCCCGCGCCGTACGTATCGGACCCGGACGCGCCCTGGGAGCCGTACACCCTGCTCGCGGTGGAGCTGGAGGCCGAGGGGATGGTCGTACTGGGCCAGGGCGCGCCGGGGGTGACGGTCGCCGATCTGGCGGTCGGCATGGAGGTCGAGGTGGCGGGCGGCGTGCTGAACGAGGACGCCGCCACCGGCACGACCTATCTGACCTGGCAGTTCAAGCCGGTGGGAGGTCAGTCGTGAGCACCGACATCGCGGTCCTCGGGGCCGGTATGCACCCCTGGGGCAAATGGGGCCGCAGTTTCGTCGAGTACGGGCGGGCCGCCGCGCGCACGGCGCTGGCCGATGCGGGGCTGGAGTGGACCGACGTCCAGTCCGTCGTGGGCGCCGACACCGTCCGCTGCGGGTACCCGGGCTACGTGGCCGGCGCGACCTTCGCCCGGGCCCTCGGCTGGCAGGGCGCCCGGGTGACCAGCGTGTACGCGGCCTGCGCCTCAGGGGCCCAGGCCATCGGCGCGGCGCGGGCCCAGATCCTGGCGGGGCTGGCCGACGTGGTCCTGGTGGTCGGGGCGGACTCGGCGCCCAAGGGGTTCTTCGCCCCGGCGGGCGGGGACCGGCCCGACGACCCGGACTGGCTGCGGTTCCGGGTGCTGGGAGCCACCAACCCGGCGTACTTCGCGCTCTACGCCCGCCGCCGCATGGCCCTGTACGGGGACACCGGTGAGGACTTCGCGCAGGTCAAGGTGAAGAACGCGGCGGCCGGGGCGCTCAACCCGCACGCCCGCTACCGCAAGACGGTGACGGCCGAGGAGGTCGCGGCCTCGGCGGTCGTCGCCGATCCGCTGCGGCTGCTCGACATCTGCGCCACCTCCGACGGGGGCGCGGCGCTCGTCCTGTCCAGCATGGACTTCGCGCGCTCGCGCGGGCACGCCGACCCGGTGCGGATCCGGGCCGTGTCCACGGTGACCCCGACGTATCCCCGTACGACCCTGGACCTGCCGGACATCGCCACCGACTCGGTGACCGGGGCGCAGCCGGTGCCCGGCTCCTTCCGGGCCTCGATCGCCCGCGCCGCGTACGAGGAGGCGGGACTCGGACCGGACGACCTCTCGCTGGCGGAGGTGTACGACCTGTCCACCGCCCTGGAACTGGAGTGGTACGAGGACATCGGCCTGTGCGGGGAGGGCGAGGGAGCCAAACTCGTCCGGGAGGGCGCGACGGCCCTCGGTGGCCGGATCCCCGTCAACACCAGCGGCGGGCTGGCCTCGTTCGGCGAGGCGGTACCGGCGCAGGCCATCGCCCAGGTGTGCGAGCTGACCTGGCAGCTGCGGGGCACGGCGGGCGGCCGGCAGGTGCCCGGGGCGCGGGCCGGGATCACCGCGAACCAGGGGCTGTTCGGGCACGGGTCGGCGGTCGTCGCGGTGCGCTGAGCAGGGGCTACCGACAGGTGTTGTCCGAACGCTTGACGGCCCCCGGCGGCAGGTTCACACTCGCTCCACAGTCCCGCGGCGACCGGGACCCCGAATCCCCCCATGAGAGCTGCGGCCCGTACCCCAGTCGGCGGGGGTACGGGCCGCCTCCGTGCCGGGACCCTGTCTCAGGCCCCTGCCGTCAGGCTCTGGCGGCGTGCCCGCGCCACTGACATCGCGTGCTCCACGACCCCCACCAGTACGTCCTTCACGGACTCCCGGTCCCGCGCGTCGCACAGCAGCACCGGCACCCCGGGGTCGAGGTCCAGCGCCTCCCGTACGGTCACCACCGGGTGGCGGTCTGCGCCGTCGAAGCAGTTGACCGCGACGACGAAGGGGATCTCCCGCCGCTCGAAGTAGTCGACGGCGGCGAAGCAGTCGGCCAGTCGGCGGGTGTCGGCGAGGACCACGGCGCCGAGCGCGCCCTGGGCCAACTCGTCCCACAGGAACCAGAACCGGTCCTGCCCGGGCGTGCCGAACAGGTACAGCACCAGGTCCTCGCGCAGTGTGATGCGCCCGAAGTCCATGGCCACGGTCGTGGTGCTCTTGCCCTCCACTCCCCCGGTGTCGTCGATGCCGATGCCCGGCTCCGAGAGCCGTTCCTCGGTACGCAGCGGTCTGATTTCGCTCACCGCACTGACCAGGGTGGTCTTGCCCACCCCGAAACCGCCCGCGACCAGGATCTTCAGGGTCAGCGGCTCGACCGGCGAGACGGCATGCATCGCGCCGGTGCGGCTAGAGCGCCCGAAGGCCATCGATCACCTCACGCAGAATGGATTCATCGGGCAGTTCGGCCGGCGGTACCGGCCGGGTCACGTGGACCAGTTCATCGTCGACCAGGTCGCCGATCAGGACCCGTACGACCCCGACCGCGAGGTCGAGTTCGGCCGCGAGTTCCGCGACCGACTGGGGCCGTTCCCGGCACATACCCAGGATGTGGGCGTGTTCCGGGGACAGGGTCATGTCCCAGACCGGATCGTCGGCCGCCGGTTCGGCAACGACGAGCGCGATCAGGTCGAGCCGGTGCTGGCCCGCGTGGCTGGTCCGGCCGCGCGTCATCGCGTACGGGCGCACGACGGGACCCGCTTCGTCGTCGAACCAGCTCGGGTGGGCCCCTTCGGGGTTGTCGGCTGGGTGGTCCTGGCCTGGGTCGCTCATGCCGTCCGACTCACCCTCCGGCTGGCAGCCCGGTGCGCGGGGCGGTCGCCAGGTGGTCACCGACGCGCTTGACCATGAGCGTCATCTCGTACGCGACCTGGCCGACGTCCGAGTCGGCGTCGGAGAGCACGGCCAGGCAGCTGCCGTCGCCGGCCGCCATGACGAAGAGGAACGCCTCGTCCAGCTCCACCACGGTCTGGCGGACCTGCCCGGACTCGAAGTGCCGGCCCACGCCCTTGGCCAGGCTGTGGAAGCCGGAGGCCACGGCCGCCAGGTGCTCGCTGTCCTCCCGGGTCAGATCCCTGGAAGTGCCCGTGGGCAGGCCGTCACCGGAGAGGACCACTGCCTTGCGGATGCTGCCGACCTTGTCGACGAGCTCGTCGAGGAGCCAGTTGAGCGGGCCGGAGCCGCGGCTCCTGCTGTCGTTTCCGGTCTGCGGTGCGGTCATCGACCGTCCCCCTCGTTCTCGTATCCGGTACCGGCGGTGGCGGAGGTGCCTGCCGCGGTCCCGGACTGCTGTGCGTGCTGGTTGCGGCCCGCGGTCCAGCCGCGCTGGAGTGCGGACATGCGCGTACGTACGTCCTCGGCGTCGCGGTCTGCCACCGGCTCGGCGGCGGCTTCGGCGGACCCGGGCGCCGGTGCGTTCTTCAGCTGGGGCGCGAGGCTGGCCTGGCGGACCCGGCGGGGCAGGCTGCCCGGTCCCGGCTGCGGAGCGGGCGCGGCCTCGGGCTGCGGCACCGGGGAGGCCGGGCGGGGCTCCACGCGCCGGCCGTGCTCGGCGACCAGGGTCGGGGTGGGGCGGCGGCGCGGGAGCGGCACGGCTCCCTTGCCGCGGGGCCCGTCGGCGCGGCCGGGGTCCGGGCGGGGCGTCTCGACGCGGACCGGGCCGGTGGGAGCCAGGGGCTCCCGGTCGCGGTCCCGGTCCCGGTCGCGCATGCCACCGCGGTCGCCGCGGTCGCCCTTCCAGGCTCCGCCGCGCTCCGCATGCCGCTCGCCGACGTGCGGGCGGTCCGCCGGGCGCAGGCCCAGCAGGGCGCTGCGCGGGGTGCCGCCGGGCGGGGTCTCGTCGTCGAGGGTGGCCATGGCGGGCCGGCCCGAGGCCGCGGTGAGTCCCGCGATGCCGGCGGGGGCGTCGTTCAGCGCGGCGGGGTCGTCGAGGCCCTCGATCCCCTCCAGGCCGTCCAGCCCGAGCACGCCGAGCGGGGCCTCCAGCTCGACGGGGCCGCGCAGCTCGGTGCCGGCCGGGAGCTGGCGGCCCGGGGGCGCCGGCGGGGCGCCGGCCGACGCGGGGCGCGCGGTGCCGGCCGCGGCCAGGGCCGCGGTGCCCGCCCGGGCGCCCTGGCCGATCTTGCCCCTGCCGCCCTGGCCGCCGTTCAGCTTGATGCCGGAGCCGTTGGTCTCGGGAGCCTCCGTCAGCAGCGCCACGGGGAGGAAGACCACCGCGGTGGTGCCTCCGTACGGGCTGTGCTGGAGGACGACCTTGACGCCGTGGCGCTGCGCGAGACGGCTGACGACGAAGAGCCCGAGGCGGTCGGTGTCGGAGAGCTCGAACTCGGGGGTCTCGGCGAGCCGGAGGTTCGCGTCGAGGAGCGCCTCCGGGTTCATGCCGAGCCCGCGGTCGTGGATCTCCAGGGTGAAGCCGTTGGCCACGCGCTCGCCGTGCACCTGGACCGCCGTGTGCGGCGGGGAGAACACGGTGGCGTTCTCCAGGAGTTCGGCGACGAGGTGGGTGACGTCCGCGACGGCCGGGCCTCCGATGCCCAGGCGCGGCAGGCGGCGCACCTCGATGCGCTCGTAGTCCTCGACCTCGGCGACCGCGGCCCGTACGACGTCCATCAGCTGGACGGGCTTGCGCCACTGGCGGGAGGGCGCGGCGCCGGAGAGGATCACCAGGCCCTCGGCGTGGCGGCGCATGCGGGTGGTCATGTGGTCGAGGCGGAAGAGGTCGGCGAGTTCCTCGGTGTCCTCGGTGCGCCGCTCCATGGTGTCGAGCAGGGTCAGCTGGCGGTGCAGCAGGACCTGGTTGCGGCGGGCGAGGTTGACGAAGACCTCGGAGACTCCCCGGCGGAGCTCGGCCTGCTTGACGGCGGCCTCGATGGCGGCGCGCTGGAGGCTGTTGAGGGCCTGGCCGACCTGGCCGACCTCGTCCTTCTCGTACTCCAGGCGAGGGGCCTCGGTCTCCACGTCCACGTGCTCGCCGGCCGCGAGGCGGCGCATCACGCCGGGCAGCCGGACGCCGGAGACCTCGTGGGCCTCCTTGCGCAGCCGGGAGAGGTCGCGGACCAGGTCGCGGCCGATGCGCACGGACAGCACGAGGGAGACGACGAGGGCGATGAAGCCGAGGATGCCGGCGACGGCGGCCTGTACGAGGACGTTCATGGCCACGGGCTCGACGCGCTTCTGGTAGCGGTCGCCCGCAGCGGTGCCCATGGCGGCGAGGTCTTCGAGGACCTTGTTCGCGGCCTCGTCCCACTGGGCGGCGGTGGCGCTGCGCGGGTTCTTCGCCGGGCCGGCCGAGATGAAGCGTTCCTCCACGTCGCGCAGGGCCTTGGTCTCGGGGCTGTTCCAGTACTGCTCGAACTGCACCCGGTCGGCGGAGGGGAGGATGGCGAGGTTGAACTCGTAGAGCAGTCGGCGGTTGGCTGCGAAGTCCGCCACCTGGCGGACGTCGGTGGCGCTCGCGTTGCGGGCGGCGAGGGCCGCCGCGATGACGGCGTCCTCGCGCGAGAGCATCTCGCGGGCCCGGGTGATGCCGACGAGGGCCCGGCCCTGCTTGTCCATCTCCACGTCCTCCAGGGCGTGGAGATTCATCAGGAACTCGTAGCAGGGGTCGACGAGCCGGCTGTAGAGCTCCAGGGCCTGGCCGGGGTCGATCAGGTTCTTGTCGACGGAGCTGCGGAGCGCGCCGATGCCGTGGAACGCGTCGAGGATGGAGCGCAGCCGCTGCTCCGCGTCCGCGCTGAGCTCGTCGCGGACCTTGGGGTCCTTGGCGTCCTCGGTCATCTTCCCGACGAGCGCGTCGGTGGCGGCGCGGCGCTTGGCGAGTTCGACGGTGGCGGTCGAGGCCGGGGGGTCGCCGAGGACCACGAGGGTCTGGCGGCGCTCCTTCTGGATGACGCGGACGACGTCCTCGATGGGGTAGCCGACCTTCTCGATGACGTAGGCGACGTCGAGGAGTTGGACGGCCTGGCGGCCGGTGATGAATGTCGCGAAGCCCCACAGGGCGGTCAGGGAGACGAGCGGCACAAGGAGCAACGCCACGATCTTCCGGCGGATGGACTTCCCGCGAAAGCGCATGGCCTCCCCAGCCTCCCCCAGCTCAACCCCGTTGTCGGGGGTCGGTGTTCCGTCACTTAAACGGCGTGAGCCTACTACTGCCACGGACCGGCTTCGAAGGCGTGTCCGGACGTTTTCGGCCGGACCCCCGGGCATAGATCACGAGTTGTCCGACACATCCGGTCAAGTGCCGCCCGGTATGTGGCAGATGACACCTCGTGGGGCGTCGGTTCCCGCAATCGGATGGATGGCTGGAATTCTTCGTTCCGCGACAGTCGGGAACGATACGGATGTCCGCGATGCGGGAATCTCGCGGCTGTGGCGAACGTCTACCTGTTCGAGGGGGCTCGTCGGGGTAGACGTGTTCTGGTGGGGTGTTGCGGAGGGGCGTTCCGGTGGGCACGACCCGCCGCGCGGAGGGGAGGGAGCGGACCATGGGGACGTACGAGGAGGCCGGCGCGCGATCCGGCGCACCGGGGCGGGGCCTGTGGGTGGAGGAGCCGGCCCGCAGGCGGCGGATGCCGGACCCGGTGCGGGCGTCCGCGGTGCGGGCGGTGCTGATCGTGGCCGTGACGCTGACCGAGGCCACCATCACCTTCTTCCTCACGCTCACCGGGTCCTGGCTGGCCTTCCCGATGGCCGTCGGCGGGGTGGCCGGCACCGTGGTGGCCACCTGGGGGGTGCTGGACGTACTGATCACCCGGCAGATGTGGAACCAGCGGTACGGGGTCCTGTCGGAGCCGAGCAGCACGGCGCGGGGCCGCCGGCGCGAGGAGCGCCGGGCCCACCGCGAGACGCGGCGGGCCGAGCGCGCCGGCGCGGGCCGACTACGCCGGCCCGAAGGCAGCCTTCCGGCGCCCGGCCGGCGGTAGCGGTCAGCTCCGGCGGAACATCCGCGTCGCCGTGATCTCGCCGTGGATCGTCTCCGCCTCCGGGGACTGCTGGGGCAGGCCCGGGCGCAGGTGCTCCTCGACGCTGATGTACTTCAGGCCCGCCCGCAGGTCGGCGTCATTGCGCAGTCGGATGACCAGCGGGAACTCCGCGAGGGCCGTGGTGTCGAAGAGCCCCGTCGTGTACAGCAGCTGGACGCCGAGCGCGTCCGAGACGGCCCGCTGGAGCTCCAGCAGGTAGGTGGCGTTCGCGCGGCCGATCGGGTTGTCCAGGAACAGCGTCCCCGCGTGCCGGTGCTTGTCCCGGCCGCGGTCGTTGCTGCGCAGCGCCGCCATGGTGCAGTACAGCGCGATGGCGGCGGTCAGCAGCTGCCCGCCGGAGAAGACGTCGCCCATCTGGCCGACCGGCACCCGCTCGGCGCGCAGCACCGCGTCCGGCTTGAGGATCTCCACCGAGATGCCCTTGGGCTCCAGCGCCGCCTGGACGCCGCGCAGCAGCAGGGACATGCCGTCGCGACGGCCCTCGCCGAAGGAGGCGGTGCTGTTCTTCTTCACCGCGGCGCGGGTGGCCTCGTCGATGACCTCGCCGAGCCGCTCCGTGAGGGTGGCCTGGTCGGGTTCCTCGAAGCGGATGCGCAGGAACTCCTGGCCCGACCACTCCCCCAGCCCCTCGGGGAGCTGCGAGAGCCGCTGGGCGGATCGCAGGGTGGCCAGCGCGGACTCCACCAGTCCGCGCAGCCGGTCGACGATGCTGTCGCGGTTGCGCTCCAGCTGCGCCAGTTCGTCGGTGAGGACGCGCAGCCGGGGCGCGAAGGCCGCCGCCCAGGACGCCGCGTGCTCGGGCAGGGCGGAGGCGGGCAGTTCGCGGATCTGCTGGCGCGCGGGGGTGCGTACCTGCTCGTAGCGGTTGGCATTGGCGTGCCGGACCAGGATGTCGGAGGCCTCGCGGACCGCGGCCTCGGCGGCGGAGAGGTCGGCGGCGCAGCCGCGCAGCGAGCGGCGGGCCTCGGTGGCCGACTGGCGGGCCTCCTCCAGGGTGCCCGGGTGGGCCACCGGCTCCTGCTCGTCCTCCTGGTGGGTGTGGTCGCGCAGCAGGTCCCGCAGCAGGGCCGCGGTCTCGTCGAAGCCCCCGGCGCCGTCCTCGGCGGTGCGGTGGGCGCGCAGCAGGTCGGCGTGGGCCGCGCGGGCGCCCTCCACGGCCGCGGTGTGGGCGGCGAGCTGGGCGGTGGCGGTCCGCAGGAGGGCCTGCGCCTGCTCGACGTCCCCGGGGATCAGCTCCTCGGGGAGCTCGGTGTGCGCCTCGCCCTCGGCGGGGGCATGGCGTTCCGCCTCACCGCGGAGCCGGCCGAGCTGCTCGCTCGCGGTGGACGCACGGGTCTCCAGCATCTGTACGAGGGACTCGGCGCGGGCGGCCGCCGCCTGGCGGGAGGGGCCGTCGGCGCCGTCGGTGCCTTCGAGGAGCTGGGCGGCCCGGGTGCGGACCTTGTTGGTGAGCCGGTCGAGTTCGGCGAGGGCCGCGCTCTCGTCGCTCTCGGCGCGGGCCTGTTCGGCGCGCAGGTCGGCGCCGACGCCGACCTTCTCGTAGAGCTGGGAGGCGGCGCGGTAGGCCTCGCGCAGGTCGGGGAGGGGAGCCTTGGGGCTCCCGTCGGCCTCGGGCAGGGGCTCGGGGGCGCCCGCGATCTCGGCGCGCTCGGCCCGCAGGGCGCGGGCGGTGCGGCGGGCGTCGTCGGCGGCGCGCTGCGCGGCGCGGCGGTCCTCGTCGGCGGCGCGGGCCCGGTCCAGGCACACCTCGGCGCGGGCCTCGGACTCGGCGGCGTCGTCGGCGAGTTCGCGGAGCTTGGCCTGCCAGCCGGCGCGCTCGCGCAGGCGGAAGGCGAGGCCGGCGAGGGCGTCGGCGACGCGGCGGGCGCGCTGGGCGGAGTCCTGGCGCTCCTCGCGGACCCGGGCGGCGTCGGCGGCGGCCTCGTCGGCCTCGGCGCGTACGGTACGGGCCTCCGCGAGCTCGGCGTCGGCCTCCTCGGCGAACGTACGGGCGGCAGCGGCCTGCTCCGCGAGCTCGGCGAGGCGGCCGGGCGGGCATCCGGTGCGCCAGGAGGTGAGGCGGGCGGCGAGCTCCCGGTCGCCGGAGAGCCGGGCGGCCAGGTCCCGGATCTCGGTGTCGCGGGCAGTCGCGCGGGAGCGCAGGGCCTGGCGCTCCTCGTCGGCGGCGCCCTCGTCGTGCATGGCCGGGTTCGGCGGAACGATGAAGATGCCGGACCCGGCGGTGCCGGAGTCGTCCACCGCCGGCACGGGCGCCAGTAGTGCGGCGGCGGTGCCCACGGCGACCGTGGAGCGGGGCAGCAGGGCCGCGCCGGAGAGCACCTCGCGGGCGCGGGCGTGTGTGTCGGGGTCGGTGATGACGACGCCGTCGACGAGTTCGGGGCGGGCCGCGAGCACGGCGGCGTGGTCGGCGGGGGCCACGGACTGGGCGAGGTAGCGCCAGCCGGGCAGGGCGGGGATGCCGTGTTCGCCGAGGTACTCGACGGTGGCGAGGACGTCCGGGCCGGGCGGCAGCAGCCCGCCGTCGCCGAGGGCGCCGAGGATGCGGGAGTCGTCGGCGGCCGCGGTGCGCAGGTCGAACAGCTGGCGTTCGGCCGAGGCGACTCCGTCGGTCAGCAGTCGGCGGAGGTCGTCGGCGTTCCGGTCGAGGTCCTCGACGGTGAGCCATCCGGCCGGGGCGGCGCCCTGGGCGGCGCCCAGGGCGCCGGTCGACGTACCGTCTTCGTCCGCGCGCGGGGCCGGGACCGGGACGCCGGGGGTGTCCGGGAGGCCCAGCAGGGCCGCCAGGCGGGGGGATTCGGCGAGGGAGGCGGCGGCGCGGCGTTCCGCGTCGTGGGCGGCCTCGGCGGCATCGGCGGCGTCCGCGGCGCGGGCGGCGGTGAGTTCGGCGCGGGATTCCGCGGCGGCGGCCTCGCGGGCGGCCTCGGAGGCAGCGCGCGCGGCCTCGCGGGACTCGTCCCAGGCGGCCACGGCGGTCTTCTCGGCGTCACTGGCGGCCAGGGCGGCGCGGGCCGGATCGGCGTCGGGGGCGGTGTCGTCGAGCCAGCCGGCCCGTACGGCCTCGGCGGTCTCCTGCTGGACCTCCGCGAGGCGGGCCCGCAGGTGCTCGGCCTCGCTGCGGGCGCGCTGGGCGGCCGTGGCGGCGGCGGTGGCGTCGCGGTGGGCGGTTTCGCCGGCTTCCTGCAGCCCGGCGGAACGCTCCTCCTCCTCGTTGGCCGCCCGCTCGCCGTGCTCGGCGGCGGTGTGCAGGGCCCGCACCAGCTCGGCGGCGGCGGCGGCGCGCGCGGCGAGCGCCGGGGCGGCGTCCCGCTCGGCCTCCAGGATGGCGGCGGCGACCCGGGCTGAGCGGTCGGCGGCGGCGCGGTGGCGCAGCACGTTCTCGGCGGCCTGCCAGGCGGAGTGCAGCGTGCGGGCTTCGAGGAGTTCGCGGCGCTGGGCGGCGGCGGCCTTGTCGGCGACGGTCAGGGCCAGCGAGGCGTGCCGGTAGGCCAGTTCGGCGGAGACGGCGGCGCTGCGGGCCCGCGCGGACTCGGCGGCGGTGACCTCGTGGGCGGCGCCGGTGACCCGCTGCGCGAGGTCGGCGGCGCGGCCGCGCTCCTCGCCGGCGCGGGCGGACAGCCGCCGGGCCAGGGTGCGCGTACGCCGTTCCGCGCCGGCGTGCACGTCGCGCAGCCGGGCCCGGGCCTGGGCGGCCTCGACGATGCGGGTCAGCAGGTCCACCGAGCCGGCGGTGAACTCCCGCTCGGCCATCAGCTCGGCGCGGCGGCCGAGCTTGTTGCCGAAGCCGTGGACGAGGTCGGCGAGGCCGTCGGTGTCGCGGGTGTCGGTGACGGCCCGCAGCAGCAGGTCGGTGAAGTCGGAGTCCTTCTTGACCGCGAAGAGGCCGGCGGCCTCGCCCTCGTCGGCGTTCATCTCGCGCTGGTAGCGGAAGAGTTCGGGGTCGAGGCCGAGCTCGGTGAGGTGCTCGTTCCAGCGGTCGTGGATCTCCTCGAAGTACACCTCCAGGTGCGGGTACGCCTTGCCGGCCTCGGTGAGGGCGTCGCGGAAGCCCTTCATCGTGCGGCGGCGGCCCCGGGCGCCCGAGGCGCCCTCGACGGGCGGGCGCACCGAGGTGGCCTCGGCGACGGGGAGGTTGTCCAGGCTCAGGCCCGGGCCGGGGCGGAAGGAGTACCAGGCCTCGGCGAACTTGCGCGGGTCGTTGGAGACCTGGCGGCCGCGCCATTCGCTGACCTTGCCGACGACCACGCACTCGCCGGTCTGGGTGTGCTGCCACTCCAGGGCCACGTGGCCGCAGTCGTCGGCGAGCAGGAACTTGCGCAGCACGCCGGAGCTGGCGCCGCCGAGGGTGTTGCGGTGTCCGGGGAGCATGACCGAGAAGATCAGCTTGAGCAGGACGGACTTGCCGCCGCCGTTCTCCAGGAAGAGTACGCCCGCGGGCGCCGGGCGGCGCGGCGGGCCGGTCGGCTCGTCCTCGAAGAACTCCGCCTGGGTGGGCGCCGGGTGGGGCACCGGCTCGCCGACTCCGCGCAGGTCGAGCACGGTGTCGGCGTAGCGCGCACCGGCGGGCCCGATGGAGTAGAGGCGGATCCGGGACAGCTCGTACATGGCGGCGGACTCTCGTGGTCTTTCGTAGGTCGTACGGGGACGGGTGACTCAGGCGTGGAACGGCAGGCCGGCGTCGGCGGCGAGCTCCAGGTCGTCGCCCTCGGGCGGCGGCAGGAGGGTCGCGGAGCCGTCGCTGACGGGGACCACGCCGAGTTCCAGTAGCTCGGCCATGGCCGCGCTGCCCGCCATGTCGCGGACCTGGAGCTGGTAGCGGGGGGTGGTGCGGTAGGTGCCGCCGGCATCGTCGCCGGTGCGCTGGAGGAAGCCGGATTCGGTGAGGAAGGCGGCGGCCTTGCCGACGATGCCGGTGGTGGAGCCGGCCAGGCGGCGGGCGTCCTTGGTGGCGCCGGTCGCGCTGCGGCGGGCGTAGACCCGCCAGGCGGCCTCCAGGCCGGGGGCGTCTGAGGCGGGGTCGGTGTTCTCGCCGAGCTCCTCGGCTCGCTCCTCCAGGCGGCGGCAGGTCTGCCGGACGAAGGCGTCGACCCCGTTGACGGTGATGCGGCCGATGTAGCCGTCGTCGGCGAGGTCCTCGGGGCGGGGGAAGGCGAGGGCGGCGACGGCGAGGTGGGCGAGGCCGTGCAGGAAGCGGTCCGCGGAGTCGGCGGTGGTGCGCCGGGCGTAGTCGCCCATGCGGACGGCGAAGACGGAGTCCTCGCCGGCGGCGACGGCCATGCCCGCGCGGGGCGAGACCTCCAGGACGACGAGCCCGAGGCCGGTGGCGACGGCGTCGGCGAGCCGCCCGAAGGCGGGGTCCTCGCGGTAGCGGCGCAGCAGCTCGGCGTACTCGGCGTCGCGGGCGGGCAGCAGCTTGGGCTGCAGCCCGAAGGCCACGAGCCGGGCGGCGTCGGCCGCGTCGGCGGGGGTGACGGTGCCGGTCGACGCGGGCGCGACGGGGGCCGACGGCGCGTCGGCCTCGCTCCACGCGGGGTGCTCGGCGTGGTGGTCGCTCACGGGTACGTCTCCTCGGCGGTGCGGTGGTGTTCGGCGGTGCGGTGTCGCGTGCGCGGCTTACGGGTCCTGGCCGGGCTCCCGAGCCCGGCGGGTCGGCGGCCCGCGGGATCAAGGCCCCCGGGCCCGCCCGGGGCGGCGGCCGGGTGGCGGACCGGCCCGGCGGTCCGGCGGCGCGGCGGGAGAGCGCCGGCACGCCCGGCACGCGCGTCGGGCTCGCGGGCGGCCGGGGCCAGGCCCGGAGCCGGGGCCGGACCCGGAGCCGGGGCCGGGCCCGGAGCCGGGGCCGGGCCCGGAGCCGGGCCCGGAGCCGGAGCCAGGCCCGGAGCCGGAGCCAGGCCCGGAGCCGGGACCAGAGCCGGAGCCGGGACCGGGACCGGAGCCGGAGCCAGGCCCGGGGCCGGAGCCAGGCCCGGGGCCAGGCCCGGGGCCTGAGCCCGAGCCGGGACCAGAGCCGGAGCCGGGGCCAGAGCCGGGGCCGGGGCCGGGGCCTGGGCGGTGGTCATGCTGCCTCCGTGCGGTCCGCCGTCATGGCGGCGGAGTCCAGCAGGGCCGTGCCGACGATCAGGTCCGCGCCCCCGAACTCCGGGTCGTCGAGCTCGGTCCCGTCGTCCACGGCGAACAGCAGCCGCTCCTCGCCCTGGCGGTACGCCGTGCCCACCGCCGGACTCGCCGCGTGGACGGCCAGCAGGGCCACCAGGTACGGCAGGTCCGGATCGGTGCGCCTGGCCTGCGCCAGCAGCCCCGACAGCCGGCGCGGGGCGTCGTGCGGCAGGTCGAGGAGCTCCATCGCGGCGGCGAGCTGCTCCTCGCTGAAGCGGCTGTCGTCCGGGGTCGCGATGAGGTCCGGCTCCGGCATCTCCGCGCCGAGGTGCTCCCGCTCCACCGGCGGGGTCAGCAGTATGTCGACGAGGTCGCCGACCCGGACGGAGACGGGGTTGCGCAGCCCCGCGCCGGCGGCGAAGAAGGCGTCGGTGACCCGGGAGGCGCGCTCCACCGCCAACGGCAGCACGGGCGCGACCAGTTGCCCGTACAGGTCGATCCCGGCGCGCGGCGCGGGCGCCGCGAAGGCCTGGCGGTCCTGCTCGGCGCGGAACAGCGGGCCGGCGTCCAGCAGCCGTGACTGGAGCTGGGTGTGCCGGCGGATGCAGTCCTTGACGATGTCCACGAGCTCGGCCGCACGCCGTTTGTTGTCGGGCTCCTCGGCCTCGTCGCGCGCCTTGCGGATGTTGGTGAGGATCGCGTTCTCGTGGCGGTAGCGGTCGGCGACGTGGTCGAGCGCCTCGGCGATCATGTCCGGGACCGCCACCAGCCAGTCCACCGCGCGCACGTTGCGCCGCGTGGCGTCCAGCGTGCGGCGCAGGGTCTCGGCGTACTGGACCGTCCGGTACCGGGCCTGTTCGGCCGCGAGCTGGGCGTCCGCCAGCCGGCCCCGGCTGATCAGGACCTCCAGCTTCACCTCGGCCGCGATCTGGGCGCTGGTGACGTCGGTGTCGAGGGCGCCGACCAGTACGTTCACCGCTTCGTCCGTGGTGCGCAGGTACACCGCGCCGCCGTACCCCGGAACCTCTTCGATCAGCTTGAAGTCGTAGTCCCGGCGGACGTAGACCCCGTCCGGGCCGAAGGTGCCGTAGATCGCGCGGAAGCCGCGGTCCACGCTGCCGACGTTGATCAGGTTCTCCAGCACCCAGCGGGCCACCCGCTCGTGCTCGGCCGCCGGGCGCGAAGGCGCCTGGGCGGCGACCCGGGGCAGCAGCCTGGCCACTATCTGCTCGTGGTCGGCTCCGGTGTCGAAGTCCATGTTGAGCGTGACCAGGTCGATCGCGGCGAGGGCCACCTCCGCCATCGCGTAGACCCCGTACTCGCCGGCCAGATTGGCCTTGCGTACGTCGAGGTCGTGCAGCGGGGCGGTGCAGGCGAGCGCGCGCAGCCGCCGAGCCAGGCCCTCGTCGGCGGCCGGGCCCGGCGCCGGGGACGGAAGGGTCTTCGCCGGGGCAGGGAGAGTCACGGACAAAGACTAGGCGCTGACCCTGACAACATCCCAAACGGCATGGTTCGGCCGGATCGTCCCCGGCGACCCGGAACAGCGCGGCGGCGCGGGGCGGGCGCTGTTCTACGCTCACCGCATGGCTTCCATGATCACACCTCTGATCACTCCCCTGATCGACCTCAACGCCGATCTCGGCGAAGGCTTCGGGCGGTGGGCGCTGACCGACGACGAGGCCCTGCTGTCCGTCGTGACGAGCGCCAACGTGGCCTGCGGCTTCCACGCCGGGGATCCGTCCATCATGCGCCGCGTGTGCGAGCTGGCGGCGCGGCGGGGGGTACGGATCGGCGCGCAGGTCTCGTACCGCGACCTCGCGGGCTTCGGCCGGCGTGCCATGGACGTCCCGGCGGACGAGCTGGCCGACGAGGTGGCCTACCAGATCGGGGCGCTGGAGGTCTTCGCACGCGCGGCCGGCTCCCGGGTGTCCTACGTCAAACCGCACGGCGCGCTCTACAACCGCACCGTGCACGACGCCGACCAGGCGGCCGCGGTCGTCGCCGGAGTGCGGCTGGCGGTCCCGGCCGGGGCCCTGCCCGTCCTGGGCCTGCCCGGCTCGCTGCTGCTCACCGCCGCCGCGGCGGCCGGGCTGACGCCCGTGCCGGAGGCCTTCGCCGACCGCGCCTACACCGCGGCCGGGACCCTGGTGCCGCGCGGGGAGCCGGGAGCGGTGGTGCACGACCCCGACGCCGTCGTCGAGCGGGCCGTACGGATGGCCGCCGAGGGCGCGGTGACGGCCGCCGACGGCTCCCGGGTCGCGGTGGCCGCGCGCTCGCTGTGCCTGCACGGGGACACCCCCGGGGCGGCCGGGCTCGCGCTGCGCGTGCGCCGGGCGCTGGACGCGGCCGGCGTCCGGGTGGAGGCGTTCGCATGAGCGTGCGGGTGCTCCGGGTGGGGGCCGAGGCGCTGCTCCTGGAGGTGGACTCGGCCGAGGAGGTGGCCGCGCTGCACGCCGAACTGCTGCGCCGACGCGATGCGGGCGAGCTGGGCGGGGCCAGGACCGCGGGCGGGGCGGGGGCTCCGGGCGGGCCCGGGGCTCCGGGAGGTCCCTGCGGGCCGGGGGCTCCGGGAGGCGTGCGGGACATCGTGCCCGCCGCGCGGACGGTGCTGCTGGACGGCGTCACGGATCCGGCCGCCCTCGCGGCACGCATCGCCCGCTGGGAGGTGGCGCCGCTCACCTCCGCCGAGGGGCCGCTGGTCACGGTCCCGGTGCGGTACGACGGCCCGGACCTGGCGGAGGTGGCCCGGCTGTGGGGGGTCGCCGAAGCCGAGGTCCCGGGGATCGTCGGCGGCACCGGGTTCCGGGTGGCGTTCTGCGGCTTCGCCCCCGGGTTCGGCTACCTGACCGGGCTCCCGCCGCACCTCCACCTCCCCCGCCGGGCCACGCCCCGTACGGCGGTCCCGGCCGGCTCGCTGGCCCTGGCCGGCGAGTACGCGGGCGTCTACCCGCGCTCCTCCCCCGGCGGCTGGCAGCTGATCGGATCCACGAGCGCGGTGCTCTGGGACCCGCAGCGGGAGCCGGCCGCGCTGTTCGCGCCGGGGGTACGGGTGCGCTTCACGGAGGCGGACGCGTGAGCGGGCCCGGGGTGGCGCTCCAGGTGCTCCGGCCAGGCGCGCTGACCACGGTCCAGGACCTGGGCCGGCCCGGGTACGCGCACCTGGGCGTGCCCCGCTCGGGGGCCCTGGACACGGGAGCGCACCGGCTGGCCAACCGCCTGCTGGGCAACCCGCCGGAAGCGGCCGCGCTGGAGACGACCCTGGACGGCGTGAGTCTGCGCGCGCTGGCCCCGGTGGTGATCGCGGTCACGGGCGCGCCCTGTGCTGTACGGGCCTCCGGGCACCCGGTGCCCTGGGGAGCCCCGGTCCGGCTCCGGGCAGGGGTGGAGGTGGACATCGGCCGGGCGGAGTCGGGCCTGCGCAGCTATGTCGCCGTACGGGGAGGTTTTGCCGTACCGCCGGTCCTGGGCAGTCGCTCCACCGACCTGCTGTCGGGGCTCGGCCCCGCCGCCCTGTCGGCGGGGGTGGTGCTCCCGGTGGGCACCCCGGGCCCGGACCCGGTGCACGGGGTCGACGCCCCGGCCGCGCCGGGCCCCCCGAGGGAACTGGTGCTCCCGCTCCGGCTGGGGCCCAGGGCGGACTGGTTCACCCCGGCTTCGATCGCGGGCCTGTGGCGTTCGCACTACCGGGTCTCGGCGGCCTCGAACCGCATCGGCCTGCGCACGGAAGGTCCGGAACTGGCCCGGGCGCGGACCGGGGAACTCCCGAGCGAGGGCATGGTCCTGGGCGCGGTCCAGGTCCCGCCGGACGGCCGCCCGGTGGTGTTCCTGGCCGACCACCCGGTGACCGGCGGCTACCCGGTGATCGGCGTGGTCCCCCGGGGCCCCGCCCTGGACGCGGCAGCCCAGTCCCGCCCGGGGTCGGGCCTCCGCTTCACACCGGCGGGGGCGGGGGTGGGGTGATGTCCGGTACCGGTGTGCGGGGTGGGGTGATGTCCGGTGCCTCGCCTGCTCGGTGGCGTTGACGGGGTCCGGGGGCGTCCCGTCAGTCCACTGTCCTTCCGGGCCGGGCCGGT
>NZ_JBFBBA010000063.1:0-27549 GCF_040682455.1 Streptomyces sp. NPDC051183
GTCTCCTACACGCCCTTCACCCGCCCGCTCGACCTCCTCGGACTATCCCTGACCTGCGACGCAGCATGATCAACACGACAATGAATCAGCCCTGGTGGCTGCGTACCCGTCACGAAGCCCCCGCCCCACGGTGATGCGTACACGCCCATAGTTCGACGACTACCTGGCGAGCGCCAAGGGCACCCGGACCGGCGCCAACAAGATCGCCCTGCCCGGCGGCGAGTTGCTGCTCGTACGTGTGCGCCTACACGTACGAGAACTACATGGGTGACCGGTCCGACATGTTCACCTGCAACCACCTGTTCCGCTTCACGTGGAACACGACCGGCTCGTGGATCAACAACCAGCGCTCGACCCTGTACGCGACGTTCTACGACCGGTACCAGGTCCCCCGCTGGACCTCGCCCGGCGGTCTCAGCTACGAGCCCGGGCCCGTGCGGCGCCGAGTGCCGCACAGTGGAGGCGTCACCTGCCCGACGCCGCCGCACCCGCTTTTCACGCAGGCAGCCACCACGGCCACCACGGCGGCACGTTGTCCGGCCCGCACAGCCCCGAATCCCCCGGATATCCGTCCACGGTGCCCCTGACGGCAAAGAACCCGATGACCAGCACCCCCAGCACGACCACCACCTGCACCATCCGCAGCAACGGGCGCCGGCCCGGCGTGAGCATCGCGACCACCACGCCGCACACCGCGAAGCCCACCACCAGGACCGGAAGCAGGAGGGTCAGCTCGGCCACACCACCCGCGTCCCAACCTGCGTCACAGTAGGCGCGTGCGCGGGATGACAGAGCGATCGCCAGGCATCCGGCCGCGGCTCCCATCAGCCCGGAAGCGACCATCGAGACGACGCCGTGCCACGTGCGGGACCTGTCCGGGGCAGGGGCGGGCACCGGGTCCGTGGGCATGGGTTCGACTCTGACTCTGTGCGGGTGGCGTTCGGTTCCTGTCACAAGACCAGGTGACGCCCCAACAGCGGCGACGGTTCCACAAACCCAGCGGCGCCGTTCGCCCCGGTTCCGCCGCACCCCAGCGCACCGCCGCCCGCGCTGCTCGACATGTACCTCACCGGCGTCACCCTGCGCATCGCCCGCGACAACGTCCGCGCCCACATCCCGGACGCCCTCGCCCTCGCCGCCTCCGGCACCGTCAACCCGGCGCGCGTCGTCTCCCACGTCCTCGACTGGGAACAGCTCCCCGACGCACTGCCGGAGAACCACCTCAAGCCCGTGTTCGTTCGCAACATCACCCCAGGTGAGCCCGCACGCTGACCACGTCGTTGCCGTCTGCGGCCACGCACACAGAGGCGCCCGATGGCCACGAGCTACGCCTACTCGTCGACGCGACCGTCCGAACCACCGCCTCCCGGGAAACCCGGGACGACCCGGCAGGCGGCGTCCGCGCCCTCACCGGACAGCTCCCCCACCGCCAGGATCGACGGGCGGCAGGTGCACCGTGCGGTCCTGTCGCGCTGCTGTGCGTAGTGCCTCGATGACGGCCGTGGCCGTCGGGTTGGACGCTTCGGTGCGACGGGTCGCGGCGAACAGGAGGCGCAGGATCGGGTGGTCCTCGATGGGCGCCGTGCGGATCCCGGGTGTGCCCGGGTCGATGGCCGTCCGAGGGACGAGCGCGGTGGCGAGGCCGGCTCGTGCGAGGGCGAGCTGGGCGGCGATGTCGGCGGCGACGTAGCGCGTCGTGGGTCTGAAGCCGGCCTGGTGACAGGCGCGCAGGATGGCCCGTCCGCAGTCAGTGGTCGCCGGTGGCACGACGAGGTTGTGCGTGGCCAGTTCGCGCAGGGCGACGGGACGCCCGTCGGATCCATCGGCGGCGGTGACGACGAGCAGCGGATCGTCGAGCAGCGGCGAGATCTCGACGCCCCGGGGTGCGGTCTCCGGCAGGTGGTGGTATCGCTGCCCCAGCACCACGTCGACGGTGCCGAGCGCGAGTTCCCGCAGTTGCGCCTGGTCCGTGGTCAGACAGGTCATGGCGAGCTGCGGATGGTCCCGGCCCAGCGCGGTCAGCGCGGGGGCCACGATCCGGGCGACGGTCGACGGCAACGCTGCGAGCGTGGCGGTTCCGCCGACCCCGCCCTTGACCGCTGCGACGGCGCACTCGGCTTCCTCCATAGCGGCCAGGATCCGGTCGGCGTGTTCGAGGAGGACGCGGCCCGCCTCCGTGAGCGCGACGGTTCGCCCGTCGGGGCGCAGGAGGTCGACCCCCACGTCGTGCCTCAGTGCGGCCAGCTGCTGGGACACGGCACCGGCGGACAGCGCCAGTGACTGGGCGGCCGCGGTGATGGAGCCGCGGGCGGCGACGGTCTTAAGCATGTGCAGACGGCGGATATCCAGCATGACTCGATAGATTACCTAAAGGGTCCCCTCACAAATCATCCCCTTGACCCGTCGAGTCGGGGTGAGCGACCTTCAGCGCATGGAACTCTTCGACTGCATCTCCGCGGTTGCCCGGCCCATCCACGACTTTGGTGACGAATTCATGTCCGACGACGCGACTGCCGCCATCGGCCTGCGCGCCGGGTTCGCCCCAGGGCGCGGCTTCTACTGCCGCGGCCGGTTCGGAGTGCTCGGCGAGGCGCCGACCTCGGTGGTCCATGCGGTACAGGGCTTCCTCGGCCCTGGTCTGGTCACCGCCGGCTGGCGGTCCGGACGGTTCGTGATGCCGCCGGAGGAAGCCGCCGCCGTCTACGCACGGGCCGTACGGACGTGGGGGCGAGCCCACATCCCCGCCGACGTCGACGTGGAGCACTTCAACCACCTGGCCCAGCAGCTGATCGGCGCCGCCGACGCCGACGCACTGCCTCTGTTCGCCGGCTGGCGCGCGCAACCCTGCCCCGGCGACGACCCGGTCGGCGCCGCCATGCAGCGCATACACGTACTGCGGGAGCACCGTGGCGCCTGCCATCTGGCGGCAGTGCGCCTGTGCGGGCTGAGCGCCCAAGCGGCCATGGTCATCAACCTCGGCATCGAGCAGGCAACCCACTACGGCTGGCCAGAGCCACGTCCCGTTGACGCAGCCCTGATCCCCCGATGGCAGCGTGCCGAGCGACTCACCGACGAGCTGCAGGCGCCGCTCTACGCCGCACTGACCGACCGGCAACGGGCCGAATTCGCCCAGCTCGTCAACGCGTTGACCAAGACCTTGACCCCATGGCCCGACGTCGTGAACACCAACAGGCAAACGAAGCCTTGACCGTCCGGCCTGGGCACCGTGCATAGTGTGCTCATGGATCGATTCGTGGGTCGGGCGCGCCTCGAATGGTGGGCCGATCACGCGACGTGCCTTGAGAAGTACGACATCGACATCACCGTCACTGTCGACGCGGTCGGCACGTGGCGGGCAACCGGTCGGCATGCCAATGCCCTCGACACGACCCAGCGCGAGGGTTGGGACTTCCTCATGGAGATGGACCCCTACTTCTCCATTGTGTTTGCCGGCGAGGACAACGGCGGGATCTTGGTGAGGGTCTTCGAGGCAGAGGATGGAACCCTCGCGCTCACCGAGGCGCCGGACGGGGACGGTTCGGCGAACGTCACCTTCGACCTCCCCTGAGTTCACCCCGGGGCGGGAATCGACTTCGCCCCCTGCCACCGCCTCCGGGCTCCGGGCTCCGGGCTCCGGGCTCCGGGGCGAAGCCGACGGCTGCCAGGTGCCCGGCGAGGTTGGCAGCGATAGCCGCCCGCAGGGAGCCGCCAGCGCCCGGCGGCTCCCAGGCCGGTCGATCGTGCCACGCGGCCGAGTGGCTTTGCGGGGGCCCGGCCGCGGATCAGCGCAGTCCGGCGAAGAGGTCGTTCTCGGGTACGGCCGTGCCGGTGGAGTCCTTGACGCGTACGAAGGTCTCCATGCCCATCAACTCGCCGAACCTCTCCTTGCCCATCCTGAGGAAGAAGATGTTCTCGCCCTGACTGGCGTGTGCTGCCAGCGCATCGAACTTCTGACCACTGAACGCGGTGGTGTCCACCCACGTGGTGATCTCGTCGTCGGGGAGGCCGATCTCGGCCAACGCGGCGGCCTCGGCGGGATCCGGCTCCGGCATGTCCTCATGGAACTCGCGCATGATCTCCCCGAACCGCTGCATCCCCGAGCGGGGCATCGTCGTCCAGTAGACCTTCGGCGTCAGATCGGTCATCTCCAGCGCCGCCATCGTGATGCGGTGGGCCTGGATGTGGTCGGGGTGGCCGTAGAAGCCGTTCTCGTCATAAGTGACGACCACATCGGGTCGGTAGTGCCGCATGAGCTCCGCGAGTCGGGCGGCGCCTTCCTCCACGGGGGTCTGCCAGAAGGATCCCGGGGCGTCGTTGCTCGGCCAGCCCATCATCCCGGAGTCGGCGTAGTCCAGCGTCTCCAGATCGCTGATCTTCAGGACGTCACAGCTCGCCTCGAGTTCTTGACGGCGCATCAAGGCTACGGTCGCCGGATCGTGCCCGGGGACGCCCGGCTTGGCACCCCCCGGTCCGTCACCGCAACGGCCGTCGGTACAGGTCACGAGAACCGTGCGGATGCCTTCCGCCGCGTACCGCGCGAGGACCCCTCCGGTTCCTGTGGCCTCGTCGTCGGGGTGGGCGTGCACTGCCATGAGCGTCAAGGGTCGGTCAGTCATGAAACAGTCCTCCTGTAGACGTACTTCTTGGTCCGAGCGCGCGGCCCCCGGCCGTGCGGCGCCGGTCCCTCGGTCGATGCAACCGCGCCGACCCGCCCGGCTGTTCCCGGCCCGGCCGCTTGAACTTCCAGACACAGCGCCTCCGTCCTGGCCCACCTGGCCGGCCCGTGGTGCGGGACGATCGCGATCAGGCGGCGGTGGCTAGCTGGTGGGGAGGAGGCCGGCGACGAGGACGGCGAATTCCTCGGGGTCGAGGATGCGGATGCCCAGTTCTTCGGCCTTGGCGCGCTTGGAGCCGGCCTTCTCGCCCGCCACCAAGAGGGTGGTGCGCTTGGACACCGACGACGATGCCTTTCCGCCCGCCCGCTCGATCAGCTCGTTCATCTCGTTCCGGGACAACACCGCAAGGGGGCCGGTCATGGAGCCGGTTACCACGACGGCCTGTCCGGCCAGCGGGCCGCCGCCTGCCGAGTCCTCGCCGTCGGTCGCGTCGGTCGCCTCGGTCGCGGGCTTCTGCGGCTCGGTGACCTGCGTCCCGACCTGCTGGGCCTGGAGCCTGTCGAGGAGCGGGGCGAGTTCGACGAGTTCGGCCGCAATGACACGGGCCTTCTCGGTGCCGATGCCGTCGACCTCGGCCAGCGTGTCCGCGTCGGCGGCCCGGATCGCGGCCATCGAGCCGAAGTGCGCGGCGATCCGCCGGGACATAGTGCGCCCGGTGCCGCGGACACCGAGGGCGCAGAACACGCGGCTCAATGCGGCCCGGCGGGCGGTCTCGATCGCGGCCAGGAGGTTGGCGGCGCTGGTCTCACCCATCCGGTCCAGACCGAGGAGCTGCTCGCGGGTCAGCGTGAACAGGTCGGCGACATCCCTGACCAGACCGGCTTCCACCAGCTGGATCGCGCGCGTGCCGCCGAGACCTTCGATGTCGAGCTGGTCCCGGCCGACCGCGTAGATCACCGAGGCCACGGCCTGACAGCTCCGGCCGCGCACGCACCGCCACCGCTGCTCGGAGGAGTCGATCGCGTCGCCACAGCGGGGGCACGCCTCGGGGAAGACGATCGGGCTCTCGGCGCCGGTACGCTGGTCGACCAGTGGTGCTTCAACCCGGGGGATCACGTCGCCGGCGCGGTACACGAACACCTGGTCGCCGATCATGAGCCCGCGACGGGTGATGTCGGACGGGTTGTGAAGCGTGGCGTAGGTGACCGTCACTCCGTCGATGACCACGGGCTCCAGGACGGCGCGCGGGGCGATGATCCCGGTCCGGCCGACGTTCCACTCCACCGCCAGCAGGCGCGTCACCTTGTGTTCGGCCGCCAGTTTCCGGGCCACCGCCCATCTGGGGGCGCGCGAGCCGTTGCCGGCCTGACGCTGGTCCTCGGCCGTGTCGGCCTTGACGACGACGCCGTCGATCCCGAACGGCAGGTCTCCGCGCAGGCCGGCGATCGCGTCGATGCGTTCCTGCACCTGCTCCACGGTCTCGCATCGCATGGGGGCGGCGGCAGTGCTGGCGGCCGTGTTCGCGCCGAGCTCGGCCAGGTTCTCCAGCAGGGCGGCGTGGCCGAGGTCCTCCAGGCCGATCGCGCTGTAGGCGAAGAAGGTCAACTCGATCCGGTAGGGGCGGTCCTTGGCCCGCAGGGTGCCGGCCGCTCCGCTGCGCGGGTGCGCGAAGGGGGTGGCCTCGTGGGCGAGCCGGATCCGGTTGGCCTCCTCGAACTGCGCCGTCGTCAGCAGCACCTCGCCGCGCAACTCGACGTCGATCGGCTCGGTCAGTACCGGCGGCAGACCGATGACGGCGTCGGCGGCGTGGGTGATGTCCTCGCCGGACAGGCCGTCGCCGCGGGTGAGGAGCTGAACGAGCCGACCACCCCGGTACCGGGCGGCCACCGCGAGGCCGTCGAGCTTCGGCTCCACGCACCACCCGGCCACGGGGTGCCCGAGACGCCGTTCCAGCCCTGCGGCCCACTCGGCGAGCTCGTCAGCGTCGAAGACGTTGTCGAGGGAGAGCATCGGCACCGAGTGCGGCACGTCACCCTGCACAGCGCCACCCGCCACCTTCCCGGTCGGTGACTCGGCAAGCACCTCGTCCGGGTGGGCCTCCTCGTAGGCCGCGATGGCGCGCAGCAGCCCGTCGTACTCGTCGTCACCGAGCGGGGTGGTCCCGTCGCCGTAGTACGCGGCCGACGCCGCCACGGCGGTGGTCACGGCCTCCACGTAGGCGGCGGGAGAGAGCAGGGCACTGTTTTCGGTCATGCAGGTCATCATCCTGCCCTCCACTGACAACGCCTCCGCGGGTCGCACAGGCGCACGTCTTGACCTGCGGATACGCCGATCGTTCGGATGCCCTGGGGGGTATTGTCGTCCGGTCACGGACGGCGATCGGATCGTCTGTTCAACCCGGGAGGACCGACATGACTGATCTGGACTCGCTGCGGGCAAGCCTTGCGTCAGGTGAGCACGAGTTCGCCGACACCTTGGCCTTCGTCTCCGCGCACTACGCGTATCAGCCGCAGGCGTTCCGCAACGGGGAACTCGAGAATGCCGCAGGTGAGAACGAGGGTTCCTGCAAGACGCTGGGGCTGGCCCTGCTGGAAGGGCTGAGCGACCAGGAGGCGCTGCTGGCTTTCGGTGAGCACTATCGCAGTGTGCTGGCGACGCCGACCGACACTGATCACGGCAACATTCGCAACCTCATGGCCCATGGTCTCGAAGGGGTGAGCTTCGCCGGGCAACCGTTGGCCCGCAAGAGCTGAACAGCGACATCCGGGCAAGCACCCACCCCCTCCTGAAGGCCTGCCTCGCGCCGCGGGTGCTCGGGTTGGGGCTGGGGCTGGGGCTTGCCGAGGTCGGCGCCGCGCACGGCCGGCATGTGCTCGCAGCGTCCGGGTTTCCGGCTCGGCGCTCTCGGTTCTTCCGAGCGGTGACTTCGTCCGAGACAGCCCGATCAACTGTGCGGGTCCCGGCCGAGCGCGGTGCGCCTGGGCCTGCTCGGCGTGGCGGGTGGTCAGCCAGGACTTGACGACTGCGGTCGGCACCGGCACCGGTGCGTACGGGGCGAGGTCCTCGGCAATGGCCGCCGCGAGTTCGTCGGCGCAAGACGGTCCGGCAGATCGACGGGCCCGTGGTCCTGGTCGGTCACTCGTACGGCGGTGCCGTCATCACCGAGTCGGGCGACCTGCCGAACGTCTCCGCCCTGGTCTACATCGCGGCCTTCGCCCCCGACGCCGGCGAGAGCCCGGGGGCGATCACCGAACAGCGTCCCCCGGCGGCCTTCGCGAACACCGCGCCGGACTCCGACGGCTACCTGTGGCTCAAGCAGGACAAGTTCCACGAGAGCTTCGCGCAGGACCTGACGCCCGACGAGGCCCTGGTCATGGCCGTCACCCAGAAGGCCCCGCTCGGCTACCAGGTGTCCACCCAGGACCACATGATCCACCCGGACAACCAACGGATGACGGCCGAACGGATGAGCCCCCGCAAGACGATCGAGCTGGACTCCTCGCACGCCTCCCTGGCCTCCAGCCGGGCCCCGTCACCTACCTCATCGAAGCCGCCGCGAACGACACTGTCGGCCGCTAGGGGCTCGCCAAAGCCCAGGCTGT
Source organism: Streptomyces sp. NPDC051183 (assembly GCF_040682455.1). NCBI lineage: Bacteria > Bacillati > Actinomycetota > Actinomycetes > Kitasatosporales > Streptomycetaceae > Streptomyces > Streptomyces sp. NPDC051183. The sequence continues at coordinate 8,219 of NZ_JBFBBA010000063.1, forward strand.
ACGACTTGGTCATGGCCGCAGCGATCTGGTATGGCTTCTCCGTTCTGCTCTCTCAGCTGAGACCACAGCCCGGCCACCTCGCTGCTCTCGGGCTGCCTTGCAGCCTCACACCTCAGCGTGCCTCAGCGAACGTGGTGAACCGGGTCTTGGCGGGTCAGCGGGTTAGGGAGACGGCGAAAGGCTTGAAGCCGTGTCGGCGCAGGACGTGGGGCACGACCAGGATCATGGCCTCGGTGGCGCGGGCTGTGGTGATGTCGCCGAGGTCCTCGATCCGTTCGGGTTGCCAGCCCAGGTCGCCGAGCAGGCCTGTGACGGTCTTCTTCGCGTTCTCGTCGTTCCCCGAGACATAGACGGTCGGTGGGGTGGCCAGGGTTTCGGGAGCGGCCATGACCGTGAACAGCATCGTGTTGAGGGTCTTGACCACATGGGTGTCGGGGAGGGCAGCCTGGAGCTTCTCGGCCAGGCTGCTGCCGGGATAGCACAGGTCTCCGGGCAAGCCGTCAGCGGCGTCGCGGGTGGCGTTGGAGACGTCGATGAGGATCTTGCCTGCGAGTTCGGTTCGCAGGTCGGTGAGGCGGTCGAGAGCGCTGTCGCCGGGCGTCGCGTTGATCACGATGTCCGCGGTGCGGGCGGTGGTGCGCTGGTCGGCGAAGGAGACGCGGGGGCCTGAGTCTCCGGCGGCCGCTGTGGTCTCCTGCGTCGGGGTGCGGCGGCCGAGGATGACGTGGTGTCCGGCCACGGAGAGCTTGCCGGCGAGGTTGGTGCCGACGCGGCCCGCGCCCAGGATGCCGATGCTGGTCATGAGGTGATGCTCCTTGCGGTACCGGGTGGGAAGGGGGGAGACGTCTGCCTCAGGCGATCGGCGAGAGGACCTTGAGGGCGGCGCCGTGGATGCCGGGTGCGGCGGCCAGGAAGTCGCTGCTGCCCGTGTTCCAGGGGGTGCCCACCAGGTCGGTGACGATGCCCCCGGCCTCGGAGACCAGCAGGGCGCCGGCGACCAGGCCTGAGCGGACGTCGGAGAACTGCCAGAAGGCGTCCATGCGTCCGGCGGCAACGTGGATGAGCTGCATCGTGGCGGGCACGGACACCCGTACGACCAGGCCGTTGATGAGCATGGTGGTGACGGAGTCCCCAATCCGCCGGAAGGTGCGCTCGTCCTCGCCGGGCTTGGCCTGGCCTGTGCCGATGAGCGCGGCGCCCAGGTCGGTCTTGGCAGAAACCTTCAGCGGTCGGTCGTTGAGGCGGGCGCCGCCGCCGGCGACGGCGGAATAGGTGTCGCCGGTGAGCGGCAGGTGGACGACCGTGAGTACCGGCTGGTTGTCGCGGACCAGGGTGGCGGTCACGGCCCAGTCCTCCATGCCGTGGACGTGGTTGATGTTGCCCTCGGCGGGGTCGACGACCCACCACTCCCCGGGCGGGAGCGCGCCGCCGGCCAGCTCGTCCTCCGCCCACTGCGATCCCGGCCGGGCCTGCAACAGCGGCTCCCGCAGCACGTCCAGCACCGCGTCGTCGTTGGCGTGGATCTCCTCGACCACCTCGTCGAGGCTCACGGCTCGGGCGTGCGAGGTGTAGCGGTCCCGCAGCGTGAGGCCCGCTGCCTTCACCACGGTGGTCACGTCGGACAAGAGCGTCGTGCCGGCGTCGAAAGGCATGGCTGTGCTCATGGCTGGCTCCTTGGGATCGGTCGAAGCGGGGCGGCTGTCTCGCCCCCGCACCTCGAAAGTAGGCCGCCGAATCATTAACAACAAGTGCATGGTTGTCACTTGTAGAGTTACTGCCATGCAACTGGATCTAAACCTGCTCACTGCCCTGGACGCACTACTGGAAGAGGGCAGCGTCGCCGGCGCCGCAGCACGCCTCCACGTCACCGCCCCGGCAATGAGCCGCTCCCTGGGCCGCATCCGCAAGGCCACAGGCGACCAGATCCTGGTACGCACCGGCCGCAGCATGGTCCCCACCACCCGCGCGCTGGCCATGCGCGCCCAGGTCCACGCCCTCGTGCAGCAGGCCCATCAACTCCTGTCCACGCAGCAGGAACTCGACCTGGCAGCTCTGGACCGAGTGTTCACCGTGCGCTGGCACGACGCCCTGACCGCAGCCTGCGGAACCGCCCTGACCACCGCCGTCCGCCAGCAGGCTCCCGGCGCCCGGCTACGCTTGTCCGCCGAACCCGGGACGGACGATGCCGAGCTGCGCCGCGGTGAGGTCGACCTCGAATCAAGCTCCGACGCTCCGACGCTCCCCGACATCCGCCACCGCCTCGTCGGCAGGGACCAGTTGGTCGTCGCCGTCCGCCCGGGCCACCCACTCACCGACAGCCCGCTGAGCATCGAGCGCTACACAGCCGCCGAACACCTCACCGTCTCGCGGCGCGGACGCCTGCGCGACCAGATCGATGACGCCCTGACCACACGTGGCCTCGAACGACGCGTCGTCGCCGCCGGACCCACCGCCGCCTTCGCCCTGCAACTCGCCCTCGATACCGACCTGGTCGTCACCCTCCCCGAAGCGGTGACCCGCACGGCCCGGAACCGACTCGGCCTGGTCTCGCTCCCGCTGCCACTCCAGTTGCCCGACGTCCCCCTGTACCTGCTGTGGCACCAGCGCTACGACGACGACCGCGCCCACACCTGGCTACGAGACCTCGCCGCCGAAACCGTACAGGCACTCTTCACACCGCCGACCGCCTCTCAGCAGCCCCTCACCAACCGAACTCCGCATTGACGGATCCGCCCGGGGAAAGGCTCGCGGCAACTGCCCTATGAGGATCAGATGATCTTCGAGTCCATCAGTTACTCAGCTGGCTGCCAGGACTGCGGTGCGGAGTTGGAGTGCTGGGGCGTCCAAGCCCTGGTCCACGGCTCCGTGCGCTGGGACACGGAGTCCAGATGTTCAAGCTGCAGGTTTGCAATGGCCGACTGCGGCGGCGATCTGCCTTCCGAGCTACGGGGGTCGGCTGCTCTCCGAGCGGGGAGTAGCCCGCCTCCAGGTGGACCATCAGCGAGAAACACCGCGATCACCCGAGTTCTGCGGGCAGAACTCGGCGTCGGTCTGAATGGCTGTTGTTGTTCCGAACTTGAGGGGTGCTGGTCGAACGGGAGTCACCTGAACTCCAGACCCGACCGGCCCTCCCCCGCCATCGTGACCTCCGCGTCATCACATCGAGCAGCAGCATGACCGCGCGCACCGGGTGGACGTCACGTCGCCGCGGTGCCCGGCCGCACGGCGAGGCCAGAGCACCCACAGGCACGACGCCTGACGTACCGCCACCACCAGCGTCCTCACAGCAGTGCGCAGCTTGTCACCCGAGCGGTGGGAGGCGAGGATGTCCGCAATGGCCAACCGGCGGAGACTGTAAAAATCGCTGTCCTATCACCGGAGCACGGTGATAGACATCCGGCGTGGAAAAGAATCTTGAGTTCCCTCACCTGTTGCGACTGATCGATGAACGGTCGACCGCCTTCCGCGCCGTGGTCGCCGCCGCGCCCGGTCTCGACGCGCAGGTGCCGACCTGCCCCGGGTGGACGCTGTTCGATCTGGTGAAGCACCTGGGTGGGGGAGACCGTTTCTGGGCCGCCATCGTCGGCGCGGGGTCTGCCGACGGTCCCCCGGCCGAGGCCGTCGCCGCGCGCGCCGCGCTGGAAGTGCCGCAGGAGCGTGAGGCCCTGGTGGCCTGGCTGGACGCGTCGACGCAGCTTCTGCTTGACGCCCTGCGCGCGGCGGGACCGGAGAGCGGTTGCTGGACGTGGTGGCCTGCGTCGCAGTCACCGCAGACCGCCGGCGGCACCGCCCGGCACCGGGTTCAGGAGACCGCGGTGCACACCTACGACGCCCAGCTCGCCGGGGGCTCCCCGCAGCCGCTGCCGGTCGAGCTGGCACTCGACGGTGTGGAGGAGTTCCTGTTCACCGTCTGCGCAACGCCGAGCGCCTGGCCGCACAAGCCCACGGCCTTCGACTTCCACGCCGCCGAGGGCCGCTCCTGGCGCCTCACCGTCGACGGCGACGGCGCACGCATCACCCGCATCCCCGCGCCCACCGACGCGACCGGCGAAGACTCGGACGCAGCCGGCGCCTCCGTCCACGGCACGGCCAGTGAGCTGGTCCTCTACCTGTACGACCGGATCCAGGCCGACTCCTTGCACGTTGACGGAGACGCAGGGCTGCTCGACCTGCTCCGCGCCTGGGAGCCGGAGGAGAAGTAGGACGTCGATCGGGTGACTGCGGCGGCTGCCGTGCATGAGAGCAGGGCCTCTTGGTAGCTCGAAGGGTGTCGAATCCAACGTGCGGTCCGAGAGGCCCTGTTGTCGCATTTCTACGGGCAACGCGGGAGTGGGGTCCACTTCAGCCACTCTCGCGTGTGACCGTCTGGCTCACAGGTTCGGGAACGCCAGAGACCACGGGGCGCGCGAGCGTCGGGTATCCCACCGACATGTCGGACGCGGAGTGGGCGACCACAGTCTCAAGGATCCTCAGGATCTCAACTCGGTTGAGGCCAGTGACATGCGCGGCTTGCTCGTCACTGTCTCAGCCGATGAGGGGTCCCACTCAAGGGTTTCGGTGTTGATGTCGTTCACGCGCCCAAACGGCAAGGTCAGTAGCTGTTCCCGAACCCCGTCGTCGCAAATGGTGCCCCGGCGTCAAGGGGACCGCCGAGAGGCTCGTTCGGGGAGCGGTTTCTGTGACCACTCCCCGAACGCGAGCCCTGGCGTCGATGGGCCTGCTGCGACGTGCGCCGGCGGACTTGGGCATGAGCGCGTCGCAGACTGCCCGTTGACGGGCGCGGGTGCGGCACGAGCCTCAATCGGGCCGGGCAAGCCGACTGCTCACCTACGACACCCCGTACCTGCTGCCACTACTGCTGAGGGAGCCGACAGCTTGGGTCAGGTCAGCAGGTGCCGACGCGGCCGAAGCGGGTGGACCAGACCGGGGTCCACGGGCCGTCGCCGTGGGGGCGGTAGACGACCAGGTTGCCGTCGTTCTGCAGGCGCACCCAGTTGGCGCTCGGGTTGCAGCCCAGGGCGGTCCCGGAGGCCCAGAGGGCCCTCTTGAAGGTGTCGTAGACGACGAAGTTGCCGTCGTACTGCATGATGACCTTGCCGGGCGCCGTGTTGACGGTTCCGGTGGCCCAGACGGCGTGGCCGCTCGCGTTGTACTGCACGAGGTTGCCGTCCTTCTGGTAGACGAGCCGCTCGTCGCCGTTGCCGGAGACCAGCCTGTCACCGGGCAGCAGACAGCTGCCCCAGTCCATGTGGTCCCAGCCGCCCGGGTTGCGCGAACAGTTCCACTCGCTGTTGACGTCGGCCGCCGCGCTGGTGGCGGTGGTGAGACCGATGACGCCGGCCAGGGCGGTCGCGGCACTTGCGAGTGCGATGAGCCTCTTGTAAGTCCTGCGGATGGTCATGGTGTTCTCCCTCGCCCCGGAGCGGTCCTGCCCGCTCCCGGGCCTCGTGTCGTGGCGGCGCGTGGCACCGGTCCTTCGGTGCGCCGACGGGGTGGAGCCCCGCGATTGCGGCTACGTACCTGACAACGCGGCGTACGCGTCCGGCGGTTCAGACCCTTGGATGACAAGTGCTGCCGCCATGACCCCTTTTGTCGCCTGGCCGTGCAAGACGGTGGTGCTCAGCAGGGATGCCGCCTCCGGCTTGGTGCGTGTGCAACCACCCTTGTCCAGCTGTTGATCGTCTCCACCAACCTGTCAGCCCTCGGCCCACAGATCCAACGTGGTACGCGACGAGCCGTAGGTGACACCGGATTCGCGGCTCCTTCAGCGCCGCTGCGGGTGGAGGTACGCCTCGAACCGCTCCACTTGGTAGCGGACCGCCTGCTCCCGTCCGTCGGCCCATGCGGGGCCGCGACCGTCGCGCATACCGTTCAGCAGATCGTCCAGGAGCCGCTGCAAGGACGAGCCCCGCGCCTCGGACGTGTGCTTGACGCCTTCCTGCGCCAGACGCGAGAGGTCCTGGGGGCGTTCGGTGACAACGGCCAGGAAACTGCCCGGTCGTGGGGACCCCTTGGGCAGGCCGTCCGGCCAGAAGAGGGTGACGCCCGCCAGTTCGTGGGTCTGCGGGTGACGGTAGAGCTCGTAGCACTCGCCGGGACCGATGCCGACCCCGGACCGTTCGCTGGTGGTCAGCAAGGAGATGGCGCCGCGCAGACCGACGTCGAAGACCGAGACGAACCTACGGGCCGTTCCCCGGTTGCGGATCCGGACGACCACCTGGTCGCCGCAGAAGAGATGCTCGCCGCAGCGCTCCAGCGCCCCTTCCGAGCCGTCGGGCAGGAGTCGTGCGTAGCTGAAGTCGAGCCCGCCGCCGAGCGTTGCCGGCCCGGTGCCGGAGGCCAGCTCCCGCACCTGCGCGGCCCTCGCGAGACGCTGTAGGTCGGCGCCGGTCTGTGCGAGTGCTTCCGAGGTACGGGCCCGGGGCCGGTCCACCAAGGGCTCGCCCGTCCAGCAGCCCGACGCCGTCGCCGGACAGGACGACGGTGGCCATCACGGGCTCCCCCGCTGCCACGACCCGCACGCGTGCCGAGTCCATGAGGGCCCGGGCCGTGCGGTCGCGGTCCGGATGGCCCGCCGGTACGACGGCGACCGCCCTGCGCCCGAGGGACACCCGCAGGGGATGGGCCTCGGTCCCCTCGGGCAGCGGGGGAAACCTCGGGGAGCCTGCCGCCGGTCGCAGCCGGGCCTGGCCGCCGGTGACGCGGTCCACCGCCGCCGTCCCGAGCGGTGGGAGGCCCTCTCCGGCGGGGCCGACCAGGGCGTAGACGTCGCCCTCCTCGACCGTGAAGAGCTCGGCCGCGTCGATGAACACCCCGTCCTCCGTGACCAGTACGGGCAGGACGCCGCTGCCCGACGCTTCGCGCAGGTCGAACAGGAAGCGGTCCGCCGGACCCTCCACGTCCGGGCGCTGCAACGGCTCGAGAAGGGTGACGGCGGGTCGCAGTTGCTCGATCAGCTGACGCCAGGTCAGGCGTGAGCTGTCCGGACGACGGAGCAGCCGGGCCAGCGAGGCCGTGAGCACCCCATGGCGTCCGAGGCCGGGCACGTGGGTCTCGTACGCGCTCTGGTCCGGGGCGCAGGCCACGAGCCGGACGGCCAGGGGGTTTGCGTCCACGGCGGGGACGCCGTTCCCGCCTGATGCGGCGCGTTCCGCCTCCCAGGCGCCGCGCACCTGCTCCCAGGGCGGTTCCCCCGACCGTGGGTATGCCTTGGGCAGGGACCGCCCGCGGGCCATGCGCCCCGAGAAGCAGCAGTCGAGGACGGTCGTGACGTTCGCAGTCTGCAGGGTGAGTTGCTCCTGGTTCCGGCTCAGCGAGGCGGCGAGCAGGCCTTGGAACCCTGTGCCGCCGAGGTCGTGGGGGCACAGGTAGGGGAGCCAGGGCGGTAAGGAAGGGTCGTCGGACGGCGCCGGGTTGCGGGCGCGGCCGCCGTGCCCGGAGTAGTAGACGAGAGCGGCGTCCCCGGGCCGGCTGTCGGCGATCAGCTTCCGGTACGCGTCCTCGATGCCGTGGAGCGTCGCCCGTTCGCCAGTGAGCGGGATGGCCTCGAACCCGAGGGGGGTGAGCACGTCGGCCATGAGGTCCACGTCGGCGTGCACACCTGTGAGGCCCCCGGTCTGGCAGCCGATCAGCAATGCCCTCTTGTGCATGTCTGTCCTCTCCGGGACGGGTGGTCCGGTCCGCCCGTCAGCCGCCGATGTGGACGAACGGTGCCCAGTGGTAGGGCAGGTTGTCCCGGTCCTCCTCCCGTGCGAAGGGCGGCACCTGGCCGTCCCTCGCCCCGGGTGCTGCCGCCGCAGTGCCCTCCCGCGCCCGCAGGGCCTCGTACGCGGCGTGCCGGCCCGCCTCGCCGAGGCCGCGCACCCAGCGCTGGGCGGCGGCCAGGGCCTCGGCCACCCCCCGGCCCTCGGCCAGTCGCTCGTACAGCGCGACCATGGTCAGGCAGCCCGCTTCGTCGTCCACCGGCCACAGCGAGACGACGACGTGCCGGGCGCCCGCCGTCACCGCGGCCCGGGTCAGGCCCACGACGTCACCGCCGATGGTGGCGGTACCGCGCCCTGTGTGGCACGCCGACAGCACCACCAGGGCCTCGGTCAGGTCGAGTCCCATCAGGTCGCCTACGGTCAGCTGGTCGTGGCCGGCCAGGACGACACGGCCGAGGTTGGGGCCGTGCTCGTCCACCAGACCGTGCGTCGCGAAGTGGAGCACGGAGGCGCCCTCCGCCGCCGCGGCCGCCACGTTCCGGGCCGTCGCCCCCTCCCCCGTCAGCGGAGGAGCCGTTCCGAGCACGCGCGCGACGGCGGCCACCTCCGTCGCCGTGCCCGGCAGCCGGGCCAGCCCCCGCTCCGGGGCGTACGCGGGGTCGCCGACGAGCAGCGCCGCGGCGCCGGGCCGGGGCCGCTGGCCGGCCTCGGGCAGGGTCAGCAGCGCGGCCGACGGCAGGTAGGAGACCGTCCGGGACTCACCGAGTGGCCGGCCCCGGTGGGGCAGTACGTGGAACGGCAGCAGGGACAGGGCTCCGTGGGGGACGACGTACAGCCTCTGGCCGGAGTCGACCGCAGCGGCCACGGGCCCGAGAAGTCGCTCCGCGAGGGCCGAGGCTCCCGCCCGGTCCACGCCACCGGTGGCGCACGCGGTGTGGAACGCACGTACGTCGCAGGCGAGATCCCGTGCGCGGACGGGGAGTTCCCGGTGGCGGACGCGGTCCCGCTCGACGGACCAGACGAGCAGTTCCTGGTCGAACGACTCGTACATGAGCAGGGCCGCGTCGGTGGGCAGAGCCGCCTGCACCTCCTCCAGCAGCGTGCCCCGCCGCCCCTCGTGCCGCATGAGCAGCGCGGGCGCCCGACGGGCCACCTCGGTTTCCGCCGCGTCCAGAGCGTCCTCCGCGCCGAGTACCCGCGGGCGCAAGGCGGAACCGGTACGGCCGGCCACGGGCTCCGTGGCGAGCGCCGCGCCCGTCAGCTCCTCGTACGCCGCCGCCCATCGGGAGCCGGCCCGCAGCCAGCCGCGCGCGGCCTCTCGAGCGGGCCCGGGAGCCAGCCCGATCAGGGAGCGCAGGGTATCGACCGCGAAACCGCGGCAGCGGTCGGACAGTTCGAAGGAGGCGGCGAGCGCGGCACCCGTCCGAGCACTCCGACGCCAGGGCGAGCCGGGCACGGACGGCCGTGTGGAACATCCCGGCCACATCGACGTGGTCGGTGGCCGCACTGCGCAGCGGTTCCCGGACCAGCTGGGCGGCGTGCCGCTCGAACAGGCCGAGGGCCGTGTCGGAGAGCCGGGCCGCTACGCGGTGCCGGCCCAGGGCCATCGCGAGTTCCGCCCGGCGGGCCGGGTCCGCCCACGGCCGGTCCGGCGGGCCGGCCCGGGCGACCCGGGCGACCCGGGCGACCCGGGCGAGCTTTGCCAGCGCCTGGTCCGCGGTGGCCGGGTCGGCCAGCCGGAGGAACAGGGACACCGCGTGGTCGGGGTGCAGATCACCACGGCGGAACAGGCCGAGTGCGATCTCGTGGGCCTCCTTCCGGCAGTCGAGCAGGTACCGCAGAAGGCATCGCAGCAAGTCGTTCCCCTCCCGCTCCGCCGCCGCGAGCGCCAGGGCGAAGTGTCGGCGGGCCTCGTCGCGGTAACCGGCGGCCAGCGCCCGCTGCCCCTCGTGGTACGGGAGCATCAGGGCCGCTTCGCGGGCGGCGGCCCGCACCATGACGTTGATCTGCGTGCCCATCGGCGAGACGTCGGTGACCCGCGCCGACAGCCGGCACAGCTCCTCCAGGCGCGCCGCGTCAACGACGGCCAAGTCCGGCTCACCCAGGGCCTGGACGGTGTTGTCGAAGGAGAGCGCCAGGCTCGCGGTGCGCACGAAGGCGAGTTCGGCGACGGGCCCGTCGCCGAGCCCGGCGATCGCCTCCGCGGTATCGGCGGCAGCAAAACGGCCGATGCCCGGCGGACGTTGAGCCGGTCCGCGAGCTCGACGTGGGCCCGCTCGACGAGTTCGCGTTCCGTCGGCGCGTCCGACGCTACGGCCAGGCGGCGAGCCAGCCGCAGACAGCGCAGCGCCGACAGGGCCGCGCCCCGGTCCCGCCAGGTGCGGGAGCGCACGACGAGCAGCCGGATCAGGCCCCGGGCGAAGCTTCCGCTCCCGTCGGTCCGGGACCAGCGGGACAGCTCGTCGAGCGCATCGGCCGGGAGGTCCTCGCCGCTGCCGATCCGGTCGACGGCGCTGTGCGCCTCCACGAGCCGGGCGAGCGCTCCGGCACCCGACTCGCGCGCGGCACGCCCGGCCGCATCCAGGAACGCCGCGCACGTCGTGAAGTCGTCGGCGTGGCGGGCCAGATGGGCCCGCCGCAGTGCTATGGCGGCCCGCCCGCCACCATGGCCCAGCCGGGTGAACAGGGCGTCCGCACGGGCGTAGTGTGCGCGCGCCGATTCGACGTCGGGCGGAACCACCGGGCCAGGGAGGTCCATATCCAGGCGCAGGCCGAGCAGTTCGGGCCGGGACACGGACGCCAGCACCATGTCGCCTTGCAGGGTGGCCAGTTGAGCGAGGGCAGCCGGGTCGGCTCCCGCGAGGGACTGGGCGGTCGTCAGGGCTGCCGTCGTCTCGTCCACGAGACCGGCACGGTGGGCCACGTCTGCCGCGGCGATCCACAGATGGGCGCGTACCGACGGCGGTGCGAGCGTGGCCAGTTGGGACTCCCGCGCCGTGAGCTGGTCCAGCGCCCTCCGGGCCGAGAGGACGTCCTGGGCGGCCCGGGAGTGGTCGGCCACGGCCCGGGCGCTGAGGATGTCGGGTATCAGCCGGGCGGCGACCAGGACGAGGAGGACGGCGTCGGGGTCGGCCACCGGACGGGGCGCCGGGCGGGCGACGCGGGCGATGTCTTCCTCGGACATCACCGCCCCGCCGTCGCCGGGGAACCAGTTGAGGTCCTGGGCGAGCGCGGCCACGCGGAGGGCGTTCGCCACGTCGTGAACGGCCGTGCGCGCGGTGCCGGTGGCCGGTCGCGCGCCGGAGCCCAGGGCCCTCAGCGCGCGCTTCGGTTCACCTGCGGCGAGCGCGGCTGCCGCCTCGGCCAGGGGGCGTTCCACCGGCGGGACGCCGCCGGGCGGGACAGTGCCGTGCCCGGCAAGGAGAAGGGACAGCAGAAGGTCACGGGTCACCACCACGCGGGGTCCTCCTCAGCGGGGTATCGGCGGCAGGGAGAGCGTCAGGACGGCCCGTAGGCGGCGCCGCACGGCCGGTCAGCCGGAGCGTGGTGGACGGCCGTCCGTTCGCCGCGTGGAAACGCACCGTCAGGTCGAGCCGGATCCACAGGTCCGCGAGCTTCCCGAGTTCGCCGAGGCCGTTGGCCGCCTCGTTGAACGCCCTGTCCAGGCGCATCTCGGCGAGACTCTGAGCCGCCACGATGGGCTTGGCCACTCCGCCGGGGGCCGGGCCGGCGCCGGGCAGACACGGATGGCCCTTGACTCCCAGGACCCCCGATTGTCCGGCCGCGGCCGGGCAGTCGTGCCGGGCCGGGGGGAGGGACGGTGCCGACAGCTGGGCCCTGAACTCGCCGGGGGGATCCGGGTGGGCGGGCGTGGGTGGCCAGCCTAGGAGCCGGAGTACGGGCCGGATAGTCGGCGGATGGCAGGGGATGAACTATCCGTTGCGCGACGGCTTGTCGTGCGCCGGGGGTACGCCACAACGCGCCCCCGCGAATGGGAACGGGCCGTCAGTTCTTCACTCCCAACACACCCGGCTACGACAGTACGTACTTCCTCTCCTACGCCAATGAGGGCTTCGTCTCCGCCGAACTCGGCTACACCGGCGACGGCTACGCCAAGTTGCGCTCCAGCGCAGCGGACGTCGGTCCCTGGGAGACCTTCCATTGGTAGTCCGCCCGCTGGAAATGAGCCGGGCGGAGCTGAGGGGCTCGCGCGCCCCTGCCTGGCCGTACGGCCCCGACCAGCCCCCTGGGTCCGGCCCGGTTCGTTTCCAGCGTTGGGACTCACCAGGGACGTTGACGGTTGGAGATCCCCGATCAGCGGCGGCCGGCGGTCAGGCTGACGAGGAACTGGCCGCCGCCCGCTTCGATGCCGGCGGTCACCGGCAGCCCAGGTACCAGTCGGGAGAACCGGTCCACCAGCCAATCCGCTGCCTCTTGGGCGTCCTTCCTGGTCGGACAACGGCCCACCACCTCGCGGCCCCCCTTGCGCTCCAGCCTGTCGGCAACGGCGATCAGAGGCGCGGGTTCGACCACGTACAGGCGCTCCGGCCAGGCGATGACCACCTTGACCGCACCCTTGCGGGTATTGCACCCGCGGTGCGCCAGCCGCTCGGCGACCTTGGCCTTCCGGTCGGCGGTACGGCTGTCGACACTGGGCCCCCGCGGGTCGTTCACCGACTCGTCGGGGTCGACCGGTTCGTCACACACCCAGCACCGCCAGCCGTCACGCTCGGCCACATCATCAAGGAGACTCATCCAGACAAACTAGCCTGCCCGGCCGTCCCCTGCGCACCAGGGCCCCGGCAACGTCGCAACACCGGCCAACAGCTCCGCGACACCTGGCCGACCAGCGCCTGGCCTTCGCGGTAGCAGCGCCGGCCCAGTCGCGCGGGCTGAGGGGCATCATGATCCACATGACTTCCGTAGCGTCTTCCTCGTCCACCGAAGCCTCCCCTTCGGCGCACACCTTCCCGCCGACCGGCCGTCGCGTGCTCGTCAGCGGTGCCTCGCGCGGGCTCGGCCGTGCGCTCGCGCAGGCGTTCGCGGCCAATGGCGACCGGGTGGCCGTCCACTTCGGCTCACGCCGTGAGGATGCCGAGGAGACCCTCGGCTCGCTCCGCGGTACGGGGCACGTGCTCGCCGGCGGCGACCTGTCCACCCCGCACGGTGCGCAGGCCGTCGCCGAGGCGGCGGCCGGAGGGCTCGGCGGGCTGGACGTGCTCGTCAACAACGCCGCCGTGAACCTCCCGCACCCGCTCGCCACCACCTCGTACGAGGACTGGGCGGCGGCCTGGCAGAGTCACGTATCCGTCAACCTCCTCGCCACCGCGAACCTCAGCCACCTCGCAGCTCGCCGGATGATCGAGCAGGGCAGCGGTGGCCGGATCGTCAACGTCGGCTCCCGCGGGGCCTTCCGCGGCGAGCCCGACCACCCGGCGTACGGGGCGACGAAGGCCGCGGTGCACGCGCTGGGCCAGTCCCTCGCCGTGCACCTCGCCCCGCACGGAATCGCGGTCGCCTCCGTCGCACCCGGATTCTTCGAGACGGAGCGGGTCGCGCACCGACTGAGCGGCGCGGAGGGTGAGGCGATCCGTGCCCAGAGCCCCTTCGGGCGGGTGGCGTCGGCGCCCGAGATCGCGGCGGCCGTACTGTGGCTGACCTCACCGGCGGCGGAATGGGCCTCGGGGACGGTTCTGGACCTCAACGGGGCCTCGTACCTGCGTACGTGAGGCCAGTTCACCGGAACGAAGACGGTGGTTCAGTTGTTGCGAGACTTACAGAGATCGATCCACAGCTGTCGAGGCTTGTCGCCGACTCGGACGACCGTCTCTGGATCCTCGACAGGCGTCCAGCTGAGTTCTTGCAGATGGACGAGCCCTTCGATGTCGTCGGTGAGCCGCACGAACACTCCGAACGGGACCAGCTTGGTGACCCGTCCCTGCAGCGTCTGCCCCACTGCGGTGATGTCGGCGAACATCTGGAACGGGTCGGGCTGCGTCGCGCGCAGGGACAGCCTGGCCTCCCCGTTCGTCGTGTCGAACTGAAGGAACTCGCACGTAACGCGCCGGCCCACCTGAACGACGTCCGAAGCTGTCTCGACGTGTCGCCAAGAAAGCTCCGGGATCGTGATGAACCCGACGCCGGGGAAGACCGGATGCTCTGGGCCATCGTCCAGCGCCACGAAAACGCCGAACCGTTCGACCGACGAGATCTGGCCCGACAGCATCTCGCCTGCGCGGAGCGTTTTCAGGAATGCCCAGAGCTCGGGGTTCTCCGTGGCGGCCATGGACATCCAGGCTCGGTGTGAGTTGGGCGCAGGACGTGATCCGCGACCTGTCCGGCTCGACCGCCGTACATGTCCCAGGAATCGGCCACTGGGTGGTCCCGCAGTCGCCCTGCGCGCAAAGCGTGCTGGCCTCGTTCCTCGCTCGCCCGACCGCGCCCGACCGCGCCCGACACCAGTTGCGTGGACGATCTCGAGCCCGGACCGTTCACCACCACCCCGAAATGACGTCCCGTAACTGATCTTTGGCAGCACGAGAGTGGCTGACCGGGATCGCATCCCGGGTTCCCTTTGGGGAGGCACTGACCTCGGTTCACCCCTGCAACCGCACGACACAGCAGCGGGTAGCAGGCGCCTCCTCCCGACATAGTGCGGACCTCCCGACCTGGGAGATGAGCAGGGCTCCTGTTATCGTGCGCCGATGTCAACGATCAAACAGTTCCAAGTGACCTTCGACTGCGCAGAGCCTGCGCGCCTCGCCGCCTTCTGGTGCGAGGTGCTGGGGTACGTCGTACCCACGGTCCCGGAGGGCTTTGCCACGTGGGAGGAGCACCACCGCTCGCTGCCGCCCGAGGATGAGCTCTACTTCGCGTGCACTGATCCCTCGGGTGTGGGCCCGCGCTTGCTCTTCCAGCGAGTTCCCGAAGGCAAGGTCGTCAAGAACCGGGTGCATCTCGATGTGCGGGCCGGCGTCGGGCTCGTGGGTGAGGAGCGCCTGGCCACACTCGAGGCCGAATGCGCACGGCTGATGGCGCTCGGCGCGAAGCACGTGCTGACGCAGCGCGCCGATGGCGTCAACGAGTCGTGCATCACGATGCAGGACATCGAGGGCAACGAGTTCTGCCTCGACTGATTCTCCTCCGAGACTGCGGGGTGGGGACCCGTCTCCGGCCTTGGGGAACATCGGGGCAGCCGATGTTCCCCAAGGCCGGTCTCCCGTGGACTTCTCAGGTCCCGCATGCGGCGGGAGTCATCCCGTGAGAGCGAGGTCGTGGAGGCGGGCAACGCCGTGCATCGCGTGGCGCACACCGTCGCCTCTCAAGCGGCAGTCGCGCAGGATCTTCCAGGTCTTCATACGGGCCAAGACGTGCTCGACGCGGGCGCGAACCCGTTTGCGGCTCGTGTTGTGGGCCTCCGCGTGCGGAGTTGGACGCCTACCTGCGGAGCTCTTTCGAGGCGCTAGAGCTCGAACAGGCACGGTTGCTCGCTCAGATACAACGGTGACCTGAATCTGTCACCAGCCGCAAAACGGCGCTCCGTTGGACTGTGGTGTTCCTCGTATGGGTGAACAGATTTCGTACTGCTGCGGCGGCTGAGGCCGGGCGGGGACGATTGGCGAACGTGGTACGGGCGCCGATGGACCTCGATGAGCTGGGTGAGCACTGGACGCTACTGAAAGACGAGCAGTCGCTCGTGGCGGGCAAGCGCGGCGCCTGCGCATTCTGCAATCCGCCCTGGTCCTCGGTGAACCGGAGTGGGCCGACCTGCTCACCCTCTTCGAACGGGGAGGCCTGACCCCGCTGTTCAGGTCTCATGTCCGGCGCTACGGTGAGGTGAACGTCGCCATGGACAGCCGCCTCAGCCTCGCCAGCATGGCTGCCGAAGAGGGAGGGCCCCGGTGGACCGCGCTAGTTCCGACGAGCAACCGACCGGGCTACGCCGAGGGCTCAACGGAATCGGCCGTATGGTGATGGCAGCGGTCACAGCTGTCACCCCGTCTCGGGCCGAGCAGGCGAGGCGGGCCGCGGAGAGACGGCAGGAAGCGGAAGAGCGTGAGGCACTGCGCGTTGCCCGCGCTGCTCAGAACCCGACTGCTCGTGCCGTCTACACACGTAACGCTCTCCTGCACTGGGTGCATCGACAGTACCACCACGGTGAGCGCATTCCAGTCTGTAATGCGTTCATGGAATCTCGCGATTCCTCGTTCGAAGGAATTCCACTGGAATTCGAGGACTTGCGGGAGGCGATGGAATACCTAGCCGAACGAAACCTTGTGGAAGTGATCCACAAGATGAACTGGACGGATCCCGGGCATCGGGAAATCTACACCGCGCACAAGATTTCTCTGACCTATCTCGGACTCGACTGCGCAGAGAGCGGGATGACCGTTTCGGAGTTCCTCTATCCCAGGCTCACGTCAACGGGCGACAAAGATTGACGAACTCGACCTGGCCCAAGCCAGTGAGTGAGTGAGTGAGTGAACAGTGATTCCCGCCAGTCGGATGTCACGCCCGGCGCTCCACCACATCGGGGCCACCGCGAGACCGTAAATCGGCAGTGACCGCCGCTTCCTCATACGCTGCGGTGAAGTCCTGGCCCTCACCGTCAGTCGGATCCGCCTGGCTCGCCGCCTGTCGTCTTGACCTGCTTGCGGTAGGCCCCCGGCGGCGACCCGAAGTGTCGTTTGAAGGCTTTGGCGAAGGCGAACTCCGACGTGTACCCCGTGTCGGTCGCGATTTTGCTCAGCGGGGCCGGCGATCGGTGCAGCAACCGCGCCGCGGTGGCCATCCGCCAGTTGGTCAGGTAGGTCAACGGCGGCTCGCCGACCACCAAGGCGAAGCGGCGGGCGAAGGCCGCGCGTGACAGCCCGGCGCGGGTGCCCAGAGACTCCACGGTCCAGGGATGGCCGGGATCGTCGTGGATCGCCTTCAGGGCCGGGGCGACTGCCGGATCGGTCAGCGCGGCCGCCCAACCCCGGGTCCGCTCCTTCGGCAGTTCGGCGTACCACGACCGCAGGATGTACAGCAGCAGCAGATCGACGAGCGCCGTGACGACCGCGTCCGAGCCCGGCTGCGGCGCGTGGAACTCGGCGCACAGCTGATCGACCGCCGAGCGCAGCACCGGGTGGCGGCCGGGAACCGCGGGGAGGTGGATGACCTCCGGTAGATCACTGAACAGCGGATGCGGGCGATCAACGTCGATCGCGTACGCGCCGCACACCAGCACCGCGTGCGGCCCCGGTCCATCCACGGTGACCTGGCCGATCGGCGAGGAACGGTCCACGCGGTCCGGTACGAAGTCCACCGGATCGCGGTCCGGCTCATCGCACAGGGTGTGTCCGCTGCCGCGCTGCAGGAACACGATGTCGCCGGGCCCGAGCGCGAGCGGTTGGCCGTGCGGTGGGAGCAGGTGGCAGCGCCCTTCCACGACCACGTGGAATCCGGCCCCCGAGATGGGTTGGAACTTCAGGGCCCACGGGGCGTGCGCTTCGGTCCGAGTCACCATCGGGCGTCCCGTGCGCAGGACTTCGAGGGTGTCGCTCAGGATGTCCATAGCACCACTCTAGTACCTGCATGGCGAGACGATATGACTGTGAATCGAGACTGCAAGTCATTCATCGTCTTGATGTGGAGGCGTACGTTCTTGCCATGGCGGTGGCCGAACCCCGGCGCTGCATCGACGAAGTTCAACGAAGGAATGGATGCCATGTCTCTGGCCGGCAAGAAGATCGTGATCATCGGTGGAACCTCCGGCATCGGCTTCGCGGTAGCCCGACAGGCCGCGGCGGCTGGCGCGCACGTCGTGGTCGCCTCCAGCAATCAGGCCCGCGTGGACGCCGCGACGAAGCGGTTGGGCGCGCCGGCCGAAGGCCGCCGCCTGGACGTCGCCGACGGCAACGCCATCGCCGCGTTCTTCGAGCAGGTCGGGGAGTTCGACCACCTCGTCTACACCGCGGGCGAATCCCTGCTGATCAAGCCGGTGGTCGACACCACCCCGCAGGAGGCCAGGGCCGTCTTCGAGCGCCGGTTCTGGGGCGCGTTCCTCTCCGCCAAGTACGCCGCACCGCGACTGCGCGACGGCGGCTCGATCACTTTCAGCTCCGGCGTCCTGGCGATCCGCCCCCTGGCCGGAACCGCGCTCACGGCAGGCATCACCGGCGGCATCGAGGCCCTGTCCCGGGCACTCGCCGTCGAACTCGCCCCTCTGCGCGTCAACGTGATCCAGCCCGGTGTGATCCGCACCGAGCTGTGGGACGGCAGTGTCCCGGACGCGGAGGCCTTCCTCCGGGGCGCCGGGTCCGAGCTGCTCACGCGGCGGGTCGGCACTGCCGAGGAAGCCGCGGCGGCCTATCTCTTCGTCTTGGCCAACGCCTACGTCACCGGCACCACGCTCGCGATAGACGGCGGCGCGGCACTGGTGTGACATAGGCGCCACGCACAACAGCCAACGGAGCAACGCCGCACCGACGCGACGCGACGCGTTCCCTGCCGCGGCAGTCGACGACCCCCTCCACCCGCCCGGCCCCCCAAGGCTCCTGCCGCTGCGCGGGACCCGACCGGACCGGCACGAGTGTGCCCCTCTGCCCGCGGGCGCTCACCGGGTCTCCAATGGGGGCTCGAGAGCGCCCGACGCGCAGGCGGGCGCCGGGGTGCGCCGCGACGGCGAAATCCTCGGCCATGCCCTCGAATGGCGCGGCGGCGGGCCAACTGCCTGCGGCCCGGTGTAGGCGGCCGATGGCGCTCCCAGCGCGCTGGGTACCGGGCACCGGGCCTAAAGGGCTGTCCCGCTATTCGCTCATCCACACCGTTCGTGCGCTACAGCGGCTGACCGGCAAGATTGGGCACATGAACCCGTTTGGGCCCGCCCGCGGATCACGCGTAGGCTCTTGGACCATGTGCCACCACGCGTCCAACGGCGCCTCCGGCACTAGGTGTGCGTCGCGTGCAGGCTCTCCTTCAAGGGCAGCACGTGCCCGATCCGGAAATGGCTGTCGTGAGCAGCTCGTTTAGGGGCCGTGCGCTCCTCGTGGCGGCCTGGGGCGACGGCGTCCAAGACCTGCCGAGTGTCGACAACGCTCGTGATCAATACACCTAGGCCCCTGCCCACGCTACCCACAGGTGGTCGTCGGTGCATACCCTCCCCCGTTCCAGGGCTGCTTGACCCAGAGCTGGTTGTCGCTGGTGTTGTACCGGCAGGGGTAGAAGCCGATGGCCGACCTCCCCGGATCTCCCGTGCCGGGGAGGTCCAGGCAGAGGCCGGGGCTCCGGGTGCTGCGTATCACGAAGTAGTCGGAGGTGACGTGGATCAGGTCGAACCCCTGGTTGTCATCCCAACCGGGAAGGCAGCCCCACTGCTGAAGGGTGCTGCCTTGCGTGGGCGGATCAACTCCGGGCACGTCCACGCACTTGCCCGTCTTCAGGTTGAGGAACTCGATGTTGAATTGGTCCGCCTCCGCCTCTGCCTGCACTGGTGACGCGGCGACCAGTGGCGCAACCACTGCCGCGACTGCGGCCAGCACTCCCGTCCGGATCCCCTCTCTGACAGTCTCGGCTGAGACACCCGGTTTGCCGGGTTAGTCTGGATGGGCGAGACAGGAGATCCCTTCAGCATGGCCAGCACCACCC
>NZ_JBFBBA010000064.1:0-26984 GCF_040682455.1 Streptomyces sp. NPDC051183
CTGGACATAAGCCGCCCACAATCGCTACGCGCTCCTCGCCAACCGCGACCGACGACCGTTTGTGCCTGGGCAGAGCCGCCCACAGCCATCAAGCCTTCCCATCGACCGCGACTGACCCTCGTCTGCGGCTGGTCATGGGCCGACCATGACCCTCACGCCCCTCAACGACGGAGACTGACGCCCGTCTAGGGCCGGGCAGAGGCCGCCCACGACCTTCAGGCCCTCCCACCGCCCGCGACTGGCCCCGGTCTGGGGCTGTTGTGGTTTGTGGGGCCCGTTGGGGCCTGCCGGAGGGGGGAAACGGTCCAGGTGGAGCGTGAGGCCGGATCCGTCAACCTCAGAGTCCGTCAGAGGCCCACCGGCCTCCCAACAGCCTCAAAATGGCCCCAGTCAGCCGCATTGGGCGCCACCATCCTGGATTTGGCCCTGTGGGGGCTATCTCGGCCCCTAGCAGCCGGCAGTCGCCGTCTCGGAGGGGCGCGAGCGATTGTGGGCGGCCTATGTCCAGCCCCAGACGGTCCTCCGTCGCCGTCGGCGGGGAGCGCGTAGCGATTGTGGGCGGCTTATGTCCAGCCCAAGAGGGTCGGAGACGCCGTCGGTGGGGAGCGCGTAGCGATTGTGGGCGGCTTATGTCCAGCCCAAGAGGGTCGCTGACGCCGTCGGTGAGGAGCGCGTAGCGATTGTGGGCGGCTTATGTCCAACCCCAGACGGTCGTCGGACGCTATTCGCGAGGAGCGCGTAGCGATTTGGGGCGCCTGACCCACCGCCAGGATCATTTCACCGCTGTTTGGGGCAGGTTGGGGTCGTCTTTGGTCCCCGCAGGTGGGTTTCGCCCTGCATGGGAGTTCCGGGCCGAGAAGGCATGGATCAGCACCCGGCCCGTTCTTTTGGGGGGTTCCCGACAGTCCTGTCTTTCCGTGGCGGGCCGGCCTGTCAAGGGTGGAGCGCAGCGACATCGCGCAGCGACGCGACGAAGGAGCGCCCTTGACAGGGTGGACCGACGCGGAGAGACGCTGGGACTGACGGGAAACCCCCAAACCCGTCAACGCCCCCGCTCAGGCGCAGTCCGGCAGACCCTCACCCCCGTCCCAGTACCACCGTGCCCGAGGAGCAGAACCAGCCTCCCGTGCCCGAGGCGACCGCGAGCTCGGGGAGGTGGCCGCCGGGTTTGTGGACCTGGCCGGGGCCCGCCTCGCCGCGGAGTTGGCGTACCGCTTCGACCAGCAGGAACAGGCCGCGCATGCCCGGGTGGCAGGCCGATAGGCCGCCGCCGTCGGTGTTGACCGGGAGTTCCCCGTCCCGCAGCAGGCGGCCCTTCTCCACGAAGGCCCCGCCCTCGCCCTTCGCGCAGAAGCCGAGGTCCTCCAGGGTCACCAGGGTCATGTACGTGAAGGCGTCGTAGATCTCCGCGAGGTCCACGTCCGCCGGGGTCACGCCCGCCCGTTCGAAGGCGAGGCGGCCCGAGACGGCGGCCGGGGACACGGTGAAGTCCTCCCACTCCGACATCGTGGTGTGGGAGACGGCGGTCCCGGAGCCCAGGATCCAGACCGGCGCCTTCGCCGTGTCCGGTACGTAGTCCTCCGCCGCCAGCAGCACCGCGCAGCCGCCGTCCGAGCGGATGCAGCAGTGCAGCTTCGTGAACGGGTCCGCGATCATCTCGCCCGACAGCACGTCGTCCACGGTGATCGGGTCGCGGAACATCGCGTCCGGGTTGGTGGCGGCGTTCGCCCGCGCCTGTACGGCCACCGAGGCGAGCTGTTCCAGGGTCGTCCCGTACTCGTGCATGTGCCGGCGCGCGGCCATGGCGTACTTGGACACCAGCGTGTGCCCGTACGGGACCTCGAACTGCAGCGGTCCCCGCGCGCCGAAGGACAGGTTCGAGGTGCGCCGGCGGGCCTTGATGTCCGCCCGGGCGGTGGATCCGTAGACCAGCAGTACGGCGTTGGCGTGCCCGGCGGCGATGGCGTCAGCGGCGTGCGCGGCCATGACCTCCCAGGTGGAGCCGCCCACCGAGGTGGAGTCGACCCAGGTGGGGCGCAGTCCGAGGTACTCGGCCACCTCGACCGGGGCGAGGATGCCGAGGCCGGCCGAGGCGAAGCCGTCGATGACCGAGCGGTCCAGGCCGGAGTCGGCCAGGGCCCGCCGGGCGGCCTGTGCGTGCAGGGCGTAGGGGGTGGGGCCGTCCACCCGGCCGCAGTCGGAGAGGGCGACGCCGACCACCGCGACCCGGCGGCGCGGCGCGGCGGGTCCGGATGCTGATGCGGGTCCCCGCAGGGGTCCCGGTGTGGGTGCAGGCATGTGCCGACCGTACATCTGACGCCACGTCAGTTTCCAGTACTCGTTTCCCGTATCCGCCCCCTGTGCATCTGCACCTGCCCGCCCTAACATGACGGCCCGTCAGATACGGGGAGGAGCCCGACGATGGATGCCGCCTTCACCGCGGAGCAGGACGAGATGCGCCGCACCCTGCGCGAGATCCTGGGCAAGCGCTGCGGACCGGACGAGGTCAAAGCCGCCGTCCGTACCGCCGCCGGACACGACCGCGAGCTGTGGCAGCAGCTCTCCCGGCAGCTCGGGCTGCCGGGGATCGCCATCGCGGAGGAGTACGGAGGCGTCGGCTGCGCTTCCGCCGATCTGGCCCTGGCCTGTGAGGAGACCGGGCGCGCGCTGCTGCCCTCGCCGCTGCTGGCCACCGCCGCGCTCGGCGTGCCGCTGGTCACCGCCCTCGGCACCGAGGCCCAGCGTTCCGCCCTGCTCCCGCCTCTCGCGGCCGGCGCGCTGACGGCCGCCCTCGCCGTGCCGGGCCCGGCGCTGGCCACCGCCCTCGCCCTGACCGGGGACAACGCCCCCGGGGAGTGGGCCGGCGGGGGCCGCGCCGGCGGTGTGCAGGCCCGTACCGGTGAGGACGGCGGCTGGCGGCTGTACGGGGAGGCCGCCCAGGTGCTCGACGGGCACAGTGCCTCGCTGCTGCTGGTCGCCGCGCACACGGGCGGGTTCGCGCGCAGCCGCACGCTGCTGTTCCTCGTACGGGAGGACGCGCCCGGCCTCGTACGGTCACGGCAGACGGCCCTGGACGAGACCCGGCCGCAGGCGCGCGTACAACTGCGCGACACACCGGCCGAGTTGCTGGGCTCGGAGGGTGACGACGTACTCGTAGCCCTCGCCGCCACCGGGCGCACCGCCGCCGCGGTGCTCGCCGCCGAGGCGGTCGGCGCGGCCGGGCAGGCGCTCGCCCGCACCGTGGACTACGTGCGCCAGCGCGAGCAGTTCGGCCGGGCCATCGGCTCCTTCCAGGCGGTCAAGCACCGGCTCGCCGACCTGTACGTGCAGGTGCAGGCGGCCCGTTCGGCCGCCTATTACGCGGCCTGGGACCCGGAGCAGGGCGGCCTCGCCCTCGCCCAGGCGCTGGAGGCGCTGCGGACCACCGCCGGAGAGGCGATCCAGCTGCACGGCGGCATCGGCTTCACCTGGGAGCACGACGCCCACCTCTACTTCAAGCGCGCGGCCGCCGACGAACTCCTCTTCGGCCCCGTGTACCGGCTGCGGGCGCACGCCGCCCACCGGGCCGGGCTGTTCACCACCACATCCCCGAGCGAGAAGAAGAAGGTGGCCGTCTGATGGCTGTGGCTCCGGGCGCCGGCATCGGCGTCAAGATGATGCAGAAGGTCTCGTCGACCATGCTGTTCGCCAAGATCGCACCGCACTTCATCCCCGCCATGGACAAGGCGGTGCACAAGCTCACCCGGGGCAAGGTCATCCTCAGCGCCCAGATGCTCCCCGGCGTGATCCTCACCGCCAAGGGCGCCAAGACGGGTGAGCCGCGCACCACCCCGCTCGCGTGCATGCCGGAGGAAGGCGGCACGAGCTGGCTGCTGATCGGCTCCAACTTCGGCCGGCCCGGGCACCCGGCCTGGACCGGGAACCTGCTCAAGCACCCGGACGCGGACGTGAGTTGGAAGGGCCAGGACATCGCGGTGCGGGCCCGCCTGCTGGCGGGCGAGGAGCGCGCGGCGGCGTGGCAGGCGGTGTTGAGGTTCTGGCCGCCGTACGCGACGTACCAGGCCCGCATCGAGCGCGAGATCCGGCTGTTCCGCCTGGAGCGGCGCTGATCGCGGCGGAACGTCGATGGAACGCAGAGCGGTGGAACGCAACGCGATGGAACGCAGGCCGATGGAACGCAGGGCGGTGGAGGCCGAGGCGGTGGAGGCCAGGTGAGCGGCGGCGGACCCGGGCCGGGTCCGCCGCTACTTCGTCGGCTTCTTTCCGGTGATGCCGAGGTGGACGAGCAGCGCCAGGTTCGGCTTGAGCTCGGCCTGCTTGACGCCCCAGGTCTGGAAGCCCTTCTGGTGCGAGGCGACCGCGGCCAGCATCGCGACCAGCGAACCGGCCATCGCCGCCGGGCTGAGGTCCTTGTCGACCTTGCCCTTGCCCTGGAGCTCCTTCATCGACTCCGTGAGGGAGTTGGTGACGGAGTTCAGGATCTTCATGCGGATCTTGTAGAAGCGCTTGTCGCCCTCGGCCGCGCCGAGGTCGACGACCCGCAGGATCGCGTCGTTGCGCCGCCAGAAGTCCAGGAATCCCTCGACGAGTTCCTCCGCCGCCGTCCAGCCGGACTTGCCGACCCACGAACGGCCTTCGACGAGCGACGTCAACTGCGCGCCCTCGTTGGCCATTTCTTCGGCGATCTCCAGGACGGCGCCCTCGACGTCCGGGAAGTACTGGTAGAAGGTCGCGGGCGAGGTTCCGGCCTTGCGGGCGACGTCGATCACCTTGACGTCGCGGTACGGCGAGGAGCTGAGCATCTCGCTGAGGCAGTCGAGCAGCTTCTGCCGCGTCGCCTGACCGCGCCGGCCGGCAACGCGGCCGTCGACGGTGCGTACTTGTCCTGTCATGCCGTCAGCTTACCGAGGGGTGATCCGCGCGCGATTCGGCCGCCTGCAAATGGGGTTACGGGGTGCCTGGCCTGGGCTCCGAGCCGGCACGTAGCGTCGTGAGGTTCCGTTTCGGCCGTGCGGGCGCCCCGGGCGCGCCATCCCGTTCCAGGCGGTATCCCCCGAATAGTCTTATCAACAGGCTGTGGACAAGTATTCGGTCGGATCATGGCTGGGGGAGGATGGCGGGAGGGGACGCACCCCCGCACAACGGAAGGAAACGGGCTCATGGCCGCATTCGCGGAAGGCGCACCCTGCTGGGTGGATGCCTCGCTTCCCGACGTCGAGGCGGGCAAGCGCTTCTACGGTGAGCTCTTCGGGTGGACCTTCTCCGACAGCGCGGGACCCGAGTACGGCCACTACACGCAGGCCTACAGCCGCGGCCGCAACGTCGCCGCCCTCGCCCCCAAGCCCGACGGCCGGATGCCCACCGTATGGGGGATCTACCTCTACACCTCCGACGCCTACGCCTGCGCCCAGCGCATCCGCGCCGCCGGCGGCCAGATGGTGATGGACCCGATGCCCGTGGGCCCGTACGGGACGGCCGCGATGGCCGCCGACCCCGGCGGGGCCGTCTTCGGCCTCTGGCAGCCCGGCACCCACCACGGCTTCGACGCCCAGCAGGAGCCGTACACGTACTGCTGGACCGAGGTCTACACGCGGGCCCGCGACGCCGTGGACGTGTTCTACGCCAAGGTCTTCGGCTACGTCCCGCAGGACCAGGACGACGCCGGCGTCGAGTACCGCGTGTGGTCCCCGCCCGGCAGCGCGCCCGGCCCGGACAGCGCCGTGATGGGCCGCAGCCTGATCACCGACGCCTTCCCCGAGATCATGCCCGCGCACTTCCTGGCGTACTTCGCGGTACCCGACTGCGACCAGTCCGTCGCGATGGTCCAGCGGCTCGGCGGGCGGGTCACCGCGGATCCCTTCGACACCCCCTACGGCCGGATCGCGGTCGTCGCGGACAATCAGGGGGCGGTCTTCGGACTCCTGTCGGAGCCGCGTACCAGGCCGTCGGCGTAGCCGGTGCGGTGGCCGGGTCCGCATTCGGATCCGTAGTCGGGCCCGTTGACGGGGCCGGACCAGGCGCGGGCCTGACAGAATCGGGTTGGCACGACCCCGGGCGGGGCCCGGAGTGAGACGCTGCACCGGCCGACCGCCGCGTGCCGGCGCGAGTGCCGATGGCGTGCTTGTTGAGGGAGCGGGCCCGGCAAGGGTCCGTACGGGGAGGTGTGGAGGCGAGTGGTGGAGCAGCTGACGCAGCACGACCCGAGACGGATCGGCCCCTTCGAGGTGCTGGGACGGCTCGGCGCCGGCGGCATGGGGCTGGTCTATCTCGCACGGTCGGCGTCCGGACGCCGGGTCGCGATCAAGACGGTGCGCACCGAGCTCGCCGAGGACCAGCTGTTCCGCGTGCGCTTCACCCGCGAGGTGGAAGCGGCGCGCGCCGTGTCCGGCTTCTACACCGCGGCCGTCGTCGACGCGGACCCGCGGGCCGCGGTGCCGTGGCTGGCGACCGCGTACGTACCGGCGCCCTCCCTGGAGGAGATCGTCAACGAGTGCGGGCCCATGCCCGCCCAGGCCGTACGGTGGCTCGCGGCCGGCATCGCCGAGGCGCTGCAGTCCATCCACGGGGCGGGTCTGGTCCACCGCGACCTGAAGCCGTCGAACGTGCTCGTCGTCGAGGACGGCCCGCGCGTGATCGACTTCGGCATCGCGAGCGGGGTCTCCAACACCCGCCTGACCATGACGAACGTCGCCGTCGGCACCCCCGCCTACATGTCGCCCGAGCAGGCGAAGGACTCCCGCAGCGTCAAGGGCGCCAGCGACGTCTTCTCGCTCGGCTCGACGCTGGTCTTCGCCGCGACCGGGCACCCGCCGTACCACGGGGCCAATCCGGTGGAGACGGTGTTCATGCTGCTGCGCGAGGGGCCCAACCTGGAGGGGCTCCCGGACGAGCTGCGGCCGCTGATCGACTCCTGCATGCAGATGGACGCCACCCTGCGCCCGACCCCGGCCGACCTCCAGGCGCAGCTCGCCCCGCACCTGTTCGACGGCGGCGACGACAGCGGTACCGCCTCGGCGTGGCTGCCCGCGCGGGCCGTCGCGATGATCGAGACCCGGCGGGCGGGCCAGCGCGCGACGGC
Source organism: Streptomyces sp. NPDC051183 (assembly GCF_040682455.1). Classification (NCBI taxonomy): domain Bacteria; kingdom Bacillati; phylum Actinomycetota; class Actinomycetes; order Kitasatosporales; family Streptomycetaceae; genus Streptomyces; species Streptomyces sp. NPDC051183. Next base: position 7,079 of record NZ_JBFBBA010000064.1, read on the forward strand.
CGCGCCGGTCCCGTCGCCGGGCCGTCCCGCGGCGCCCGGCCGTCCCGCGGGGCGCGCCCCCGAGGCCGTGACGCACCGCCGTGAGCCGCGCGGCGGCGCCGACCCGTGGGTCGACCCGCGCACCGGCCAGGCGGTCCCGCAGCGCCCCGAGCGCCCGCCGCTGACGCCCGCGCCGTCCGGTGAGCCCGTACGCCTCGGCGGCTCCCCGGTGCCGATCGGGCCCGGGCCGCGCGCGACCGCGGCGGCGCCCGCCGCGCACGCCGCGGCGGTGGATTCGGCGACCGGCTGGGTCCGCCCGCCGGGCGGTTCCGCCGCGGTCGCGGCCGCCGTGGCCGCGCCCTCGTCCGTACCGGCGATCCCGAACCCGAACCCCGGGCCGGCCCCGGACAGCGGGCGCTGGCGGCCGTGGCGCTTCCGGATGTCCAACGAGGTCTGGGGCACCCCGACCGTTGCCGGAGACCTGCTCTACGTCACCTCCTTCGAGGTGCACGCCCTGGACGTGGCGAGCGGCCGGCGCCAGTTCAAGACCCGGGACGTCGCCTGGTCCATGGCCGTCGCGGACGGCCGGATCCACGCCTCCGACGGGCCCTCCCTCTACGCGCTCGACGCCACCGACGGCTCCGAGCGGTGGCGGCTGTCCACCGACGCCTGGGTGTACGCCCTGCGCGCCGACCGGGGCACCGTCGTCACCGCCACGCGCGGGGGCGGCGTACAGGGCTGGGAGGCGTCCAACGGCCAGAAGCTGTGGGAGCTGACCGGCGCGCAGACGGACTTCGAGACCGCCGAGGGCGCCCCGGTCCTGGCGGACGGCACCGTGTACGTGTGGCAGGACGCGCGGCTGCGCGCCCTGGACGCCCGCAGCGGCCGCGAGTCCTGGTCGTACCCGGTCGGCGACGCGGCCTCCTGCGGCAACGTCCCCGTGCGGGTCACCCCGGCTCCGGACGGCAACGTCTACGTCGCGGCCGGCACCCGCGTCCTGTCCGTCGACCGGGCCTCGGGCCGGGTCCGCTGGCACTTCGAGGCCCCGGCGGTGTTCCTGGCGGCCCCGGCCTTCGCCCCGGGCGCGGCGGTCACGGGCGGCGGGGTCTACCTCGCCGACTACCTCGGCACCGTGTACGCCCTGGACGCGGCGACCGGCAAGGACCGCTGGCGCATCGCGACGGAGCCCCGCCCGTCCGCGGACCCGGTGCTGGTGGCGAACGGCAACGTCCACCTGGGCGCGGGCAGCGCCCTGTACACGCTCGACGCGGTCACCGGCACCCCGAAGTGGCGCTTCGCCGCGGGCGGGGAGATCACCGGCCCGCCGGCGGTCGCGGACGGCCGCGTGCACTTCGGCTCCGCCGACCACTGCCTGTACACGCTGGACGCGGCGGGCGGCCAGCTCCGCTGGAAGCTGGCCACGGGCGGCGAGATCACCGGCGCCCCGGTGGCCGAGGCGGGCGTGGTCTACGCGTGCAGCAAGGACCGCTGCGTGTACGCCCTGGACGCCGCCAAGGGCACGGGCACCCGTACGGCGGGCTGACCGGCCGGACTCTTCGCCGGGCCGGTGGTCAGCCCTCCTCGGCGAAGAGTTCCTCGGCGTGGTCGACGGTGAAGGCGAGGTCGATCCACCGGCCGAGCACATCGAGCTCACCACAGGCGATGACGCGCTCGCGGACCTCGTCGGCCACGGCGACCCCACGGTGGTCGAGGACGCGCAGGACCATGCGCGCCCGCTCCTCGGCCTTGCCCTCGGTCCTGCCCTTGGCTTCGCCTTCCTGGTACGTCTCCTCGATGAGCGTCCCGCGGCCAGGGAAGGAAGTACGCGGCATCAGGTGCCTCCAGATGTCTCTCGCCAGGCTGTTGCCCAGACCGATTTCCAGCAGTTCCGCGAAGTACGCGACGGACTCGGGGTCGGTGCTCTCCAGTGCTTCGGCCAGTGCCTCCAGTATGGCCGTGGCGTTGCGGTCCCGGCCATGCGTCATTGCGGCGAAAGTCGCGATGGTGAGGTCTTCCGCGGCCTCTTCGGGATCGGTGATCACCGGGACGTTGCCCGGCCCCAGTACGAGCGGGTGCACCGACAGGGCGGTCCAGTCGGCCCAGCCGAGCCGGAACGGTCCGGTTGCCCAGTCGGCGGTGGTCTTGTCCTGGCAGACGACCAGGAGCAGAGCCGGGCACTCGTACTTCGCCGTCAGGTACGACAGGTAGTACGCCCAGCTGACCGCCTTGTCGGGATCGCGGCGTCCCTGTGCCTCGATCGCCAGCAGGAGTCCGCCGCTCTTGTCGGCGCGCGGTGTGATTCGTAGGACGCTGTCCACGCGTCGTTCCATGGGGCGGATCTCCGTGACGTCCGCTGTCAGTACCTCGACGGTGGGATCCGCCGGCAGAGGCACGCCCAGGATCCGGAACACAGGCGCGAGGAGCTCCGGACGGTCCTGGAAGATCCGGTGGGACGCCTCGTGATGCGAAGTGACCATGCACCCGATCCAAGCCGGTGGTGGCACGAGCCGTAGGCATATGCGATCGGCTCAACCGATCGAGCGAGGGGCGGGCTGCGGCGGCCGCCACGTGCCCTCACGGGGCCCCTCCGGGTCGCGTGGCGCACCGGGAGTGACAGGATGGACCCCATGAGCAACGTCTACTTCGACATCAGCATCAACGGCGAGGCCGCCGGCCGCATCGAGTTCAAGCTCTTCGACGACGTCGTCCCGAAGACCGCCACGAACTTCCGTGAGCTCGCCACCGGCGTCCACGGCTTCGGCTACGCGGGCTCGCCGTTCCACCGCGTCATCCCGCAGTTCATGCTGCAGGGTGGCGACTTCACCAACCAGAACGGCACCGGCGGCAAGAGCATCTACGGCGAGAAGTTCGCCGACGAGAACTTCGAGCTGAAGCACGACCGTCCGTTCCTGCTGTCGATGGCGAACGCCGGCCGCAACACCAACGGCTCGCAGTTCTTCATCACCACCGTCGTGACCCCGTGGCTCGACGGCAAGCACGTCGTCTTCGGCGAGGTCGTCTCCGGCTCGGACCTGGTCACCAAGATCGAGGGCCTGGGCTCCCAGTCCGGCGCCACCCGCGCCAAGATCGAGATCGCGGCCTCGGGCGTCGTCGAGGCCTGATCCCCACCGCCTGCCCGGCCGGCCGGCCCCGCCCCCGCCAGGGGACCGGGGCCGCCGCCATGTCCGGGCCCGGTCGTGGCCTACGGGGACACCGTGGCCACGCCGAGCATGTGGGAGCTCGCGGCGAGCAGGTCGGGGTGGGGCTCGGCCAGGCGCGCCGCCGTCAGCGCCGCGTCGAACATCTTCGACTCGGCCAAGCGCTCCCCGGTGTGCTGCTCGGTCGCCTTGAGCGCGGCCCACACCGGGCCCTCGATGCCGTACACGTGCGGTGCGTCCAGGCCGGCCTCGGACATCTCCGCCGCCAGGCTCTCACCGGTGTGGAAGTAGGCGCTGGTGAAGCCCTTGCGGCCCGGTTCGTGGATCCCGCTGACGAGGATGTCGGCGACGGCGTCGCGAACCCGGTCGACCGCGAGCATGGTGGTGGCGACGTGCTCGAAGAGGGACGCGTACCGGCCGATAGCGGCGGCCGCGACGATGCCGCCGGGGCGGACCACGCGGGCTGCCTCGCGAAGGGCCCGGATGCGGTCACCGTGTTCGATCAGGTGGTACAGCGGGCCGAGAACGAGAGCGACGTCGTACGAGTCGTCGTCGGAGGGCGCGGGCGTCGCCGAGCGCGCTGCGGAATCCGGCAGCGGTCGCTTCCTCGACGTGGCGCGGCACCGGGTCGATCAGGTCGACGTCGTACCCGTCCTTCGTGAGCCACCTGGCATGGGCGCCCGGGCCCGCCCCGATGTCGATGATCCGGGCGGGGGCGACCGGGAGGTGGCGCCGCAGGAGTTCCTGGGTGCGGATCATCTCCAGCACCCCGTCCGCGCTGGTGCTCAGCCGGTCGGACTCGTTGATCGTCTCGCTGTAGAAGGTGATGATCTCAGGGCCTACGGAATGCTGTCTGGCGGCGCCGGCGGCCAGGGCTCGGGGGTCGGTGCGGGCTGCTCGGCGGGGAGGCGGCGGCGTCGGTGGCGGGGGCGGCCGCGCATGACGGCTGCCGCCAGGAGCAGCAGGGCGCCCGCGCCGAAGGCGTTGGCGACCCCGTCGCCGAGGCCCTGCCCGTCGCCGCCGACCGCGAGGCCGTCCGCAGCCTGGCCCTGCCGGACCATCCACAGCACGGAGAGGCCGAGCACGACGACCCCGGCCAGCGCCATCAGCAGCCGCGACCTCAGCAGGACGGCGCCGAGGGTCAGCAGCGCGGCGAACAGGAACGGCAGCAGGAGCGAGCCCAGCAGGGCGGCCTTGTCGTCGGTGATCCCGGCGCCGGAGAAGAGCTCGCGGACGCGGTAGTCGCGTCCGTGACGGCCGTCGTACCAGGCACGGAAGGGGCTCCAGACGGCGGCCGCCGCTCCGACGAGACCCATCAGCGAGCCGAGCGCGTTGCGGATCATGCCCGGCCCTCCGGGGTAGGGGTCTCGATCCCGACGCTACGCCCGGCCCCCTCCCCCCGCACGCCGGGCGGTCAGCCTCCTGTGCGGGCGGACTCCACGCGGGTGCGCAGGGCCTCGTTCATCGCCGCGAAGTTACGGGCGGTGCCGGCCAGCAGCCGGCCGAGGAAGGGGACCAGCAGGCCGCTGAAGTGCTCGCCGTGCTCCAGCCGCGTGGTGCGGCCCGGGCCCTCGGTCAGGCGGAAGAAGTGCTCGCCGTCGAAGACGCCGCGTACGAGGAAGTGGCCCTCGAGCGCTTCCCGCAGCTCGGCCGGCTCTGGTGCGAGCGCACCTACGCCGCCGCCAACGCACCGCTCGTGGACGCCGTACGGGACCTCTGCGTGCGCGGGGTGCTCGACGTCCCGGACGTGGCGCTCGCCGTACGCCGGCTCGTCTCCGTGACGATGTCGATCCCGCAGCTCGCCAAGACCTTCGACCCGGGATACGGACCCGCTGACGCGGAACTGCGGGCCTGCGTGGCCGGGGGCGTCGCAGCGGCAGCAGCGGGAAGAGCAAGAGCAGCAGCGGCGGGGGCGGCTGCTCCAGCTCCAAGAAGAGCAAGAGCACCACGAACGGCAGCAACAGCAACAACAGCACCAACACCACCACCGGCGGGAGCAAGGGCGCCACCAAGGAGCCCGCCCGCGCCACGGTCGTCACCTGCGCCGGCCCGGGCAGGCCGCAGGCCGTCATCGAGGTCACCTCGCGCGTCGACACCGAGCGCACCGTCGACGTCCCGCTGAACTTCGCGGGCGAGCGCGGCATCAACCTCGAAAGCACCTCGGTCCGGGTCACCCTCAAGGGCCGCGAGGCCAAGACGGTCACCGTCCCGATGGCGGACGCGGCCAAGGCCGCCGAGATCCTGCGCTGCGAGATCGGCCGCATCCGCTGACGCTCCGGCGCCCCCGGCGCCCCCGGCGCCGCGCCCGCAGCCCCCTCACCGCACCCGCGGCTCCGGCGTCTGCCGTCTCCCCGTGAACAGCTCCGCCTGCCGCTCCGGCGGCAGGTTCCCCAGCGCGATCAGCGCCGGGGCCTGCGCCAGCGCCTGCTGCAGCGCGGCCTGCTTGGCCGACCACAGGGCCCGTACGGTGCCCTGCACGGCCTCCGTCGGGAACCCGGCCAGGGTCCGCGCCGCCCGCAGCGCCGCAGGGAGCAGCTCCTCGGGCGCGGCCAGCTCCGAGACCAGGCCGATCTCGTACGCCCGCCGCGCGGAGAGCCGTTCCGCCGTGCCCATCAGGGACATCCGGGCGGCCTCGCCGAACGGCATCCGCTGCGCCATGTAGACCGCCTCGTACGCGCTGACCATGCCGTACGTCGTGTGCGGGTCGAAGTACGTCGCCGTCTCGGAGGACACGATGAACTCGGACTCGCCCAGCAGGTAGAAGGCCCCGCCGCACGCCATGCCGTTGACGGCGGCGATCACCGGCTTCCACAGGTCGCACGCCTTCGGGCCGATGGCGATCAGCGGATCGTCCGCCGAGTACGGGGACGCCGGCTGCGGGACTTCCGCGCTGCGGTCGATGCCCGTGCAGAACGCGGCCGTGCCCGCTCCGGTGAGGACCACCGCCCGTACGTCCTCCTCGTGGCGCAGCTCCCGCCACACCGCGCTCAGCTCGGCCGCCGTCGCCAGGTCGATCGCGTTGTGCTTGCGCTCCCGGTCCAGGGTCACGAGGGCGACCCCGGTCCCCTTGTCCCGCTCGACCCGCAGCGTCACGACTTCTCCAGGATCCAGCGCGGCACGGTGACCCCGCCGATTTCGGTGAAGACCACCTGGACCCGCGCGCCGATGCGCAGCCGACCCGGGTCCAGGGAGTCGATCGGGGCGTCCGCCGAGGTGACGAGGTTGCCGGCCAGGCGGATGTGCGGCGCCTCGGCGAGCTCGACGAGGACGACGTTGTACGGGGCCCGCGCGGCGTAAGCGGGCAGCAGCGGCGGGTGCGGCCGTACGTACGACCAGACGCGGCCCCGGCCGCTCATCGGGCGCCACTCGGAGTCGAAGGACTGGCAGTGCGGGCAGCACGGGCGCGGCGGGAAGCGGAGTCTGCCGCAGGCGGTGCAGGCCTGGACGCGCAGTTCGCCCCGGGCGGCGTACTCCCAGAAGGGGGCACCGTCCTCGTCGGGCACGGGGAGGAGCAGCTCCTCGGCAGCGGCAGCGGCGGCAGCAGCAGCAGGGGCGTCGGCAGCAGCAGCGTCGGTGGCTGCGGTATCGGCGGTCATCGTCGGCTCCTCAGGCTCTCAGCAGGATCGCGGACGTCGGGACACCCTCGCCCGCCGTCACCAGGCAGGTCGCGGCGTTCGGCACCTGGGCGGTGGAGGTGCCGCGCAGCTGCTTGACGCCCTCGTTGATCAGGTTGAAGCCGTGCACGTAGGCCTCGCTGAGTCCGCCGCCTCCGGTGTTGATGGGCAGCCGGCCGCCCATCTCCAGCGCCCCGCCCTCGGTGAAGGAGGCGCCCTCGCCGCGCCCGCAGAAGCCGTAGCCCTCCAGGGACAGCGGGATCAGGGGGGTGAAGGCGTCGTAGATCTGGGCCACGTCCACGTCCTGGGGCCCGAAGTCGGCCTGTTTCCACAGGTGTCGGGCGGCGGTCCAGGCGGGTCCGGACAGCGGGTCGTCGTTCCAGTAGTTGACCATGCCGTGGTGCTGGGCGGGCAGGCCCTGGGCGGCGGAGTGGACGTAGACGGGCTTCTGGCGGCAGTCCCGGGCCCGCTCGGCGCTCACGATCACGCAGGCGAGCGCGCCGTCCGTCTCCAGGCAGTTGTCGAAGAGGCAGAGCGGGTCGCTGATCATGCGGGAGGTCATGTACATCTCGCGCGTCAGAGGGCGGTCGTACATCATCGCGGCCGGGTTCTCGTTGGCCCGGTTGCGGCAGGCCATCGCGACGTTGAAGAGGTGCTCGCGGGTGGCCCCGTACTCGTGCATGTAGCGGCGGGCCAGCATGGCGATCTCGTCGGCGGGCCGCAGCAGCCCGAAGGGGCGGGTCCACTGCCCGGGGGTGGGGAGCTGGACGGCGGTGTTCTTCCAGGGGCGCGGGCCGGAGCCGCGCTTGCGTGAGCGCCAGGCGACGCCGACCGTGGCCTGGCCGGTGGCGACGGCGGCCGCGAGGTGGCCGACGGTGGCGCAGGAACCGCCGCCGCCGTAGCCGATCTTGGAGAAGAAGGTGACGTCGCCGGCGCCGATGGCCTTGGCGACCTCGACCTCGTCGGTCTCCTCCATCGTGTAGGAGGAGAAGGCGTCGACCTCGGAAGGCGCTATGCCGGCGTCGGCGAGTGCCGCCAGAATGGCCCGGCAGGCCAACTCCTTCTCGGACTGCGGCAGTTGTTTGGCAAAGGGGGTCTGCCCGATGCCGACTATCGCCGTAGCGTCCTTGAGCGTTGCCGCCATCGCCACCTCCGGGGTGCACCAGTACTGACAGCCGCGAAGGCTACAGCTAATCTGACGGATAGTCAGCTACTGGGAGGGGTGAGCGATGGACGACGCCGACCGCGAGGACGTACGGGGCGATCTGCGCTGGGGCAGCATCGGCGGCCTGGTGCGCGCGGCCGCCGAGCGGTACGCCGGGCACGAGGCCGTCGTGGACGGGCGCGTCCGCATCAGCTACGCGCAGCTCGGCGAGCGCGTCGAACGCGCAGCGGCCGCCTGCATCGCCGCCGGGGTCGAGCCGGGCGACCGGGTCGCCGTCTGGGCGCCCAACACCCTGGAGTGGATCGTCTCCGCGCTCGGGGCCGTCTCGGCGGGCGCCGTACTCGTCCCCCTCAACACACGTTTCAAGGGCACCGAAGCCGCCTACGTCCTGCGGCGCAGCCGCGCCAGACTGCTGTTCGTCACCGGCACCTTCCTCGGCACCTCCTACGTCGCCTCCCTGCGCCGGGCCGCCGCCGAGGGCGAGGGGACCGGCCCGCTGCCGGGCCTGGAACACCTGGAGCAGGTCGTCGTCCTCGCCGAGGACGCCCCCGATTCCTTCCGCACCTGGAAGGACTTCCTGGCCGGCGGGGACACGGTCACCGCCGGGGCGGTCCGCGAGCGCACCGAGGCGGTACGCCCCGACGCCCCCTCCGACATCATCTACACCTCCGGCACCACGGGCAGCCCCAAGGGCGCCGTGATCACCCACGCCCAGTCCCTGCGCTGCTACGACGTGTGGAGCGAGCTCGCCGGACTGCGCGAGGGCGACCGCTACCTGATCGTGAACCCCTTCTTCCACACCTTCGGCTACAAGGCCGGGATCATCGCCTGCCTGATGCGCGGGGCCACGATGGTCCCCCAGCCCGTCTTCAACGTCGACACCGTCCTCGCCAACGTCGCCGCCGAGCGGATCTCCGTACTCCCCGGCCCGCCCACCCTCCACCAGTCCCTCCTCGACCACCCCCAGCGCGACCACCACGACCTCTCCGCGCTGCGCCTGGTCGTCACGGGCGCGGCCGTGGTCCCGCTGCGGCTCGTCGAGCGGCTGCGCGGCGAACTGCGCATCGCCACCGTCCTCACCGCCTACGGGCTCTCCGAGGCCAGCGGCATCGTCACCATGTGCCGCCGCGGCGACCCGGCGCAGACCATCGCCTCCACCTCGGGGCGCGCCATCCCCGGCACCGAGGTGCGCGTCACCGGCGCCGACGGCCTGGCGCTGCCCGTGGGGCAGGCGGGCGAGGTGTGGGTGCGCGGCCACAACGTCATGCAGGGCTACTTCGAGGAGCCGGCCGAGACCGCCGAGGCCATCACCGCCGAGGGCTGGCTGCGCACCGGCGACGTCGGGGTCCTCGACGCCGGCGGGAACCTGCGCATCACCGACCGGATCAAGGACATGTTCATCGTCGGCGGCTTCAACGCCTACCCCGCCGAGATCGAGCAACTCCTCGGCCTGCACCCGGACATCGCCGACATCGCCGTGGTCGGGGTCCCCGACCCGCGCCTGGGCGAGGTCGGCAAGGCCTACGCGGTCCGCCGCCCCGGAGCCACCCTCACCGCCGACGACCTGATCGCCTGGTCCCGGCGGGAGATGGCCAACTACAAGGTGCCGCGCGCGGTGGAGTTCGTCCCCGAGCTGCCCCGCAACGCGAGCGGCAAGGTCCTCAAGCGGGAACTGCGGGTGCGCCAGGTCAAGGGGTGAGCGTGCCCAGGTCGATGTCCGCGGGGAACGGGACCGTCACCTTGAGCCGGCCTCGATGGATCCCGGTCGGGACGTACGTCCGGGTGACCGTGTCCAGCTCGTAGACGTGCACGACGGGCTCGCCCGCCTCGTCCTCGACCCGCCAGAAGTGGGGGATCCCGGCCTGGGCGTACTTGAAGGGCTTGATCGAGCGGTCGCGGTCCGCCGATTCCTCGGACACCACCTCGACCACCAGGACGACCTCGTCGGGGAGGTAGCTGGTGCGGTCGGGGGCGTAGGCGGCAGTCGCGGCCAGGACGTCCGGCTCGGGTCGGCTCCTCTTGTCGAGGCGAACGGTCATCTCCCGTTCGACCTCGATGCCCCCGGGTGCGGCCTTCCTCAGGCTGAAGGTCAGGTTCTCCACGAGCCGGGCGTGCCAGGACCGCTGCGGGGACATCCTGAAGATGAGCGCTCCGTCGATGAGCTCGGTGTGCCGGGGGGCCTGGGGCAGGTGATCGAGGTCGTCCGCTTCCCAGCCGCTCGGGCGGGGCGGGAGCATCCATTCGGGAAGCTCGGCTGCCATGGTGCCCTCCAGAGGGTGCGGGGCCAGCCTACTGAATTCCGTATGGCCGTACCGGCGCTTGGCGCGGGCGCACAGCACTAGCCGGGCTTGCGGGCCAGTACGAGGCGCCAGCGCGGGGTTCCGTCGTCGCGGCGCCCGAAGTGCTCCAGCGGGGCGGTCTCCACGGTGAAGCCGGCCGCCCGCAGGTCCGCGCGGACGCCGCCCAGCGGGAAGGTCCGGTAGTACATGACGAAGGGCGGCCGCCACACGGCGTTGCGCACCCGCATCGCCGCGTCGAAGCCCGCGGTCACCCACCAGGCCGGGTGCCGCGGCGGGATCGGCGCGCCGATGGGGAAGGCGAAGACCCCGCCCGGCCGCAGGGCGCCGTGCACCCCGGAGAAGACGGTGGGCCGCTCGGCCGGGAGGAAGTGGCCGAAGGCTCCGAAGCTCACCGTCAGGTCGTACGAGCCGCCGAGCGCGGGCGGCAGCGCCCGCGCGTCCGCCCGTAGGAAGTCGATGCGCTCGTCCTCGTGCGAGCGCCGGGCCTCGGCCAGCATGCCCGCGCTCAGGTCCACCCCCGTCACCCGGCCCCGGCACAGCCGGCGGAGCATCCCGATGCCCGCGCCCGTGCCGCAGCACAGGTCCAGCCCGGCATCGAAGGAGCCCTCGTGCTGCGCGAGGGTCTCCTCGACGGCGTCGAGCATCCGGTCCGGGGTGCGGAAGGGGGTGTGGTCGAACTTGGGGGCCAGCAGGTCGTAGCCCCGCTCGATCGAGGACAGGGCCTGTACGGCCAGTTCGCGGAGGGTGGGCCCCTGTGACCCCTGTGAGGTGAACACGGGCCCAGCCTAGCTTTCTGGTCCTTTCGGCCGACCGCAAATGGTGCACTCCGTCACGTAGAGTAGAAAAAAGTATTTTTGCCAATCTTTGGGGTTTTCGTGACAGGTGCCACACGGAACGAGGTACCGGGCCGGCGCATGGACCGGAGCTCCGCAGCCGGCAGCGCCCTCGAAAAGACCCTGCGGATCACCGAGGCGCTGGCCGAGCCCGGCGGGCCGCACCGGCTCGCGGAACTCGCGGCGGCCACCGGAGTGCCCAAGTCCAGCACCTACCGGATCCTGTCCTCCCTCATCCAGCAGGGCTACGCCGTCACCGACGGCGAGGGCAGCTACGGCATCGGCCTGCGGCTGCGCACCCTGGCCGCGGAGATCGGCGCCGAACGGCCCGCGGGCATCGTCGAACTGCTGCAGTTCCTGCAGCGGGGCACCGGCCAGGCCGTCCAACTGGCGCTGCGCAGCGGCGACGCGCTGACCTGCGTGAGGAAGATCGAGAGCAACCAGCCCTTCCGCACCGCCTCGCGCGTCGGCGTGCGCATCCCCATGCACTCCACCGCGGTCGGCAAGGCCGTCCTCGCGCACCTCGCGCCCGCCGAGGCCGATGCGGTCGTGCGAGCCGCCGGAATGCCGGCCCTGACCCCGCGCACCCTCACCGACCGGGAAGCGCTCGCCGGGGAACTCGGCGCGGTCCGGGCCCGCGGGTACGCGGTGGACGACGAGGAGAACGAGCCCTCGGTCCGCTGCGTGGCCGCGGCCGTCTTCGACCGGGCCGGAGTACCGGTGGGCGCGGTCAGCCTGACCACGGTCACCTTCCTGACCACCCGCGCGGAGCTGGAGCGCTTCACCCCGGCGCTGCTCGAAGCCGCCCGGGGCGTGCAGCGGCTGCTCCGGCTCGGCTGACACCGCGCGCCCGGCACCCGGGCAGCCCGGCAGCCTGGCACCCGTGCACCGGGTCGGCCGGCCACACGCATACGGCGGCCGCGGTGGCTCCCCCTCCGGGCCACCGCGACCGCCGTTCCCCCGTTGCACCCCGTTGGTCCCCCGTGACCCCCGGTCCCCCCCCGTGGTACGCCTTGCGTCCTACGGACGCGGACCGGACGCGTGGTTGTCCAGCGTCACGATGTCCTCGTCCGAGGCGTGGTTGTCGAGCGGCTTGATCTCGATGCCCGACGCGTGGTTGTCCAGCGGCTTGATCGGCGCACCGGAAGCGTGGTTGTCCAGCGGCTTGATGTCGCCGTCGTTCGGCAGGATGTTCTCGTTCGTCGTCATCGGATCTCCTGATGGATGGGTCGGGCCCGTTCGGCGATTCCCCCGCGGACCGCCGAACGGGTGGTCCTCCAGCCGACTCCCGCGCCCCCCGACACGCCGAGTCGATGAACCCCATACTGGCGCGCGGCGATAAACGAACGATGAACGCTTCGTTCAGCATCCGCAGGCACGCCTCAAGCAGCGATCTCGGCAGCCAACAAGGCCTGGACTTCCCGCAGTTCGGACGATCCGAGCTGCGTGAAAACGACCTCCGCGTCCCGCCAGCACACCCGCGCCCGGTCCCGCTGGCCGAGCCGCCGCAGCGCCTTGCCCAGCACCGTCAGCACGGTGGCCCGGCGCCACTCCCCGCCGATGCCGCGCAGCGCGATGGCCTGCTCGGCGTGCGAGGCGGCCAACGTGGGCCTGCGCGCCGCCAGATGGGCCTCGGCGAGCCGGAAGTGGGTCACGCCCTCCCACAGCGGCTGCCGGTTCTCGTGGAACAGCGACAGCGCCTCGGTGAGCTGCGACAGCGCCTCGGCGAGGCGGCCCGCCTGGGTGAGGGCGATGCCGAGGGCGTAGCGGCCGTTGGCCAGGCGCAGGGTCAGGCCCATCCGGTCGTAGATGGCGATGCCCTGCTGCGCGAGCTCGATGGCGCTGCCCAGGCGGCCCAGCTCCACGTGGATGCGGGAGAGGTTGCACAGCGCGCTGGCCTCGCCGACGTTGTTGCCGTCGGCCCGGAAGTTCTCGATGGCCTCCAGCAGGTACCGCTCGCCGTCGGCGTGCCGGCCCTCGTACAGGGCGATGATCCCGCGGTCGTTGGGCGCCCAGCAGCTGGGCAGCGGGTCGCCGGCGGTACGGGCCAGCGAGGTGGCCCGGCGGGCCTCGTCGTCGGCCTCGGCGAAGCGGCCGGCGACGAGGTGGACGTTGGTCAGGGTGGTGCGGGCCCGGCCCTCGGCGCGCGGGTCCTCGGCGGCGTGCGCGGCGTCGCGCAGGGCCGTCGCGGCCGATTCGTACTGCTTGGAGTTGGCCCCCGACTCGGCGAGGTCCTTGGCCGCCCACAGCAGGTCGACGGCGCGGCGCAGCACCTGCGTGTCCCCGCCGGCGCTCTTCCCGCCGGCGCGTACGGAGGCCTGCCGGACGCACGCGAGCAGCGGGTCGGCCTCGGCGTAGAGCCAGTCCTGGGCGGCCCGCGGGTCGGCGAAGACCAGCCCGGGGTAGTGGGTGGCGGACAGGTGCGCGACGAGGCGGTCGCCGGGGCGCTCCAGCCCGTACACGCCGGAGGCGGTGGCGAGGTAGAAGTCCAGCAGCCGGTCGAGGGCGGCGTCGCGCTCGCTGGGCGGCTGTTCGTCGCGCTCGGCGCACGCACGCGCGTAGAGCCGTACGAGGTCGTGGAAGCGGTAGCGGCCGGGCGCGGCGGACTCCAGGAGGGAGCAGTCGACCAAAGCCTCCAGGAGGTCCTCGGTGTCGTGCTCGGGCAGATCGATGACGGCGGCCGCGGCGGCCAGGGAGATGTCGGGGCCGTCGGCGAGGCCGAGGAGGCGGAACGCGCGCTGCTGGGCGGGCTCCAACTGGCCGTAGCCGAGCTCGAAGGTGGCCTTGACGGCGAGGTCGCCGGCCTGGAGCTCGTCGAGGCGGCGGCGCTCGTCGCCGAGTTTGGCGGCGAGTACGGACACGGTCCAGGTGCGGCGGGCGGCGAGCCGGGACGCGGCGATGCGGATGGCGAGCGGCAGGAAGCCGCAGGCGCCGACGACGTCGAGGGCGGCCTGGCGTTCGGCGCCGACCCGCTCGGCGCCGACGATGCGGGTGAACAGCTGAAGGGCCTCCTCGGGGCTCATCACGTCGAGGTCGACGAGATGGGCCCCGGCGAGGCCCGCCATGCGGACCCGGCTGGTGACGAGGGCGGCGCAGCCCGCGGTGCCCGGCAGCAGCGGGCGGACCTGGGCGGCGTCGCGGGCGTTGTCGAGGAGGACCAGGACGCGGCGGCCGTCGAGCGTGGAGCGGTAGAGGGCGGCGCGCTCGGCGGGGGAGTCGGGGATGGAGCTGTCTGGGGTGCCCAGGGCGCGCAGGAAGGAGCCGAGGACGGCCTCGGGTTCGGCGGGGCGCGGCTCGGTGCCCTGGAGGTCGACGTAGAGCTGTCCGTCGGGGAAGTGCGGGCGGGCGGCGTGCGCGACGTGCACGGCGAGGGTGGTCTTGCCGACGCCGCCGATGCCGGCGAGGGCGGAGACGGCCATGACCTGGCCGTCGGCTCCGGCGAGGATCTCGCCCAGTTCGGCCACGAAGCTGGTGCGGCCCGTGAAGTCGGGGACGGTGGCGGGCAATTGGGCGGGCCTTACCTGGATGGGGGCGGCGGCCGGCGCCGGGTCCTCGGCGTGGGCGAGTTCGGCGTCGGCGCGCAGGATGCGCTGCTGGAGGGTGGAGAGCTCGGGGCGCGGGTCGACGCCGAGTTCGTCGGCGAGGAGCCTGCGGGTGTCGGCGTAGACGGCGAGGGCCTCGGCCTGGCGGCCGCTGCGGTAGAGGGCCAGCATCAGCAGTTCGCGCAGCCGCTCGCGCAGCGGCTGGGCGGCGGTGAGGGCGGTGAGTTCGGATACGGCCTCGGCGTGGTGGCCGAGCTCCAGGTCGAGGTCGAGGCGGCTCTCCAGGAGCTGGAGGCGCCACTCGTCGAGGCGGGTGCGCTCGGTCTCGGCGTGCGGGCCGGGGACTCCGGCGAGGGGCTCGCCGTCCCAGACGTCGAGGGCGCGGGCGAGCAGCGTACGGGCGAGCGCGCGGTCACCGGTGCCGCGGGCCTGCTCGGCGTCGGCGGCGAGGCTGCGGGCGATGCCCAGGTCGAGGGCCTCCTCGCGGGGGAGGCGGATGGCGTAGCCGCCGGACTCGCTGACGAGCAGCCCCGGGTCGAGGACCTTGCGCAGGCGGGAGGCGTAGGTGCGGATGGTGGCGAGGGCCTGCTGGGGCGGGTCCTCGCCCCAGATCGCGTCGATGAGCTCGGGCGCGGTGGCGGTACGGCCGCCGCGGAGCAGGAGGACGGCGAGCAGGGCGCGCTGCTGGGGGGTTCCGGAGGGCAGCAGCTCGGCGCCGCGCCAGGCGCGGATGGGGCCGAGGACGGCGAACCGGGAGCTGCCGGGGCCGGGTTCGGTGATCTCGTGCGCTTCGGGGGTTTCGGTGGGCGGTGAGGGAGGAGTGGTTTCGTGGACGGACTCCGCAACAGGCCGTTCCACAGCCGCACTCGGGGCCGTGGCCTCGGGACGTCGGGCGCTCCGGGCCGCCTCGGGGTGGTTCCGCTGGTGCGGGATGGCCGGTATGCCGTCCATCTGGTGTCCCCCCTGCCTTCCGTAGGTGTAAGGGTCAGTCTGCCCTGTCTTGCTCGTACCCGTCAGCCCGTGGCGGAGCGAGCGGGGGCGGATCGTCGGCGGATTGCGGAACCGATCGCCGGCCGACGGCGGACCGATCGTGGTCCGATCGCGGACGGATCACCGTACAACTAGCTGACGGTTCGTCAGATTGACGCTACCGTGAGGGCATGGAGACCTTCCCGAAGATCATCTCGGTGGACGACCACACGGTTGAGCCCCCCAACGTCTGGCGGGACCGGCTCCCGTCCAAGTACCACGACATCGGCCCCCGCGTCGTCCGCGCCCCCCTGAAGGAAATGACCTTCCTCGGAGGCAAGTTCGCGCCCGTCATGGGAGGCAAGGGCGACGACGGCCCGATCGGCGACTGGTGGGTGTACGAGGACCTGCACCGGCCGCTCACCCGCCTCGACACGGCCGTCGGATACGACCGCGACGAGATCAAACTGGAAGTCATCACCTACGAGCAGATGCGCCCGGGGTCCTTCTCGGTTCCCGACCGCCTCGCGGACATGGACGTCAACCACGTCCAGTCGGCCCTCTGCTTCCCCACCTTCCCCCGCTTCTGCGGCCAGACCTTCACCGAGGCCAAGGACCGCGAGCTCGGGCTGCTCGGGGTGCGGGCGTACAACGACTGGATGGTGGAGGAGTGGTGCGGCCCCGAAGCCCGCGGCCGGCTCATCCCCCTCACCCTGATCCCGCTCTGGGACGCCCGGCTGGCCGCCGCCGAGGTCCGCCGCAACGCGGCGCGCGGCGTACGCGCGGTCGCCTTCTCGGAGATACCCCCGCACCTGGGCCTGCCCTCCATCCACACCGACGAGTGGGACCCGTTCCTGGAGGCGTGCAACGAGACCGGCACGGTCATCGCCATGCACATCGGCTCCTCGTCGCGGATGCCGTCCACCTCCGCGGACGCCCCGCCGGCCGTCGGCTCGACCATCACCTTCGCCAACTGCTGCTTCTCGATGGTCGACTGGCTGATGAGCGGCAAGTTCGAACGCTTCCCGAACCTGCGGATCATGTACGCGGAGGGCCAGATCGGCTGGATCCCGTACATCCTGGAACGCGCGAACGTCGTCTGGGAGGAGAACCGCGGCTGGGGCGGGGTCGCCGACAAGGTGCTGCGCCCGCCGTCGGAGCTGTTCGCGGAACACGTCTTCGGCTGCTTCTTCGACGACGCCTTCGGGCTGAAGAACCTGGACTCCATCGGCGTGGGCAACGTCCTCTACGAGACGGACTACCCGCACTCGGACTCCACCTGGCCCAAGTCCCGGGAGGTCGGCGAGTCCCAGATGGGCCACCTCGCGCCGGACGTCGTGGACCGCATCGTGCGCGGCAACGCCATCGACCTGCTGGGCCTGACCCCGGAAGGCCTGTGGCCGGGGGCATGAGCACGCCCGTCGGCCCCGGGAGCGCGCGCGGAGCGGGCCCGGGGCCGATCCGATCCGTTTCCGCCGGGGCTGCGGGGCTACGGGGCTACGGGGCGCTGCGCGCACGTCCGCCGGCCACTGCCGGGCGGACGTGGGTCAGGAGCAGCTCCAGGAAGCGCTCCGGGCGGCGGAACGAGGCGAAGTGGCCCGCCCCCTCGATCAGGGCGAAGTGCTTGACCGGCGCCTCGACCTCGTCGAAGAAGGCCTGGGCGGCCGCCGCCGGGGTGAGGACGTCGTGCTCGCCCTGGAAGACGAAGAAGGGGAGCTGGAAGCGCGTCCCGTCCGCCCGGTCGTCGAACCCGGCCGTGCCCTCGGTGATCCGCTCCGAGAACGACTGCCCCCTGAAGCAGTCCCGCATGTCGCGCAGCGAGTGCAGCGGTGACAGCCACATCGAGCCCACCACCACCTTCTTCAGCGTCTCCAGCGTCAGCGGATCGCTCTGCGCGCTCAGCCTGGCGTACGTCGCCCGCTGCTTCGAGGTCCACGCGTACGGGTCCGGGCCGATCGCCTCTACCTGCGCGAGCCGCCTGGTCCTCCCGGCGGCGCGCAGCCGCTCCAGCAGCGCCTCGTGGGTGGAGGTGTCGCGGCCGGCGGCCTGAATGTTCTGGTCGGTGCCCACGTAGGCGGAGTACAGGTGCGGGTGGCTGCGGGCCAGGCGCAGCCCGAAGACGCTGCCGTAGGAGTTGGCCACCAGTACGACGCGGTCCGCGCGCAGCCGCGCCAGCGCGTGGCGGGTGACCTCCAGGGCGTCCGCCATGAGCCGGTCGAAGGAGACCTCGCCCTGGCCCTGCGGGCCGCCGCGGCCGAAGGTCTTGCCGGCGCCGCGCATGTCCCAGCGGACGATCGTGAAGTGCCGCTCCCAACTGCGGGTTCGGGCGGTGTAGATCGAGTTGGCTGCGCCGGGGCCGCCGTGGATCTCGACGATGACGGGGTTGGTCCGGTCCTCGCCGCGCACCGAGATCCACTGGTCGATGCCGCCGATGCGGACGAAGCCCTGCTCGTCAATGCCGCGGGGGGTGTCGATGCGCAGCGCCTCGGCGCCGCGGGCGCGGCGCACGGCCCGGTGGGCGAGGAGGCCGGCGGGCGCGGCGGCCAGGGCGGTGAGCGTGGTGGCGGCGGTGACGAGTGCGGCGGCGAGCATTGTGTCCCCCGTAAACTGTTTCCGGTGTACACGGAGGAGTGTGAGGCGGGCGGACGGCGGTGTCAACACCCTTGGGCGGGAGGCGCGCAGGCCGCGGCCGGACAGCCCCTTGCGGCGGAAGTGGCGGCAGGGCATGCTTCGCCAGAGCAAAGCTGGGAGGGGTGTCTGTGGTGGACAAGCGGACTGTGGCGACAACGGTGTTGTGCGCGGTGGCGGCGCTGGGTGCGTCCGCGGTCATGACGAAGGTGGTGCCCGCCTCGGACGGCGCGGCCTCCGCGCAGGTGAAGGCGGCGCCCCCGACGGCGTCCTCGACCACCCGGTCGTCGCAGTCGCAAGCGCCGAAGCAGCCGCAACTGTCCACCTCGCCGAGCCCGCGCCCGAACGGGCCCGTGCCCGAGGACAGCGGGGTCACGCGCATCGCCGGGGCGCTGTTCGAAGGCACTGTGGAGGGCGATCACTTCTGCACCGCGACCGTCGTGCACAGCCCAAGGCGGAACCTGATCGTCACCGCCGGGCACTGCCTGCTCGACGGGCGGACCGGTGGCGCGGGCGCGATCTTCGCACCCGCGTACGCCGACGGGCGGGCCCCGTACGGGACCTGGAAGATCGAGGAGGTCTACGAGGACCCCCGCTGGGCCGAAGGCACCGACGACGCCTACGACCTCGCCTTCGCCCGCCTCGCCCCCGACGCCTCGGGCCGCAACATCGAGGACGTCACCGGCGCCGCCACCCTGGACACCACGGGCCGCACCGGCGAGGAGGTCACGGTGACGGGCTACCCGGCGGACCGCAAGGTCCCGCGCACCTGCACGGGCATCGCGGTCCGCGAGAGCGCGACGGAACAGCGCTTCGACTGCGCGGACTTCCCGGGCGGCACGAGCGGCAGCGCGTGGATCGCCAAGGACGGCCGGATCATCGGCATCCTGACGGGCGGCGACACGGACGACGTCTCCACGAGCACGCTCCTGGGGGAGTACGCGGCCACGCTGTACGCCCGCGCGACGGGCGCGAAGCGCTGACGGCCTGAGCCGCCGTCAGCGTCAGCGGAGCAGGCCCAGGTGGACCGGCTCGGCGGGGATGTCGGCGAGGAGCTCCGCCAGCCGCGGGGGCCACAGGGGCTCGCCGAGCGCGGCGAGCGCCTGCGCCGGCACCCAGCGCCAGTGCGCATCGGGGGACTCGGTGACGGGCTCCCGGTGGGGCCCGTCGGTGACGTAGACGTGCTCGTGCTGGCGCACGGGGATGCCCTGGTGCGTGAAGTCGTGCTCCCAGGTGCAGAGCAGCCGCCGGGGCTCCAGGTCGGTCCACCCGGTCTCCTCGCGCAACTCCCGCCGCACACAGTCCTCGGGACTCTCCCCGGGATCGATCCCACCACCCGGCGGCAGCCAGTGAATGCCGACCTCGACGTTGTCGGCCCGGAACAGAAACACCGCCCCGTCGGGGGAGCGAACGACAATTCGTGCTGCCTGACGTGGAGTTCTCATCGAGTCAGGGTACGCGGGGGGTGGCGGGCGGGGCGGGGGTTATTGGAGATGGCGGGGCGGGTGGGCGGGGGTGTGAGGGGCGGGTCGGGCGCGGGGTTTTGCGGTGCTGCTCCTGGCCGGGGGCGTTGACGGGTTTGGGGGGTTCCCGTCAGTCCCAGCGTCTCTCCGCGTCGGTCCGCCCTGTCAAGGGCGCTCCCTGCGGTCGCGTCGCTGCGCGATGTCGCTGCGCTCCACCCTTGACAGGCCGGCCCGCCACGGAAAGACAGGACTGTC